>JAFLJO010000010.1 GCA_022712975.1 Desulfocapsa sp.
AACTACAAGGCGTAGTTGGTCATGAGTTCAGTCATATCTTCAATTCCGATATGAGCATCAATGTTCGACTGATGGGTGTACTTGCTGGGATTCTGGTAATTGGTCAGCTAGGATATATTTTGATGAGAATCCTTGGACGCTCCCATCGAGGCGCACGGTTCTCGTCAAGAAGTTCTGGGAAGTCGTCTAATTCAGGCGCTAATGTCGTTTTTCTTATTGCTGCTCTTGGTTTTGCATTGTTTGCGATTGGCTACATCGGACTATTTTTCGGACGCCTTATCAAGGCCAGCATTTCAAGACAAAGAGAATGTATTTCTAAGGGACAGGAATCAAATTTTCCTATATCAATATTGCCGACATCAAGCATTAAACCAATACCTGAATCGTACTGCTTCTGAGCCATTTTTTTGGCTGCGGCTCTTATTTCATCCAAGGAAAAGTTCGCATTTTCACGAGACTGTAAAAGTACTTTTATCCAATCACACATATTGCTGGCTTGTGTTGGCGGATGTATGACGCCATACACGGAAAGTTCAAGATGGATATGACAATTCACAAGAGCGGGGAGTAAAACACCTGAGCAAACAGTTACGGAAAGATCAGGATGTTGTCTGGAAATATCAGAATATGCTCCAACTGCGACAATGGTCTCATTATCTACTACAATGGCACCATCAGATACAACCTGAGAAGTTACAGGAACAACCCAAGGAGCCCTGTAAATACGAAAGGGAGGTTTGGAGGAAAGAGACACGTTTATAACAATTCAGAAAAAGTCAGGAAACCAGACTGTAATCCATTAAACGCTGCCGGGGTTCAAACCCTGCATCAACAACCAGGCGTCTGATTTCTTCTTCTGAGAGTCTGAAATTAATGCCGGCCGCAGCAACAACATTCTCTTCAATCATAGTCGAACCGAAATCATTGGCACCAAAATAGAGAGAGAGTTGGGCAATCTTTGGTCCCTGAGTGACCCAGGAAGCCTGAACATTCTCAAAATTATCAAGATAAATTCGTGATAACGCAAGCATGCGCAAATATCCCAACCCTGTGGTTTTTTCGATATCAGCCTGTTCAATAAGTGCTGTATTATCTGGCTGAAATGGCCAGGGAATAAATGCAGTAAAACCTTTTGTTCGATCCTGAAGTTCACGAAGACGCCGAAGATGTTCAAGACGTTCTTTAACGGTTTCAACATGACCAAACATCATGGTTGCAGATGTTCGAAGACCAAGTTTATGAGCCTCTTCCATCACCTCAATCCATTGATCTGCATTACATTTTCTGGGAGCGGTTGATTCACGTACCCGATCAGAGAGTATTTCGGCACCACCTCCAGGTATGGAATCTAACCCGGCAGCTATCAGGCGTTTGATAACTTCAATAATGGATACCTTTGAGATTTCAGCAAAGTGGTGTATTTCCGGAGGGGAAAAACCATGAATATGAATCCCTGTCTCCTTCATAAAGCGGAGCATATCCTCATAATACTCAAGAGGAAGATCGGGATG
Organism: Desulfocapsa sp.; assembly: GCA_022712975.1. Classification (GTDB taxonomy): domain Bacteria; phylum Desulfobacterota; class Desulfobulbia; order Desulfobulbales; family Desulfocapsaceae; genus Desulfocapsa. Next base: position 1,512 of record JAFLJO010000010.1, read on the forward strand.
CAGTCCGCCCTGGAGCAGAATCTGAGTTCCACCTAAGTCCTGAGTCTCCTGAATTTTCAGGGCTAACTCATCTTTAGTTAAAAGATATCCTTCCTTATCTTCAGGTGCCTTAAAAAAAGCACATATCTTACAGGCTGATACGCAAATATCGGTATAATTGATATTCCTGTCTATAACGTAGGTGACAAATTTCTCAGGATGTAATTTTTCTTTGATTGAATTGGCCAGAAAACCAAGCTGGTGAATGTCTGCATCATCATGTAGAACTAAAAACTCATCGTCACTGATCCTGCCGCCAGATACAACCTTGTCTCGTATTGCCGTAAATTCATTTTCCTGCATAGATATAACCCGTACCTCTTATTCGTGAATGTAAGCACTCACTGGGTAACCATAGTCGTTTCAAAAAACGCTGTGAGCAATTACTCGTGAATTTGAATAGTTTTATACAGAGTGTCACGTTCGATTGCGATGCGACCTGCCTCATGAATCAACTTCACTAAAGTCTTTGAACCAAGAGCCTGCTCGGTCTCGGCACCTGCCATATGTGTAATAACCTCTTCTTTCACGGTTCCATCCATATCATCTGCACCAAAAGAAAGTGCAATCTGAGCAACCTTAGGGCCAATCATAACCCAGTATGCTTTGACATGAGGGAAATTATCCAGCATAAGCCGGGCAACTGCAATATTTTTCAGATCATCAATACCGGTGGTTCTCGAAATATCAGACATTTCAGTATTTTTGGGATGGAAAGCAAGTGGAATAAAGGCAAGAAAACCGTTGGTATCATCCTGTGCCACACGCAGTGCATCCAAGTGTTCTACGCGCTCTGCCATAGTTTCAATATGACCATAAAGCATGGTTGCATTGGTATGTAAACCATGCTTATGGGCAATTTTTGCAACTTCAATCCAATCCTTTCCGGATAATTTCTTTTCACAGGTAAGTTCACGAACCCGTGAAGAAAAAACTTCCGCACCACCGCCAGGAATTGAACCAAGCCCTGCATCTTTTAAAATATCCAGTGTTTCGCCAACTGCTTTATCGGCAAGGTTGGCCAAATGGGCAATTTCAACACAGGTGAAGGCTTGAATATGGACATCGGGACGAACTTCCTTAATTCCTTTCAACAGATCTGTATAATAGGAAAATGGAAGATCAGGATGGATACCACCAACCATATGAATTTCGGTGATGGGTTCATCAAGCCGGTCTCGAACCTTCTGTTTTACAGTTTCAAGATCCATCTCGTAGGCCTGTTCATGCTCTTTATCTTTGCCAAAGGCACAGAACTTGCAAAGATTCGTACAAATATTTGAGTAGTTAATATGCTGATTATAAATAAAATAAGCATTATCGCCATTTATTCGATTTCGAACACGATTTGCCAGATATCCAAGAGACAGGATATCGTTGGAATTATACAATCGTATTCCATCGTCACAGGACAAGCGCTCACCAGCATCTATTTTCTCGAGAATGTCGCCAAAACCAGCTTTTTCAATACAATTTTTCATGTTCACAAAAAAAGGCCGGGAACAGCCCGGCCTTTGATCCTACTATTGAATTATTATTAATCTAAAAAGAATTTCAATTTGTCTCGTCTACTGGAATGTCGTAATCGGTTTAGGGCCTTTTTCTCAATCTGTCGAATACGTTCACGGGAAACATTAAACCGTTTCCCAATCTCTTCAAGCGTATATTCTGCCTTCTCACCAATACCAAAACGCAGTCGAATGATTTTTTCTTCCCTCTCACTTAATGTAGAGAGAATTTCTTCAACTCTTCCAGAAAGCTCACGATTCTGCACAGCCTCATAGGGGGATTGTGACTCCTGATTCTCAAGAAAATCACCTAATGTAGAATCATCATCTCCAACCGGTGTTTCAAGAGAAATTGGCTCTCTTGAAGCCTCCAGGATCGCAAGGATCTTGTCCATGGGCAGATCAGTATTCTTGGATATTTCAAGGGGTGTGGGTTCCCTGCCAAGTTCCTTGTATAATGCGTAAAAAGCTTTAAAAAACTGACTACGCAACTCAAGGAAATGAACGGGTAGACGAATAGTTCTTGTTTTATCAAGAATGGCACGGGTAATAGCCTGACGAATCCACCAAGAAGCATATGTGGAGAATTTATTCCCCTTGGTATAATCAAATCTGAAAACCGCACGCATAAGACCAAGATTTCCTTCCTGGATCAAATCGGCAAGGGTTAAGCCCTGATGCATATATCGCTTGGCGATGGATACAACCAGACGAAGATTTGCACGGATCATACAATCTTTGGCGACTTCTATAGAACGGGAATACGCCTCTAGCTTGGTCTGCAATTCTATCAGTTCACGGCATTCAGAGTATTTCTTAGCAGCTGATATAACGCTATAGCGCATAAAATTAAGCTGCTGTTTTTTGGGCTTAAGGGTAGGATCTCTTTTCTCCCAAAGAGCAATGCGAGTGCACAGCACCTCAAGATCCTTCTTGCCGGATTTATCAACTCGGATGGCCTCAATGATGGAATCAAAACCCTGCCGGATTGTCCTGGAATATTTAGCTTCTTCCTCAGGAGTAAGAAGATCAAAACGTCCCATTTCTCTCAGGTAAGTGGTGGTGGTTTCCTCGCCATCATGGCCCTCGTCTTCCTGATTGGAAGATGTAGCACCATCGACATCGGTACCATCACCAGCAGCATCATCTCTTTTCCAGATTTCTCCAGAAAGAGTCCGTCTTTCACCATCCTTTCCGTCTTGGGTCACAATTTCAATGTTGTGAGCACCCAGGAAATTAAACACTTTTTCTATGGCGGCGGGATCTTTTATTTCATCCGGAAGCAGTTGGTTCAGTTCTGTAAAACTGATACACCCTTCTTTTTCACCAGCCTTAAGCAGATTTTCTTTAAGTTCGGCCTGCAATGGGAGGTTACTCCTTTACATAACTACAGAATATTAAAAAAAGTATTCGAAAACACCCTGTTTTCTGAATACTTCCATTTATTTGTCATTCAAGAGAATTAGCGTATACTTGAAATAAAAAATGGCAGCACAAATGCCGCCGGATACCCATCCTCACAAACACTCTAGTCTACAACACATACTCGCAAAATGCAATGCAATAGCACACCTATTCATACTACAAACACTAGTGAACAGTAAGTAGACCAGTATAAGTACCTTATCAGGCTAAAATTACCTAAAGGCTCTATGAAAATATGTCTTTTTTCTCAAACATCAAGCTCTATTACAATAAGCGCAGTCATATGGTTGATATTCGAAGTATTATTTTTTCAAAATACTGAACAGTTGGAGATAAGGGCTCGGTAAGAAATAACTTGGAACTTTTCGGTCGTAAATGTGCTGCAGGTTCATTCATTTTTATGCCTTCGCAACCGCAGCATAGCAGGGCTATGTGAGGATTGGGAAGGCATAAAAATGAATGAAGATGTGGTACAGTTACGAATTGAAAAGTCCAAGTTATTTCTTACCGAGCCCTAAAGACCATTCCCGGACAGGGTTCCGGTGTACTGCAACTCTGATTGCCAATTAACTGTGTAAATGATAAAGTATCTGAAATCATCCACCATCCACATCCCAACAATGAGTATGACATGACAACATTGCAAAACAAACGAGCCAGCGGAATCCTTGCCCATATATCCTCTCTTCCTTCTCCCTATGGAATTGGAGACATTGGATATTCTGCTTATGCATTTATTAATTTTCTTCATGATGCCGGCCAGACACTTTGGCAATTCCTTCCGACAGGACCGACGAACCCTGTGTTTGACAACTCCCCCTACATGAGTACGTCCGCCTTTGCAGGATCGTCCCTTCTTATCTCCCTTGAGTTGCTTGTCGAAGATGGCCTTCTACAGGAAACAGATATTTCAAACTCTGGGTTTTCTGAATATCACACCGAGTTTAGTAAAGTAGCTACTTTTAAAAACAACTGTCTTGAATCGGCATTTAAACAATTTGACACAACGGATGCAGCTTTTCTGACATTCAAAAAAAAGAATCACTGGTTACAGAATTACTGTCTCTTTATGACCATCAAGGAGCTTGAACAAGACAAGGGATGGTTTGACTGGCCTGAAGACCTTGCCTGTCGTGATCAAACCGCACTAAACAAAATTGTCCGACACAATTCGGATCGCATTCATTATTTCGCATTTGAACAGTACATTTTTTCCCGTCAATGGCAGCAACTTCGAAAAAAGGCAAAGGATAAAAATATTCAGTTTATTGGCGACATCCCTATTTATGTTGGGTGGGATAGCGTTGATGTGTGGGCCAATCAATCAATATTTGCACTCAATTCGAAAACACACGCACCAACAAATGTTGCCGGAGTGCCGCCAGACTACTTCTCCAAAACAGGCCAACGGTGGGGAAATCCTCTTTATCGATGGAACTGCAGGGACAAACAAACAAAAAAGCAGCTCTACTCATGGTGGACGAAACGCTTTGAGGCAATCTTTCAATTAGTTGACATTGCACGAGTTGATCATTTCCGAGGCTTTGAAGCGTATTGGTCAATCCCTGCCAAACATACAACTGCAATCAAAGGAAAATGGGTCAAAGGACCCGGGATTAATTTGTTTAAGGAAATATACAAAACACTTGGACCACTACAAATTATAGCAGAAGACTTGGGAGAGATAACTCCTGAGGTTATTGCTCTGAGAGACGCACTGGGATTCCCCGGAATGAAAATCCTTCAATTTGCATTTGATGGAAATACGAATAACACCTTTCTTCCTTTTAATTTTACAACCCCAAACAGTGTGATCTACACAGGAACCCATGACAACGACACCACCGTTGGCTGGTTCATGAGTGATCAACTAAACGAAAAAAAACGTAAGGAACTCAAGCAATACTGCAATCACGAACAAAGGGATGATTCAGGAATTCATAAAGATCTTATCTACCTTGCTCTCTCATCAATCAGCCAATACGCAATTTTCCCACTCCAGGATATCCTCGGTTTTGGTAATGATTGTAAGATGAACAGTCCCGGCACTAGCAAAGGTAATTGGGCATGGCGATGTGCGCCGCGATTCCTCACCGAAGATATCTCAAACTGGATGCGCCAGCAGTGTCAATTGTTCGGACGTTGCCCCAAACAGCCTAGGGAAAAAAATGCATAATCTTTTTATCCTTGGCAGTCCCCGTAGAAATGGAAACTCCGCGAAAATGGCAAAAGCCGTGGCAAACGGTTGTTTGCAGAAACCTGGAAACAGTGTGGAATTTGTCCATATTTGTGACTTGACCATAAGTCCTTGCCTGGCATGCGGCGGCTGTTCATCCACAGGAAATTGTGTAATAGATGATGATATGATTCAACTGTACACAAAAACCGATGCAGCAGACCGACTATTCTTTGTGAGTCCAGTTTATTTTTATACAATGACCGCCCAAATCAAAGCCTACATTGATCGCTGTCAGGCAAAATGGTCTCGTAAATATCTTCTAAAAAAAGTGCATCGTCCGAACGAACAACGAACAGGACACCTTCTTTCCTGTGGAGCAACAAAAGGCGACAAACTTTTTGATGCATCAATACTCACTGTAAAAAGCTTGTGCGACACTTTAGATCTTGAGTATGGCCTCCCTTTACTGATTAGAAATGTGGAATCAGCTGATGCACTTAAAAAGATTCCGAATAAGCTGGCTGACTGCGAATTATTTGGCTCAAGAATAGCATCTGGAAATTGATAATCACCCATCTTCAAACAAAAACAATTCTTCAAAAGTCTTAACAAATCCTTGACAAGGTCACTTCAGTCAGGTAAAAAACACTCGCAATCATGGCCCCATCGTCTAGCGGTTAGGACGCTGGCCTCTCACGCCGGAAACCGGGGTTCGATTCCCCGTGGGGTCACCATAAAATTAAAAAAGCCGTACAGGTAAACCATTTACCTGTACGGCTTTTTTTAATATCACAAAAATTATTATTAAAGAGACCCCCTTGGAAGTGATCCGGGTTCTCCGTTGTTTTTAATACTTTTTTGTGCCTAAGTTGCTGTATCAGATTGGAAGTTTTTTTTACCAGCCCACAGCAGAAACCCATCTCCAAGGACGGGTTCCCACCATTGGTCTGAGCATAATTATATTACAGTAAATTACGCATTATACGCTGAAATGAATCCCAGTCTCGTATTTGCCAAAGACACATTTTAGCCAAACTCCGTTCACGTAAGACCATAGCCTCGTTCTCCTCAGGTATTCCCTGTTGAATCGCCCGAGATAAAAAAATTCCCAGGCTGATAATATATTCAGACCTGGGGATGTCCCTACATATCCACAAGATCAGTAGATAACCGATATTCCACGACGATCATCACCTCTATTACTCAGGCAGGTTTTCTGACTTCCGGATCATTCTATTCCTGCGCCTTCCCGACATACACAAAAAACAAAAAAACAAAAATTGTATATCAGTGGCACGATGCAGGTTTTGTCCCCGGTTACAGCGGCGGGCCCGTCTTCGATTTACACGAAGTTCCCTTTTTCAGTCGTTTTACAGACACCTGAATATTTAAATACTATATCTTGGCCATTGGATATTGTCAAGAAAATGCAGCCACGACATACTATATATTGTGTCTCGTGAATAGAAAAGTACAACATCAGGGTGTTTTCTAGATCTGGTCATAAAAAAAAAGCCCCATCAGTTCGTATTCCGACGGGGCTAAAAAAACATATTTGTACCTTATCTCTTTTTTTTGAGATAAGCGTAGAACTTCGAAAGAATTTGATGAAGGTACTTAGGCCGGCTTACTTGCTGTTGCAGCCCTAGATGAATTTACTGGTTAGCACCTGTTACTTGACCACCAGCACCAGAAACACATTTTCCTTTCGTCATTTCCTTACTACCATGATGAAAACCGGGGCTGTCGTGTTTTCCGCAACTACGTTTCTTCCCTATAATGTCACCTAACCCAGCAGCCTCAGCTTTTGTACGCATGGAAACACGCAGGTCGAACAACTCGCCAGTTAATTCACCAACTTTTCTGATATCTGGTTCTTCACTATTCATCAAAGCTCTTTTTTGAGCACGTTTCACTGCAATGCTTTTACGCAGGTTTTGGGTATCCTGATAAAACACATCAAATTTTGCTTTTGTGGCCTCATCCATTTGTGCAGATACCTGCATTCCCATTGCCGGTTCATTACAACCACAACCTCTCATACCGCCAGAGCCCTTATATGCTGAAGCCTGATAAAATCCTGTTAAACCAATAACTGAAGCCAGTGCTGTAATTACAAGTGTTTTTTTCATTGTCTAATCTCCATGGAGTAAATTTGATAGTAGCGATAGAGCTACTCTTTTTTTATACTTTTGCAATGACCGTTCCAATGACATACAAAGATATAAGCATTTGTTAATGTGAAACATGTTATAAAAATCATTTTTCTAGAGTATCCGGGATAATTCTAAAACAGGGTATCTTTTTCCTGGCATTCTATAGCATTCGGGTAAATATTACCCCTGTTCAGGAGATCTTATGTTTTTAGCGGAATCAAAAAAAACCCCTCCGGAACAGACCAGAGGGGTTTTAAGGGGGAGGAGAAGAAAAAAATGAAGTTCATTTTCCATTTATTATTACAACATACGTGCCAACTCACTTGAGAAACCACAACATACTGTTTTTACAATATTTTAAAAATATCATTTGACTACTAACTGGAAATCTTCTTGAGAAGGTGTATCGTTTCTACCCAGTCTTCCCCATATGGTGAGTATTTTCTACACAACGAAGGACTTAATTACTCGATTTCTATCACACCACCATATCAGCCCTCAAACACATTCTTGCACAACTGTCAATCGATCAGGATGGCACCAACATCACGATCGACATTTTTATCACTATTCTTTTCTGTTTTCTCTTCTACTGACCCTTTCTGTTTTGGAGAAATAAAACTCGGGTTTTCTTCTGTAATAACTATGGTGGCAGGCTTTGCTATCATTTCTTCCTTTACTGAAAGCTCTTTCTCTATAGATTCTTCTTCAAAATCAGGCAGACCAAAACCAAAAGGCTGTTTAAATACTGCAATAATTCCATCGGTTACTTCCATTAAAGAAACGAGTTCCCAGCCGGATTTTCCATATTCATTCAGAGTAATTTCAATTTCATCCTCATCTAGAAATGAACTTCCAAGTAAACCATCTTTTTTCAAACTAAAGTGTACTGTTTTGTAGCTCCAACGCATTCTTAGCACCATAAGCAGTCAGGATATCAGAACTTCTTTTTAAATTTTCTCAAGTACAGGTGGCGGAACAAAGGGCAGGCAGGTAAGCGCAGACTCCAGGTAAGCGCAGACTCCGTAGATGTTCAAGTTATTTAGTGCGCGTTCCTCAGCATCACCATGGAACATATCATTGTAAAACTCACCAGTGACTACACTTCCATCAACATAGGAGAGCTTGCCCCTTCCATGGAAACGCCCCATCTCAAATTACCCCTAATAGTGACTGCTATCATTAGATATAATAGCTGCCATAAGAGATGTTTTTCTCAACACTTGTAGATTCCTCATCAAGCATACGCCTTTTTTACTTCTTCGGCAATAATCTTAATTCCTCTTTTAACCTGTTCCTCATCCTGGGAATAGGTTACCCGGATACATTCATTCTGGTGTTTCCAGGATTGTTCCAATCCGGGAAAGAAAAAGTGTCCTGATACCACCAGCACATTTCTCGCCTTCAACCGTTGGTACAACTCATGACTTGTAATGGGAAGATCTGCGAACCAGAGCCAGAGAAACATAGCTCCTTCAGGTTTATGCATCTTATAGGGTGTACCTTCAAGCTCCGTATGAAAATGAGCAACTGCCTTTTCCATTTTCTCCTGATAAAAAGGTTTGATTACGTTTTTACTGATATCTAAGATTTCGCCACTCTCAACAATTTCATGAGCCAGCATCGCTCCAAAGCTACCTGTTGCAAGATTCATGATGGCATTCATTCCAGATACTGCCTTTATAATATCTTTATGAGCGACAATAATTCCGGTTCTGGTTGCTGGCAAACCAAGTTTTGAAAGAGAGAGACAAAGAATTATATTGTCGTTCCAGACAGGTTTTGCTTCGGTATAAATAATACCGGGAAATGGTACACCGTAGGCATTATCAAGTATTAAAGGAACATCATGTTCTTTAGCCAGCAAATCCAGCTGTGCAATCTCTGAATCTGTAAGTACATTTCCTGTGGGGTTTGTGGGTCTTGACACACAGATGGCTCCGGTTTCAGGACCAATAGTTATATTGGCAAAATCAACATGATATTTGAAAAGATTATTTTCAAGCATCTCAATGCGGGGCCTGTTTGACACAAAAAAATCATCATTTGTACCAAGGTCTGCATAACCAATATATTCAGGAGCCAGTGGAAGCCTGATTTTCTTAGCTGTTCCATCTGAACATTTCCCAGCAAACATGTTGAAAAGCAGAAAAAATCCTGCCTGACTGCCATTGGTAAGACAGATATTTTCAGGACCCACCTCCCATCCATACTCACGACTGAGAAGACCTGCAAGAACATCAACAAAGTCTTTTTCACCCTGTGGTGGATCATACACTCCTATAAGCTTCTGAAAAGATGCTGTATCAGCAGCGAGAAACTGCAAACGTTTTTGGATGATTTTTTGGAATTCCGGTACATGACCTGGATTTCCTCCACCCATCATTATCATATCAGCACCACCGGAAGCCAGGGCATTCCCAAGATCATCCATCAAACTGAGAATGCCTGCACCACTGGTGAACTGCTCACCAAATTGAGATAATTTCATAATAACGACTCCATAACTCAGGCAAATATTCCGCCTTTGCTAGTGTCTGATTCCTTTAAAATATTATTTTTTTTGGGCTTAAAAAGCTGACACTCAAGACCTGATGATGCAAAAACCATTGTCGCAGGGTTTTGTTTTGACTTAAAGCCCATGGCCCAACAGCCAAAAGGTTGAGCGGGGTCATGGGTCACAAAATAGTGAACACATTTTATGCAGCGTGGACGTCCCGGCATTGATATATTTTTTCTATTTTGAGGGAATTTCTTAATCGTATTAATCTTTCAATCCAGACTATTATTTTTTGTAGCTACTCACTGGGAAAACAATCGTTAAACTTGATATCATACCTGCTAACACCTTCGTTTCCATACTTCCATCCACAACCTGTCGTATGCAAAGGCTGCTGGTGATGTTGGGCGAAAAACGGCAACGGGTTCACGAGTGACACCCATTTTTTCAACATCGGCAAGATATGGAATAAGCGTTTTTAAGAATACCTTTTTCTTTCTGTAAGCTCTAACCGTATCAACATGCATTTTTTTTCTTCGTTCAACCATGGAAAAGAAAGCACGCAGTTTCTTTCGTTCAGCTCCTATCTTATCAAACAGTTTCATCGATTGCGCAAGTGCTCTAATTGAAAGAGTTGTCGGTATAACCGGCATCACCACCTGATCTGCTGCCATAATAAGGTTTTCAGAGAGTAGAGTCATACTCGGAGGGCAATCAAAAAACAGCACCTCATAGTCATCTTTGAGACTGGCAAAATTCTGTTTCAACTCATTGTCCCCCTCAGTATTAAGTGCAAGGTCAAGGTTTCGAAAAGAAAAATGAGAAGGTAAAAGATCCAGATTAGGGTAAGTAGTTTTCTGGATAAAATTTTTAAATTTTCCTTTAAGAAATTGTTTTTTATTAAACTTTCCCTTTATTGGGATGCGATAGTAATAACTTGAGGCTCCCTGAGGATCAATATCACAGAGCAATGTTTTTTTTCCCCTAAAAGCAGAGGCATACGCAAGATTTACAGCCGTTGCTGTTTTTCCAACTCCGCCTTTGCTTGAATACACTGCTATACAATTCATATATTAATCCTTCCGGGAGGTTGAGAATATGGGTTAAGGGCTCGGTAAGAAATAACTTGGAACTTTTCGGTCATAAATGTGCTGCAGGTTCATTCATTTTTATGCCTTCGCAACCGCAGCATAATTTCTTACCGAGCCCTAAGAGCGGTAGTCTGCATTAATTCTCACATAATCAAGTGAAAAATCACAGGTATACACTTCTTCGCAGCCAACTCCATCTTTTAAATCTATACTTACTGCGATCTTTTTTTCCTTTAATAACCTGGTGGCTGCTTCTTCGGCTTTCCGGCCAACAGCAAGACCATTTCGAACAAGGACAACATCACCAATAGCAATATCGGCTTGCGTCGGATCAAACCTTACTCCAGAACGCCCCATTGCGGCAAAAATTCGCCCCCAATTTGCATCTTCACCAAAAAATGCAGTTTTAACAAGAGGCGAGTTGGCGACAGTTCTGGCCATCTGCTCTGCTTCCTTTTCTCCCCGTGCTCCACAAACCCGCACGGTAATGCATTTACTTGCTCCTTCCCCATCGCTTACAATCATTAAGGCAAGTTCCATCAACACTCCCTCAAGGGTATCCTGAAAAACTTGCTTATCAAGGGGATTATCTTCGTCAATCCAGGCATTTTCTGCAGTCCCATTGGCCATTACCAAAACCATATCGTTGGTACTGGTATCGCCATCAATGGTTATTCTGTTGAATGTTCTGTTTGTTGCATTTGTCAATGAATCATGCAACTCGGGAAAACTAATCTGGGCATCGGTGATAACAAAAGAGAGCATGGTGGCCATATTAGGCATAATCATTCCCGCACCCTTGGCCATACCCATAAACTTTACTTCCCGCTTTCCAATCATCACAGACTTGCACACTACCTTAGGTACGGTATCCGTGGTCATTATGGCATTAGCAACATCGGCAAAATTATCATCTCCCAGATTCTGAACAAGTTTGTCCATGGATGCCCGAAAAGCCGAGACATTTAACTGTTCGCCAATCACGCCCGTGGAAGAGAGAAGCACCATTTCATCATCAATTTTAAGACGTGAAGAGAGTAATGAACTGGTTGCAAAAGCTGCGTCTGCACCTTCGCTTCCGGTGCATGCATTGGCACTGCCGCTATTTACAAGAATCGCCTGAGCTCGTCCCTGTTTCAAACGTGCCTGATCTATTACAACAGGTGCAGCTTTCACCTGATTCGTTGTAAAAACCCCTGCTGTAACCGCAGGAACCTCACTATAGATAAGTCCGAGATCCAACCTGTCACTATAGCGAATTTCCGCAGCAACGGCAGATGTTTTAAATCCTTTGATATTCATTGTAGAAATACTCCTGAAAAATAAAATATATTGACGCCCAACAATACCACTCACCAGAATAATATTGCCAGTTAAAAATAAGACCTTTTACATTTTCCCCACAGCAGAGTAGATTTGTTTAAATAACAACAAGAAATTCTACACCAGCTAAGGAACGTTCACAAAATAACCTGAACGACTTATTTCGTTCCCGTGCCCAACCACCAGACGAGATATTATCATGGATACAGATTCACTCCACTGGAGTGTACATATAGGCACTATCCTTATTCCTGTTGCCGATCTCCTGCTTCGTCTAGGTCTTTCCATCCGGGTAATCATGACCCAACGGCAATACGGAGTTACACTTGCCTGGTTAGTTGTCATCCTTCTTTTGCCATTCTTAGGTGCGATTATCTACCTATTTTTTGGGGAAAACAGGATTGGTGAAACCAGGACTAAACGTGCTCAGAAATCTCTCGCCCATTATAAAAAATGGCTCTCATCGCTTCCTTCCATTGCACCGGTAGACTGGTCTAAGTTACACCCTCAACTGCAACCCATCCATAATCAGGCAGACAACCTGATTGGTATTCCTGCCATGGATGGGAACCACCTTGAACTAATAGAAAAGCCTGAGAAAATTATGCGCTCCATCATAAAAGACATTGATGAAGCACAATCAACCTGTCATTTACAATTTTACATCTGGCACGAGGGCGGTACAGCCGATGAAGTTGTCGCAGCTGTTAGCGCTGCAGCAAAACGTGGTGTAACCTGCAGAATCCTTATTGACTCCATTGGCTCCTCAGATTTCTTAAAAGGTTCAAAAATTAAAGAAATGAAAGCTGCTGGGGTTAAAATCGAAGAGGCACTTCCTGCCGGATTTATAAAAGCCCTTTTTAGACGTATCGATATTAGAAATCATCGTAAAATTGTGGTTATTGATGGAAAAATTGCCTATACCGGCAGCCAGAATATGGTAGATCCAAATTTTTTCAAAAAAGATTCTGGTGTCGGGCAGTGGGTTGACATTATGGTTCGAATACAAGGGCCTGTGGTTGAAGCTCTTGCAGGAACCTTTATCAGCGACTGGTTTCTTGAAACAGACAACGAAAAAGTACGATCAAGATCACTCGACCAGGATATTCAGCATATTCGGGAAATTGCAGACATTAACCACCAGCCGATGATCGGGAACGTTCCAGTTCAACTCGTTCCCTCAGGACCAGGTTTTGTGCCTGAAGCAATACACAGTCTTCTTCTTACAACCATTTACGCATCCCAAAAACATATAACTCTTACAACTCCTTACTTTGTCCCGGATGACTCAATCCTTACTGCTCTGCAATCTGCTGCCCAGCGAGGTGTCGATGTACGTATTATTGTCCCTGAAAAAAATGATTCCAGACTTGTTCATTACGCCAGTTGGGCAAGATATGAGAACATGATCAAAGATGGCGTGTCCATAATGCTTTTCACTGGTGGATTGCTGCATTCAAAAACCATCACCGTTGATGATGAATTTGCACTCTTGGGTTCAGTAAATCTTGATATGCGTAGTTTCTGGCTGAATTTTGAAGCCACCCTTTTTATTTACAACCAGAATTTCACCAAGGTTTTACGTGAAATACAGGACGGTTACGCGCAGAACTCTAAAACTCTCAATTTAGAAGATTTTTCTGACCGCTCGTTAATGCAACGATTCTTTGAAAATTCTGCCCTTACAATAGGGCCACTCTTATAACATAGCTTATGAAAATACTTCTTCTCTCTGATATCCATGCAAATTTCCCTGCCCTTGAAGCCTGTATCGAAGCCTTTTCAGGAGTTTCTTTCGATGTAATCTGCAACTGTGGAGATTCAATCGTTTACGGACCTTTTCCAAACCAGACTTTGCACTGGCTTGAAGCCAACAACGTTTATTCAATCCTTGGAAATACTGACAAAAAGATCATAAAACTGCTTAAAGGTAAACCTTTTAGAAAGCCTAAAAAAGAAGAAAAACGGGTAATGTATACCTGGACTGCCGAGCAACTCGATTCCCCTGCAAGAAAATATCTTCTTTCCCTGGGGAAATCAGTTACGTTTACAATTGCAGACCAAGACATCGCTCTCTTTCATGGCAGCCCTGATCATCCCAATGAATTTCTGTTTCCCGATACTGCAAACCTGCGTTTTAAAGAATTGGCTGCAATCTATTCGTTTAACATAATTGTCACCGGACATTCTCATATTCCTTACCATAAAGAAATCTCAAATACTCATTTTATAAATCCCGGCAGTGTTGGCAGAATGTTTGATTCGAATCCTTCTGCATCCTGCGCAGTTTTAACTCTTTACAATAAAACTATTCAAGTGAAACACCACCGTATCCCCTACCCTGTTGAACAAACAGTCGAGAGTCTTAAAAAAAATAACTTACCTGAAATTTATCAGTCAATGTATCGCCTTGGAAGAAAACTCAATTAATAGTTGCTGTTCAATATGTATACTGATATCGTGCTATGAAGATTAATCCTTTCACAGGTACCCACCGCTATGTCATCCAGTAAAAAAAAATCCACCACCAAGTACGAGCCACAGGGAAGTACGGCAATAATCCGAGAATTTGTTCATCGGTTAGATAAAGAATTCAAAATTCAGGACCCTGATGAAAAAAGCAGAAAAATTCTATCCGTCCTCAAAGACAGGCATAAAGAAGCAATTGTGGAAGCTACTCTGCTTAAATATTATAATGCTGAAGAGCTGAAGCCCTATCAGGCGGAGCTCATCAAGATGCAAAGCCATATTGAGCGAACCGGAAAAAAAATGATCATCCTCTTTGACGGTCGTGATGCCTCGGGAAAGGGTGGCACTATTCGCCGGGTCAGCCGCTACATGAATGAAAAAAGGTATCGGGTTGAAGCTCTTGGAAAGCCTAACGAGATACAGAAGACTGAACTCCACATGAAACGTTATATTGAACGTTTTCCCCATGCAGGTGAAATCGTCATGTTTGACAGGAGCTGGTATAACCGTGCCATGGTGGAACCTGTTATGGGGTTTTGTACTCCTGATCAATACAGACGCTTCCTGAGAAAAGTTACTTCATATGAAGAGAACTTCATCCTTGATGCAGGTCAAACTGTCCTCCTCAAACTCTACTTTTCCGTTACTAAAGAAGAACAGGCAAATCGTTTTGAACGCCGAAAAAATGATCCTCTGCGTCAATGGAAAC
Source organism: Desulfocapsa sp. (assembly GCA_022712975.1). Classification (GTDB taxonomy): domain Bacteria; phylum Desulfobacterota; class Desulfobulbia; order Desulfobulbales; family Desulfocapsaceae; genus Desulfocapsa. Next base: position 16,911 of record JAFLJO010000010.1, read on the forward strand.
TAAGTGAAGTTGATCTTCAAGCTCAGGACCTATGGGACGAATTCACAGAAAAGAAGAGAATACTTCTACAAAGGACACATACCGAATCTTCCAAGTGGTGGATAGTTCGTTCAGATGATAAACATATGGCACGACGTGAAACCATGAAACTTATTCTCAATTCAATCAAATATCGTGGACGTAGCAGGAGCCTCAATTTTGATATCAACCCGGAGATTGTTATTTCGGGTAGTCGCGAGTTGCAAATAATGAAAAAACAAAAGAAGCAGTTTGGTGCTCCGCTTAGTTAAGGGTTCACCCTGTGTCCCATAATTTGGGAAACAGTGGGAAATAGGAGACAGACCGAGGCTGTCGAAATAGGAATTATTTTCAACAAATCCAATCACTTTAAAAGTGAAAACAGCTCCAGTGGGATCATGGCAACGAACGTAAAAGCTCTAACAAGCACAATGTTTTGAAGGAAGAAACAGAACAAGTTTTTTTAATCAACCACGATTATTGCTTGAAGATAAAACCCACTCGCAAAAAGAAATGAGATTTCATGCATTGGGTAGAACTGACAACAATCGAAAACTGCATATAACCTACACAATTCATGTAAATCAAATCAGGGTAATCTCTGCCAGACCTATGCATAAAAAGGAAAAAAAGAGTTCTGAAAAAAATTCCTGAATTTAAAAAAGAACCAGAAGAAAGAGTTTTTTGGGAAGAAAATGACTCAAGTGACTATCTTGACTGGAGCAAAGCAGAACAAGCGGTGTTTTCTAGCCTGAAACCAACGACTAAAGCAATCGCCTTAAGGTTACCAGAATCTATGTTGGCACAAATCAAAGTAAAAGCAAATAAACGAGATGTCCCCTATCAGTCACTGATGAAAATGTGGCTAAGTGTTTTTTCCATCTATTATCGATTTTTCTTCAATAGGTGGAAAACATTTGCAGTTATAGGCTGTTGAACTAAACCGCTGCGCGGGAAAAACCCCCTGCAATCCCAGTAGAATACTGAGTTTTCCACCAATAGTTGTTCCTACAACGCCTGATAAGATAGAATGTCTTCATAGGATAAGCATGTCGCTTGTCAATTCTCTACTATGGAGGTATGCATTATGTCCACTGGTTCCCGTTTACGATTCATAATTTCAGAACTCCTTACTCGCGGGAAAGCAAAGTGACCCTTTTCGCTCCGAGTTCATACCGCAGTTGCATCTCAGTTCCAGGGTAAACCATTTCGGTTTTATTCAGTGTAACAAAAAGATCTTCCAAAGCACGATTGACCACAGGCCTGGAAGCACCATGAACTTGTACAAGCAGGATTTTGTTTTCTTTGTCAGGTATAATATCTGCTTCTCTGGAAAACAGGTCCAGTAGTATCTGCCTTGCCGCAGGTGTGTCCACGGTTTTACTTTTCAATTGTGCGGCCATG
>JAFLJO010000037.1 GCA_022712975.1 Desulfocapsa sp.
TTGATCTTCTTCAGAAAGCTCATCCATACCGAGAATAGCTATGATATCCTGAAGATCTTTGTATTTTTGCAGTGACATCTGCACGCCTCGAGCTACGTCGTAATGTTCCTGTCCAACGACGTTAGGATCAAGGATACGTGAACTTGAATCAAGTGGATCAACGGCTGGGTAGATACCAAGCTCTGAAATCTGACGAGAAAGAACAACTGTACCGTCAAGATGAGCAAATGTGGTAGCAGGTGCAGGATCGGTAAGATCATCCGCAGGTACATAAACACACTGTACAGCAGTAATAGAACCTTTGGTTGTAGAGGTAATACGCTCCTGAAGTCCACCAAGATCAGTTGCTAGTGTTGGCTGGTAACCAACAGCTGATGGAATACGACCAAGAAGGGCGGAAACCTCAGAACCAGCCTGGGTGAAACGGAAGATGTTATCTACGAAGAATAGAACATCCTGACCTTCTTCATCACGAAAGTACTCAGCAGCTGTAAGACCAGTGAGCGCAACACGAGTACGAGCTCCTGGAGGTTCAGTCATCTGACCATAAATAAGTGCGGCTTTTTGCAGTACGCCGGACTCTTTCATTTCGTTGTAAAGGTCATTTCCTTCACGGGTACGCTCACCAACACCACAGAACACTGAAATTCCACCATGATGCATGGCGATGTTATTAACCATCTCCATCATAATAACGGTCTTACCACAACCAGCACCACCGAACAGCCCCATTTTTCCACCCATTGGGAATGGAACAAGAAGATCGATTACTTTAATGCCTGTTGCAAGGACACGAACTTCTGTATCCTGGTCAACAAATGAAGGTGCATCACGATGAATTGGCATTTTTTTATCTGATACAATCTCTCCCTTTCCATCAACGGCACGTCCTACAACATTCATAATACGACCAAGTGCAGGCTGGCCAACAGGAATGGTAATAGGTAGCTCAGAGTCACGAGCTTCCATGCCGCGAACCAAGCCATCAGTAGCATCCATAGCGATACACCGAACCGAGTTATCACCAAGATGCTGTGCAACTTCAATTACAAGATTGTCTTCGACATCATCGATACCGGGGTTGGTTACAAAAAGTGCATCAAGGATTCTTGGCAGTTTACCAGCCTCAAATTCAACATCGACAACGGGGCCAATTACTCTAGTTATTTTTCCTACGTTTTGCTCGCTCATCGGGATATCTCCCTCCTCAAAGTATTAAAAAAAAAGAAAATTTGCGTTTGGTTGTTATCCCTTAAGGGCCTCGGCACCACCAACGATATCCATCAGTTCACCGGTAACTGCTGCTTGTCTTGCCTTGTTAAACACAAGAGTCAGGTCTGTAACAATATCCTTACATGCGGTAGTTGCATTATCCATGGCTGTCATGCGAGCTGCGTGCTCGGATGCACCAACCTGGAGCATAGCATTATATATAAGTACATTCAGATACAGAGGTTGCATCACATCCATGATTTCATCCGTTGAAGGTTCATAAATGTAATCACCAACTACCTGAGTCTCTGCTTCAGTTCCATCATCACTCTTTATTGGAGTAATTGGAAGCAAATCCTGAGCAGTTGGTCTCTGCACAGCAACTGACTTAAAATGACCGAAAAGAACTTCTACCTTATCAGTAGCACCATTAGTGAAATTAGTTGCAACATCCTGGGCAATTTCTCTGGCGTTGAACATCTGAAAATCAGACATGATGTCAATATACTGAGTACGAATACTGTATTTTTTTTTCAGAATCTGGTTTGCTTTTTTCCCAACACAAACAATAGTGACACTCTTTCCTTCAGCTTCATACTCGCGTACTTTTTTCACGGCAAGTTTAATGATGTTGGAGTTAAATGATCCACAAAGTCCCCGGTCGGAAGTTACAACAACTAATTCAACATTCTTCACTTCCCTAACTTCCATAAGGGGGAATCGATCAGTGTTACCGCCACTCGAGAGAGTAGACATGGTTTCATTGAACTTATTTGCATAGGGTACAAAATTTTCCATCTTCTCCTGAGCACCACGGAGTTTTGCCGAGGCGACCAGATTCATGGCCGATGTGATCTGTGATGTCTTTTTGACACCTACGATCTTATCTTGAACGTCTTTTAAACTTGGCATATCAAGTCTCCCTTAATTAATTGAGACCCTTGGTTGCCTTAAAAGTTTCACCGAAAGCATCAAGTGCTTTATTCAGTTTATCTTTAATGGCATCAGTGAACTCTTCCTGCTCTTTCAGATCAGCAAAGATAGAGGCATCATTTGATTCAATATAGCTGTACATCTCATTTTCGTAGTCTTTCATGGTATCGACTGGCAGACTATCAAGATATCCGTTCGCACCAGCGTAAAGAATAGTTACCTGCTTCTCCATTGAAAGAGGAGCATACTGTGGCTGTTTAAGGATTTCAACCAGACGTTCACCACGGGTAAGCTGTGCTTGAGTTGCAGCATCAAGGTCGGAACCAAATGCAGCAAATGCAGCCAATTCACGAAACTGGGCAAGATCCAGACGAAGGGTACCTGCAACCTGCTTCATAGCTTTAACCTGAGCCGCACCACCAACACGGGATACTGACAGACCAACGTTAATAGCAGGACGAACACCAGAGAAGAACAGATTTGGTTCAAGATAAACCTGACCATCGGTAATTGAAATAACGTTTGTAGGAATAAACGCAGAAACGTCACCAGCCTGAGTCTCAATGATTGGAAGTGCTGTAAGAGAACCAGCACCAAGCTCATCATTTACCTTGGAAGAACGCTCAAGAAGACGGGCATGGTTGAAGAAAATATCACCGGGATATGCTTCACGTCCAGGTGGACGACGAAGAAGCAGAGAAAGCTCACGATAAGCAACAGCCTGTTTTGAAAGATCATCATACACGATGAGTGCATGCTGGCCGTTGTCACGGAAATACTCACCCATGGAAGTTCCGGCAAATGGTGCAATGTACTGCATAGGAGCAGGATCTGATGCACAAGCTGCGACTACTGTTGTGTAGCTCATGGCACCATGTTTTCTCAGTGCTTCAACAACAAGAGCAACAGTTGATTTTTTCTGACCAACAGCTACGTAGATACAATGAATATCAGTATCTTTCTGAGCGATGATTGCATCAACACAAAGAGCAGTTTTACCAATCTGACGATCACCAATTATAAGCTCACGCTGACCACGTCCAACAGGAGTCATGGCATCAACGGCTTTAGCACCGGTGTAACATGGTTCATGAACACTCTTACGTGCAATAACACCAGGAGCCAGAACCTCAATTTTGGCAGAAAGAGCAGCATTAATATCACCCTGTCCATCAATCGGGTAGCCGAGACCATCAACAACACGACCTTCCATCTCAGGTCCAACAGGAACCTCAGCGATTTTTCCGGTACGTTTTACAATATCGCCCTCTTTAATACCTGTTACCGAACCAAGAATAGCACAACCAACGTTGTCTTCCTCAAGGTTAAGTGCAAGTCCCATAACACCGCCGGGGAACTCAAGAAGCTCCATGGCCATACAATTCTTCACTCCGTAGACACGTGCAATACCATCACCAACGGAGATGACGGTACCGGTCTCATTCAGGTCAATACTGGTTTCGTACTCACCAATCTGATCTTTTAT
>JAFLJO010000120.1 GCA_022712975.1 Desulfocapsa sp.
TATCTTTTGAGAAAGTTCAAGACGATGTTCGGCAAGAATACGATTTTCACTGGCACTGGACTCCAGAACTTCCAGATTCAGAAGATCGGCCTTCAGCAGATCACCAGCGTTATAGCGAGCCAGCGCCACCTTCAGAGAAGCGCGGATTGCATCCAGTGACGCCTTTCTGGACTCCAGCATCTCTTTTGCCTGAACCACGCCATGAAAACTGCGAACCACCTCAAATGCCAGACGGGAGTAGACGGCCTCACGTTCCATCTGTGAGCGTGCAAATCCGGCCTTAGCTGCTTCAATAGCCGCCTGATCCCTTCCGCCATTATACAAACGGTATTCTACCCCGGCACGAAAATTCAAATTATCAGTACGGCCAGGATCATTGAAATCCATGGAAGGACTGAAAGCACCATGATTGAGGATACTACCAAAGGAATACATGGGGTTGTTAGTCTGCCCGTATCCAGCAGAAATATCCACCTGCGGATAGTGTCCGCTCCTGGCTTGACCTACTGCTGCATTGGCCATTTCCATACGTTGCAGTGCAACACGACTATCCGGGCTGTGGACAAGCGAAAATTCCACACTGTTTCTAGCAGTCCATACTTCAGGAACTCCGGTAGTATCACCTGAAGCAGCTGAAACAATGGGACTTACAAGGAAGAGGAAACAAATAACAGCACTACCTGATTTTTTAATCATAGCATCACTCTATTAAATTCATTTTGAAACATCCGACACAGCCTATTTAAGGAAATGATTAACCTTACCCTGTGTCGCTGTTCTTAGCAAGAGAGAAAAAAGAGAATGTTTCTCTCGTAGTAAGATATGATACTGAAAAAACGATATTAAATAAAATAAAACCATATCAGCCCAACGAAGGTATCTTAGTTTGAAAAACAAACGTACCTTTTCGCCGGTTATATCGTACAGTTCGCACCAAAACAGATAAAATACTGCTATTGTCCCCCTACTGCTATAGGTTTTTCCTATTTGTATTACACGTAAGAACAATGTAGTTTGCTTACGGTCTTTCCAATTGCAACAAGCAGGGAATAAGCGATGAAAAACGAATCGCTTTAAAAGGTGGGGTGAATAAATGGCTCCACCGTGACATGCTGGCTGAAAATAATTACCGCAGCTATCAATATTGAAGCCTGAAAAGAGAATACAGATTCAAGAGTTGAATTTCTGATCATAAGACAAAATACACCATGAGAGTTGTTTTCTCACAGGGTGCGCAGTGATACTGGGAAAAGCAAATATCCGGGTTGCCGTCGTGCCTCTGTGAAAGGATTCCCCAAATTATGTTACCGAACAAGACACATTCTCCAAACGGAGCAGACGCCGGCGAACCTATTCATACCCGATCTTTACGGGATGAATTGCGGATGCATTCTGAAAAATGCATTCAATGCAAGCTCTGCCAGAAGGAATGTAATTTTCTCCTGAAATACGGTTCACCCAAACAGATAGCCGACACCTACGATCCAACTTCCCCGGAAGATGAGCTCATGGGGTTTGAGTGCAGTCTCTGCGGCTTATGCGCAACCCGCTGTCCACCCAAAATCGGCCTGAACCCGGCAGCACTCTTTCTGGCAATGCGGCAGGAAGCAGTTACCCGAGGAACTCGGGATTTTTCTGACTATAGCGGTATCCTGGGATACGAGAAGCGTGGATCCTCCAAGCGCTATTCCTATTATGCACTTCCGGAAAACTGCGACACCATACTGTTTCCGGGCTGTACGCTTCCCGGTACCAGACCCGACAAGGTCAAATCCCTCTTTAATCATTTACAGGGAACAATACCCAATCTCGGTATAGTCTTAGACTGTTGCACCAAGCCCTCCCATGATCTTGGCAGGGAAAAACATTTTTGTGCCATGTTCGGGGAAATGAAGGAATATCTGGAGAGCCATGGAGTGAAAAATGTCCTGGTGGCCTGTCCTAACTGTTATCGGGTCTTCAACCAATATGGGGACAAGCTCAGCGTTACAACAGTTTACGAATACCTGACTGAAACATCTCTCCCGGCAACACCAAATATTCCGGCTGAGGTCACTATTCATGACCCATGCGGTACCAGAAATAAAAACCAAATCCATATGGCTATCCGACAGATAGCCACTGAAAAAGCACTCAAAATAAAGGAAATGGAGCACCATGGTTCAAAAACGCTTTGCTGTGGCGAGGGAGGCTCAGTGGGCTGTGTCAATGCTACTTTGGCAATGGGATGGGGAATACGCCGAAAAGAAGAAGCCGGTGGCAAGAGGATACTCACCTACTGCGCCGGATGTGTCAACTTTTTAGGGTCAAAAACACCAACCAGCCATATCTTGGATCTCATCTTTGACCCTGAAGCAACCCTTGCTGGTAAGGCAAAAGTTTCCAAAGCCCCCTGGACCTATCTCAACCGCCTGCGTCTGAAAAGTCATTTTAAAAAGACAATCAATGTGGCGGCCTGCCGCGAGCGAACTTTTATCGGTGAAAACAAGAAGAAAAGATCAATTCTGCAACGTATCATTATACTGCTGACTCTTGTCACCGTTCTGGTTGCTGTGCATCTGAGCGGCGTGAGCCAGTATCTTGAACAGGAAAAACTACAATCGTTTATTGAAGGATACGGATCACTGGCCCCACTTATTTACATGCTGACCTATGCAGTGGCACCTGCTCTTTTTCTTCCCGGACTGCCAATCACCATTGCCGGCGGCATCTTATTCGGCCCATTCTGGGGAGTCGTATACAGTATCAGTGGTGCTACCGCTGGAGCCTGTATAGCCTTTCTCATCTCCCGCTCTCTAGGCAGGACATGGATAGAAAAAAAGCTACGCAGCTCGAAATTAAAACAGCTCGACACCATGGTTGAGCAGCATGGCTGGAAAGCAGTCGCCTTTACCCGACTGATCCCTCTTTTTCCCTTTAACCTCCTTAATTACGCCTTTGGACTTACCAGGGTAAAATTTACCCATTATGCAGTAACCTCTTTCATATGCATGCTGCCTGCCTGCATAGCCTTTATTGTTTTTTCAAGTTCGTTGCTGGATGTTCTTAAGGGTAATGTGACGCCCTCGTTTATCATCGGCATCCTTCTCATCGCCGGGGTGTCTTCCATACCCTTGCTGTATAAAAAAAACCATGCAAAGATTCAACAACGTGATCAAAGGATAAAGCAGCAAGAAGAAAACGAGTTACACTTGCCCGACAGTGCTCACAGTATCAAGTCTGCTCTCACAAAAAAGGCTAAGGTAGTGCTCGCCATACTTGTCGTGGCTGTGGCGGCAACACTGCTGGTTTACAAATATTTCTATTATCTTGATGCCTACCTCTATACCTATGAATTTTACTGGCTGTTTAACGTCAAAAATCTGCAGGCGGCAAACATCCCGCTTTTTGCAGATTTTTTCAGGCCCATGGGATTAGCCACTGAAGCCTTACCCCAGATAATCCATTCCAACCTTATTCAGAATTATTACCTGCCCTTCAGTAAACCGATATTAGCCTCAGCCATCACCAACGCTTTTGGCCTTGGGCTTGGTTCCCTATTCAGTCTTCTCGGTTTTTTCGTGGTCGGCCTGCTTTCCTTTGGCTTGGGTTCATTTTTTCTGGGAGATATCCTGCCTTATCTTAAAAGGGACGGACTACAAAAATATCGGCAAACCATTGCCCGCCCCACAGCAATTGCCTTACCGTTATTCTTTACCATCCCATTAATCCCTGTTGCCGTTATCGCTATTAGCGCTGCTGCCCTGAAGGTTTCTTTGCGGCAAATAATTCAATATATGTTGATCGGACTTACCTTGCGACTTTGCTGGCTGCTTACCATGCCCGTTCTGTTTTCGTGATGGTATTTTATCCGGTTCAATCAAAAAAATTACTATAAGGAGTACAACATGACATTTATGAAACAACTGCCACAGCCTAAGGGATTGTTCACCAAATCTCTTGTCAGCCTTGCTTTTGTAGGCCTTTTATCTGGAGCTGCAATCGGCTTTAATACCCTGATCGGCACAGAGGCAGTGGCCAAAACAGCAGAACATATCCATACCATCAAGGGCGACAAACACAGATTAATTGTCGATCACCCAGCCAAAGAATTACGAATTACCGCCACCGTAACCAAGGATTGTTCCAAACCTGGTGTATGTGATTTCGGCCGGCGCTTTCAGGCATTTTTCGGTACAAAAGGCGGTAAGATGGAAAAATATTTTGTATTTACTACTGATGTACCACGTTCTGAAATCAATAAAGCGATCCAGGAGCTTGGCGTTGTCTCGCGCAACCAGATAGTCGAAAAACGCCGGGGGCTCAACCAGAACACCACAAAGGACGACTATCTACAGGGTGACCCGATTATTGTCACAGCAAGGTTCAAGAAAAACGGAAAAGATATGGAAGTGGCGCTTGAAGACCTGATAGAGGAAAGAATAAACGTCAATGGCCAGGAAGTATTAAAGCCCTATACCCCCCATTTTATCTACCATGGCACGGCCGAAACCACCAATGTCCCTACCGGTTGCATTGTCTGCCCATCAGGCTGTAATGGCGGGATTATCACGGACAACAGTCTTCCGTTAAAGCATACGGTGAATTATTACCGGGTCAACTGGGATAAAATGCCTCCAGTCGGCACTGAAGTCGAAATGGTGCTGAAGTCTATTTTCTAAACGTCTTCGAAAGCAACGCCTTTTCAGTGAAAACATTGATTGACACAGCTCTGGATGCATATGTAACTGGTTAATATATATTCTTTCCGCTAGAGCAAGCTATGCGCTGGAGCAGGCTTGTAGCCTGTCCTTTGTCACCAGAGTGAGGCCAAAGATATTGGTGCAGCTTGTGAATAAGGTGAAAATTTCTTGACGTCTCTTCTTTTGCGACTAGAATGTAACTCAATGGAGACACGAACTTTTTTTTCAAATTTACTATTCTGCGTTTTCCCAAAATGAGGTCTTTTATGAATCCAATGGTCAAGTCAGCATTTATCACCACCGTCCTGCTTTCTTCTCTTGTCTTGCTCAGCTCAGGTTGCAGCAAAAAATCAGTCATTCCGCCAGAAGGTACGGAGATTGGAGGATCTGAGCTATCCGGTGGAACCAATATTAATTATCCTGCTGCTGCTGATGGTTATTTGGAAACCGGACTGGCTGCAGAAGAATCAATGGATTTCACTGGTACGGGAAGAAGTAGTCTTTCTATTAATACTGGTGCAGACCAACAGTCAGAAGAGTATCGCCGTGCCCATGGCCGTTCTTCAATTACTTTCAGCCCCATCTATTTTGATTTTGATCAGGCTGGGATCAACCCTGAAATGGCTCCTGTTCTCTCTGCCAATGCAAGCTATATGAAAGAAAACCCCAACACAGTGATTATCATTGAAGGAAATTGTGATGAACGGGGCACCAACGAATATAACCTGGCACTGGGCGAACGTCGTGCCATTAACACTAAAGAGTATCTGGTAGATCTTGGGGTTAACCCTGTCCGGATTCGCACCGTGAGTTATGGTGAAGAGCGCCCGCTTTTTATCGGTCAAAATGAACTTGACTGGTCGCAAAACAGACGGGCTGATTTTATTTCAGAATAATTGTATAAAAAAAAGGGTTTGGAAGATCTCACTTCCAAACGGGTGCAATACAATAAAATGACAAATATAGTATGTATATTTTGTAGTGATTAAGGGGGCATTTTTATTAAGCATTAATTTAGCTGTAATATTCAATCGTTTGCAGGGTATAGGATAAGAATTTTGTGATTTTTGAAGTGTGTTGAGGGCACTTTTTTTTATCTCTGGCCCTCCCTCAAAAAGCGATTACTTATCACCCACGATATTCAGCCTGTTCATACACGGTATCAAATTTACGAAGACTTTTCATAAGATGATCTGTTGTATAGTCAAAAAGAGGTTTTGCCCCTTTGTATACAGCAATCTTTGTCGTCGTTGACCCAGGATTAATTGTTAGGCTCTTTTGAAATTTGAGTGGGTAAATTAAAATCATTCCTTGTATGATCAAACGAAAAACACTCTACAAAGGATGATATGATGGAAGAATTATTTCAGAAGGCTCTTGGAATTGAATCTCCTTGGTTTGTAAAATCAAT
>JAFLJO010000154.1 GCA_022712975.1 Desulfocapsa sp.
CCCTTTATTAGTTGCTTTCATGGTTTCTGTAATAGCATGGACAATTAGCAAAGTGTATAAGACAAGTATAAATGTATCCACAATATCAGTTGTCGTTAGCCTGATGAGTGAAAAAGTTGAAGCAATGTCGAATGCTACAAATCCTGATTAAATCAATCTTAGAAGCAACACGTTAGATGAGAGGGTGGATAAAATAGAAAATTAACCCTATCCAACTAATCAGTCGATAAAGCCCGAGAATAGACTCTATAATCCGCCGCCTCACGGACTATCTCTACCAACCCCTGACATTTATATACCCTAACAAGAAAGCCCCTAGAGGGGCTTAGATTTGGCTGTACTAAAAAGGCTATATAAATCAATAACTTATAGATGTGATAAAGGGGCCATAAGCCCCTTTATCAGTTATTGCCTAATATCAAGCATTTGGTTTGTGAGCTATTGCAAACTTGCGAGCAAATTCCACAACGCCCCAATAGTGAGCAGCGTAAACATCGCGCTGCTCATTATCTTTCAGGAACTTCTTGAGCTCATTCTGAGTGCAATTTGCATTCTCAAGCAGCCAAGCTTCTGCTTTTGATTTGAATCCAGATGACTTGCGCACTCCAGAGCTGCCTTTTGGCTTTTCAGGAAGCTCAAACTCATTGTCTTTTGCAAACTTGCGAATACAAGCAATAGCCTGTGCTTCAGTAGTGTCCTTTATATCACCTGCAATGGCAGTGGATGCTTTAATCACAGTTGCCCAATCTTTGAAAGATTCTTTCTTAGCTCCTTTCAAAATCAAATTTGCTTTTTCTTGACGTTCTTTTGCACTTACGCGAAGACCAAGCGACTCACAGATTGTCTTGAACTTTTGAGCTGCCTGTTTGAATCCGACACCAGCAGTAACAAATTGGATAAGAATATCATTGTCAACTACTTCACCCTTACTGAATGCAGTCTTGACAATTTCTTCCAGCTTAACATCCAATTTACTTTTCTCATCTTTCACAGCTTCATCTTTATTTATATCATTCATTTTTCTCACCTTTGTATTGTTTAATATTTCAATAACACTATCAAAAACACTCTTTGTTAGCTTGTTCCCCTCCAACTTGAAATTATTGGCATTTGATATCTCCTTAATCAGAACATAAGGATAATTGCCATGCTTGGAATCACTATCAATTGCAAAATTACCTTTGTCAGTGGCAACAACGTTCATTCCCTTTCCAACTAAAACAAATTCTTCATCAAATAAAAATTTCATTCTATCCGTCTCCTTTTATTAATCTTAATTATAAACCATAGCTGGTTAAAAGTATATAGATAATCTAAAATAATTTAGAACTTAAAATCAAATCCTGCAGATAAAACATTCCCGCCGTATCCAATTTCATTTTCTGTAAGGTTGCTTATGTGAATTGCTTTTACTGCTGTGTACATATATGGCCTATATGTTAGCTCCAATATAAACAAAGCCCCCTCATCAAAACAAAACTCAGGGCAATTATATTTCTCACTATGAACTCCTAATCCAACAAACAAGTCAAAATCAGATGCTCTTGTATCTGCACAATATGCTGCACTAACTATCAATACAGCAATTAGCTCGAATTTAAAAATAGTTGAAAGTTTCATCATACACTCCTTCATTTAATTGTTGGGAATTGCCACACTGTCTTCAATTGAGAATATAGCATCACTACAAAACATCAGACAAGTTTGCTTAAAGCATCCTTTAGTGCTTCAATACGAGTGGGGAGGAAGTCACTTAATGAGCAACCCCACACATGGACATGGTAGAGACCTTGTCCAGGATGGTATGTACAATGTACCTCTGCTGCATGTAAGCCTATTTTAGCAAAGATGCTGGCCTCCTCCTTATTAAGTAAGGCCAGCAGCCTAGCCTCTTCTTCCCACAACTGTTTCAAAGCAGTATTAGGACAACCATTGTATAATTTATAACCACTCATGCATACACTCCTTCATTTAATTGTTGGAAGACGGATGCGAGGAATATCCGCAGTTTCAGTAAGCTTGTTAAATCCCCAAAAAGCAACGGGGGATGAATACTCAAACCGTTCTCCTGAATACTTATTGATGCCGTGCGTTTCAAAAGTGGGTGCATCGTGTTCAGCCCATTTTGACATCCCCATACCGTACCCATTATATCCATACCAGCGACCATACCACCCGCCGTCAATCGCTTGAGCAAGCTCAACTGGCCGACCAAAAGTATCATGACCGAAAAAGAACCTTAAAGCCTTCATTCACTTACTCCTTTTGTGATTGACTATAACTACAGTATACCTGTAGTGGATTTTTCTCAAGTTCATTTATAATCTGATTGATATGGTTCATACCAATCCCTCTTACAGTCAAGGCCTGTTCATTCTTTGCCTTTACATCAAACCCTAGCTTAGACAGTTTTTCAAATACATCAAAGCTAACATCATTAATATACAATGTGTATGCATATTTAGTTGGAATGATGTTGTATGACAATTCACCCCCTTTTACATGTACTCCATTGTATCGAGTTCTTGATTGGTAATCTGGGTGCAAACTATCAACAGTGATAAGCAAGCTGTTCTTTTCAATGGACTTCTGTAGTTGTGAAGTTTTCATTTTAATACCCTTTGGTTTCAGTTCAACTCTTCAATAACTAGAGTATATACCATTCTGACAATAAGTAAAGTTTTCTGTGTTGATATGCGTAAATAAATTATAACCACCCTATCCAACTAATCAGTCGATAAAGCCCGAGAATAGGCTCTATAATCCGCCGTCTCACGGACTATCTCTACCAACCCCTTACATTTATATACCCTAAAAAGAAAGCCCCTAGAGGGGCTTAGATTTGGCTGTACTA
>JAFLJO010000048.1 GCA_022712975.1 Desulfocapsa sp.
TCTCCTGGGAAACCTTTGCCAGAAAATATGTGTCAGACCACATTACTCCTTAAAAAAAATGACTTTCAATTTTATAGCAATACTTCAGCTCAAGTTGGAAGGAAAGGGGACGTTGTTGATTTATTGACTTAACATAATACCAAATAGTGGAAGGAAAGGGGACGTTGTTGATTTATTGACTTAACATAATACCAAATAGGGTCGGACCAAGCCAACTTACTGAATTGGGAAGATATGAAATTCCGGGGACACGTTACCTATTCCTTGTCATAGAAATTGAAAGAAAAGGGGGTCAGGTTTGACAAATGGGTGTTTTCTCCTGTGAAATCGGTGATAGAGCCCAATTATCTTGCTATTAACCGCTATTGACTTTATTCTGTATTCTATGATAAAAAATGGGGTCAAGTAAATTGAAAAGTAGCCTGTCCCCTTTCCCCTCCCCAAAGAAAACAAAATATCGGTGCAATATATGCGTGCTTTAAAGCTAGAAGACCTGCCTCATTACAAGTGGAGCGACTATCAAAATTGGGAAGGATCATGGGAATTAATTGAAGGTGTGCCCTATGCGATGAGTCCTGCTCCGAGTATAGAGCATCAGACTATAAGTCAAAACATAGCCTTTCAATTAAGTGATGCGTTGAAGAACTGTAAACGCTGTAGGGCATTATTACCCGTTGATTGGAAAATCAATGACGAAACGGTCGTACAGCCTGATAATCTAGTGGTTTGTGGTGAAATTGAAGGTCAGTATTTAAAGAAAACACCTGCCATAATATTTGAAATATTATCACCCTCAACCGCAAAAAAAGACACGGGAATAAAATTCGATTTATACCAGCAAGAAGGTGTTGCCTATTATGTGATTGTAAACCCTATTGATTCAGTCGCAAAAATTTACCGATTAACTCAGGATGGACGCTTGATTAAAAAGAAAGATGCTCAAAATGATCAATTTCAATTTGAGATTGAAGATTGCCAGTTGAATTTTGATTTTTCAAAAATATGGAATGAAAAGTAGATTTTAATGAGACAATAAAATTCCGGGGAGAAATTCCGGGTGTATGCAGGGGGGCATGCTTGACAAATGGGTGTTTAAAAATAGGAAAACTGGGGCCATTGTGTTGTGAGATCAGGGGGTTAAGTCTATTGATCAAGGGGTTAAGTCTACGTTTAACCTTTCACTCTTAACACACCTATCCTCACATTATCTCAACCGCACGCGTATCAATGCAAGAACGCAGAAAAGCAAAGAAATGGGGTCAGGCTTCCAAGTTGATAAGTTACAAAAGTCAGTTATGTCAACATGGGAGCCTGACCCCAATTCTTTATTACCTCTTCTCTCTTGTGTGCCAAAGCCGCAGCATGTAAATGGTGATCCCTTGAATTTCAAGTAAATTGGGGACAGCCCCCAATTGATTCACAATTATCACGTCACAACCATAAAATAGATCTGTCCCATTTTTCTTTTTTTTTGCGCGGGAGAAATCACCCATTTGTCAAGCCTGACCCCTTACGCAGAGACCCCTTACGCATGACCCCTTACGCACGAGTTGTTATAATTCCGGGGACACGTTACCTATTCCTTACTATTAAAAGCAATCAGGCCCAAATATATCTCTAAAAAAGCGGACAGGAGAAAATTCCGGGGACACGTTACCTATTCCTTGCTATTAAAAACAATCAGGCCAAAATATATCTCTAAAAAAGCGGATAGGATACCGATTTGCAGTACACGGATGGTGATAGAATAACACACAGTTTAGGTGCTGTGTTTATAGGACAGTCGGCAGATGCAGGCTTCAGTTGTAACATGCAACAGAACGGTTCAAGGCTCAGGGTAATGCCAGATGAATTTTGATTGCTTCATCAATCAGGCTTGCCTGTTCTTTAAATAGGGGACAGACCCCAATTATCGTCCAACCAGCACTCCCCCGCACAGGTTATTCAATCAACAAATCATTGACTTGCTGTGCTAGCTTTTGAGCAATGCCCAGACAGTCTTGGCAGAGAGCATCATCTTGGATCAAAATCTGGCAGCACACTACCGAGCGGATATTTAGAAGGCAAATAGACTGCATCGAGCAGATCACACTGATCTTCCGTCAGGCCAATTGCTATACCGATATCTTGCAGCATTGTGTGCAACTCACTAATACTATGAGTCTTACGAATTTTTTGGTCTTTCTCCAACAGGAGTGCTTTAAGATATTTCTCGACAGATTGCTGAATATTCTGCAGGCAAGGATTTAAAAGTCCGCTTTCCAAAAGGATCACGGCCGAATGTAAATTTTCTCCGGCATAAGCAATCCAGTTTTTCGTTTCATCTTTCATAAATAACCACACCATGTGAAATTTCATCGGCCATCACACCCTGAAAGGGGCCGGTGCGAAGCGGAATTATGTCAATAGGGATTTTCTTTGCCACCCGCCGTATCATTTTTCTATATTTCAGAGCAAGGGGTAAATATAATTCATTGCTGTCCTGCTGCACAGCAATATCGATATCGTTTGGTGAGTCAGTTGTGAAGAATGATCCGAAAATGATAATCTTTCTGATCTCTGACTCACCTTTCAAACAGTGAACTATCTCATTACTAATACGCTCTTTTTCTAACTGGTCCATTATTTTTTCTCCTACAAAAATGGTAAATTGGGGACATTATGTTGTGAGTTAAATTATGTAACGAGTTTTTAACAAAATCACGAGATCACGTTCGTTGATTTCAATCTTTTCAAGAGTTTTTAAAATCCATTTTCTTTTGTGTTTTCCACGGAACGGTATTGAGTTTTTTTTCATGGATTTATTGATGCCCGTTTTTAGCACACCAAGCCGGTATATTTTTCTTTCAAATTATGATATCATTTTTTATTCCGTCAGCTAAGGGCGGGGATTCCGCAAACAGCTTCATGACGTGAAAGACGGAAACCACCACACATTCCACTGAAACACGTCCTTGAAGAGTTTGCAATTCTAAAGGAAATCCGGGGACACGTTACCTATTATCAAAAACATTGCTATTTTATCGCAATGCCCTTATTTTGTAAGGTATGAGCGACGTTGTAAATCCCCATGATGTTTTCTTTCGTGAAACCTTTAGCCGCAAGGAAGTGGCCGCAAGCTGTCTGCGAAGAGCACTGCCTGCATCCATAACGGCAAAGATCGACTTTAACTCGCTGACCATTGTAAAAGATCCTTTGTAGAAAAGGAACTCCGCCAGCATTTCTCTGATATTCTGTACACTGCCCAGCACCAACAGGGGGAACTTTATCTCTACTTTCTCTTTGAACATAAAAGTTTCCCTGATCCCTGGGTGAGTTTGCAACTTTTGCGCTATCAGGTACGAATATGGGAACAGTACCGCAAGCAGCACCCGAAAGCACGCTCTCTACCGGCAATCATTCCTTTGGTTATTTACCATGGTAAAAAAACATGGGAGATGAACAACAAATTCCGGTCGTTGATTAATCAGGATGACCAGGAGCTTGCCCTGTTTATTCCGAACTTCGAATATCTGCTCCACGATCTTTCCGCTTTTTCTGATAGGCAGGTAAAAGGAGAGGTACTTGAGCGAATCACCATGCTTTTACTCAAGCATATCTTTGATCCTGACCTTGCAGAGAAACTTCCTGAGATTTTAATGCTTCTCCAGGAAGTGGACAGAAAAGAAAATGTTTTGGAGATCCTGGAAGTGCTGTTACGTTACGTTGTAACTGCCACCAAAAAGTTTGACGAAGATACGTTAAAAGAAATTCTCAAGCAAAGTTTCATCGAGGAGGATGTTATGCAGACATTTATCGACAAATATATTGAACAAGGGAAAAAACAGGGAATACAGCAAGGATTGCAGCAGGGAGTACAACAGGGAATACAGCAGGGAATACAGCAGGGAGTGCAACAAGGATTGCAACAGGGAATGCACGTAATTTTAGAAACCCAGTTAAATAGCCGTTTTGGGATGTTACCGGAGCACGCAAAAATAAAATTACAAACAGCAGATGAAGAATCTATCAAGAAGTGGTCTCTCAAGCTTCTAACTGCAAAAAACATTGATGAGATTTTTCACTGAGAAGTCAGCAAACAATCTGAAATAAATAGGGGACAGACCCCAATTAAATGCAGTGTCTTTTTTTTATTTCGGAATAACCTGGGACAGGCCCCTATTTTACTCAGGGGCTGAATTATACGTTTTCATAGAGCTCGGCTCCAGGCTCGCACAGGTAAACATCTCCTTTTAAGGGTATACGGTCAATAAACAAAACTTGCCAGATGAGTAATTTGGGTATATATTTCACTCATGTATGATTTTGAATATGATAATAATAAAAGCACCTCAAATTTAGAAAAACATGGTATTAATTTTGAGGTAGCTCAAGAGCTATGGATGGACTCCGATTTTATTGAGTTACAGGTGAAATCAGAAGATGAGCCACGATTTTTAGTTATTGGCCTCATTGCTAAAAAGCATTGGTCAGCTGTAATAACTTATCGCGCTGGTGTCATCAGAATTATTTCAGTCAGGCGCTCGCGTAAAAAAGAGGTGAAGCTTTATGAAAGCTAAGGACTTTGATGAAAAATTTGATGATAATAAGCAAGACATTATAGATGACCTTGATTTATCTACTATTAAACGCCCAAATCAAAAACAACAAAGAATCAATGTAGATTTTCCTTCATGGGTAATCGATTCTTTAGATAGAGAAGCTGGTCGAATTGGTGTAACTCGCCAATCTATAATCAAACTTTGGCTGGTTGAGCGTCTTGAAGAAAGAGCTGCTAACAGGTGCAAACTGGTATGAAAAATTCCGGAAATTCCGGGGATGCGTTACCTGTTCCTTGTCATACAATAACAATCAAGGTATGAAAAATAATCGGGGACAGACCTCAATTATCGCCCAACCAGCATTCCCCCGCACAGGTTATTCAATCAACAAATCATTGACTTTCTGTTCTAGCTTTTGAGCAATGCCCAGACAGTCTTGGCAGAGAGCATCATCTGGATCAAAAGAAATCCGGGGACACGTTACCTATTATCAAAAACATTGCTATTTTATCGCAATACCCTTATTTTATAAGGTACGAGCGACGTTATAAATCCCCATGATGTTTTCTTTCGTGAAACCTTTAGCCGCAAGGAAGTGGCCGCAAGCTGTCTGCGAAGAGCACTGCCTGCATCCATAACGGCAAAGATCGACTTTAACTCGCTGACCATTGTAAAAGA
>JAFLJO010000175.1 GCA_022712975.1 Desulfocapsa sp.
GAATACCAAAAGCGTGATACAATAGACTGGTGGACATGCTTTACCTCCTGAATTAGTTGATGGTTCTTCTAATTAAGGAAATCGCATGGTCACTTTTTTTGCAAATTGTTTTTCAAAAGTACGCTTCAGTCGGATGAACCGTAATTACTACCGAAGAAAACGAGCAAAAAATGGTGCTCCAAGTGCTATCACAGATACCGCTCATAAACTCGCTCGCATTGTTTACCATTTAGTTAAAACCGGAAAACAATTTGATGAGTCAGTCTTTAACGTCCAAGAAGAGGATCATCAAAAACGAGCTTTAGCAAGTCTCAACAAGAGGGAAAAAACATGGTGTTTCAACTAGTTCCATGCTAGAGCCAACATCTTGTTACTTAGAAGGCAGGCCACGATTGTTTTAATTGGGACTGTCCCCGAATTACATTTTTCGTTAGTGTTGAAGAACTAATACGGGGTGATGGTCTTAATCAGCGAATTTCATTGGAATCAACATAGGCATAAGCACTATGCTTATGTATGGATTCAAAACTTTCCACACTTGCAGAGAACCAGGTGATTTTTTTATCATCCAATGCTGATACGGCAACTTTTCGTACCACATCTTCAACAAACATCGGGTTTTCGTAAGCCCGTTCTGTAACATACTTTTCGTCTGGACGTTTAAGCAGTGCCCAGAGTTCGCAGGATGCAGAATCCTCTACGAGTCGAATCAGATCCTCCACCCAGATAAATTTCTTAAATTTTACACTCAAGGTAACTTCTGCGCGTTGATTATGCGCTCCAGCTTTACTGATTTCTTTGGAGCAAGGGCATAAAGTAGTGATGGGAACCTTTACAGAAAGAATAAAATCACTGTCTGTACCAACCTCTCCTGCAAAACTACATTCGTACTCCATCAGGCTTCTGGTTGCTGTAACAGGTGCTTTTTTCTCTATAAAATAGGGGAAGGACATTTCAACCCTTGCACTTTCTGCGCGCAACCCGTCTTTTACTTCAGTCAAAAGGTCAGGAAAGTTAGTGACACTCAATTCATCCATATATTTATTGAGAACTGAGGTGAATGTAATGACACAGCTTTCTCGATATTCCCCGGGCATACTAGCTTGAAGAGATACTGTTGCAACACTGTTCTGTAAACCGCCACTCTTCTCACGAATGCGAACAGGGGTCTGAATGTTTTTAATTCCGACAGACTGAATCTTCATAACTTAATATTTATACCGAAGCTGAGTTGAATCACGAACGCCCAGAGAATTATATATCTCCAAGGTGGCCTGAGAGGAATTGAGGGTGAAAAATTGAATACCCCGAACATCATTATCAAGAAGATCACGAACCTGTTCTGTTGCCCAGTGAATACCAACCTTTTCTACATACGCATCGTTTTCGGCGCGATAGGCAGCTTTTAATAATCGTGCTGGAATTCTGGCTCCACTTGCAAGTTCTGCAGTTCGAATTAAGCCGTGTTTTGTGCTTACGGGCATAATACCTGCAATATTTGGTACATGAATCCCTGCAAGCTCACATCGTTCACAGTAGTCGTAATAATCCCGATTCTCAAAGAAAAGCTGGGTTACAATATAATCAGCACCGGCATCTACCTTTTCTTTAAGGTGATCAATTTCCTGTAAGCGATTAGGCGTAGCAGGGTGCCCTTCAGGAAATCCTGCGACACCGACGCACATTTCTGGAAAATGTTTTTTAATATAAGCTACGAGATCTGCTGCATATGTAAAAGCATCGGCTGGTTCCACAAAATTCTTTTGATCTTCAGGAGGATCGCCATGCAATGCGAGAATGTTTTTGATACCCGCTTGCTGATATTTTTCTAAGATAGTATGCATTTCAGCGCGCGTACTGCCGACACAGGTAAGATGAGAAACTACCGTAATGTTAGTTTGTTCCTTAATGCGTACAACCAGATCATGAGTTCTGTCTCTGGTTGTGCCTCCAGCGCCATAGGTAACACTCACGTATGATGGATCAAGGGGCATAAGGTTTGAAATTGTTTTTAAGAGACGATCTGCAACTGCATCTTCCTTGGGTGGAAAAAATTCAAAACTAAAGGTTGTCTTATGACTATCTAGAAGGTCTTTGACGAGCATGTAGGTTCCAGTTTTTTAGTGCCTAACTCCCTGATTCCTGCCAGAAAAAACAAGAAACCGAAAATTGCATTTAAAGTTAAGAGCTTGAATATACCACCAAGACACTTACACCCCCGCAAGGGGGTACTAAAAAGAGTACTGGCTTACTTATTGTTCACCAGTGTTAGAAGTCGTTGTTGATAGAGTTTATTCGGAATATTTGATTGCAGTTTTTACACTTTTTTGGCTTGTTCGACAAGTTCGAAATAGAAGTGAAGTTAATCACGGAATCATTTTGTCACAAATTTGCTATCTTTTTGGCTCTTCTGGCAAATCTGTGGGTGAATTAAGCGAAATGTAGCATGGAAAAAATTGAATTAAAGGTCAAGCCCTTCGGGTCGCTACGCGAACCTTGATTTCAATTGTATCCATGCTCAACCTGTAATTATTGATTTTCAAAACAAAAATGTTTTGAAATAAGTGTGCATTCAGTCCAATCAGTAGTTATTTTACTGATTTCGACCAAGATCCCAGAAGGAGGACTGAATGCACATAAAGACTTTGCTCAATTATAGAACAAAATTCAAGAGTTTTGTTTTTCAAGACTCACGATTATGCCGTAAAACTGATAGGTTGTTGGTTCCTGTCACACCTAGATTGAACAGCAAACCAGTATGTTCCAAGTGCGGTAAAACGGGATCGACATATGACCATTTAAAGCAACGAGAATTTCTGCTGCCACCGATATGGAACATTATGGTCGTTTTATTATACACAATGAGAAGAGTTAACTGTCGATATTGCGATAAGATTATCGAGGAACAAGTCCCATGGGCGACAGGTAAATCTCCGGTTACAAAACAGTTTGCTGCTTTTCTTGTATTTTGGACGAAAAAACTGTCCTGGACAGATGTTGCTGGCTCGTTCAGGGTTTCCTGGGATATTGTTGCCGATGCTGTAGCATGGGCTGTTGAATGGGGGCTTGCCAAACGTAATATTGAAAACGTGACGGCCATAGGCGTTGATGAAATACAATACCATAAAGGGCATAACTGTCTTACCCTTGTATACCAGATCGACAAACACTGTCGTCGGTTGCCTTGGATCGGGAAAGAACGTAAGAAAAAGACCCTGCATCGGTTTTGCGATTTTATGGGAGAAGAGCGTTGCAAATCCATCGAATTTGTATGTTCCGATATGTGGAGAGCTTATACTACAGACCTCATAAAACAAGTTTCAAAAACGCCTTATTTTTTGGACACTTTTGCTATTGGGCTTTTTCCGACTTCGACCACCATCCACTTTCCAGAGGGCAGGCGTGCACCAAGATTAGTCAGTTTACGGCACAGTTGTTCTTGAGCGGCTCTTCTTTTCGGTCGCTGTAGTGGCTCCAGGCGAACAATCACCTCCGTTGCGCTGGATTTTACCCAGCCATGACAATTCGTAATGGCGTAAAACAAATCCACCACATCATTCTCTTTTGTATAATATTGCCTCAACCAGCATACCATCTGCTTTCGCACGTTCCAAACGGAACTGGTAACGAAATCAAAAAGGTTTTTGCCCTCATTATCTATTCGCTTGAATGACTTGTAGTTTTCCAAATTTGAAGCGTCTACTTTCTCTGGCAACGCATCCTTTTTCTGTTTGTCTGCGATGAACTCTGATTCCAGGACAGCAATTTTATCTTTGAGTTTCTCCTTTGCACTATTCTTACGAAGTTGGCCATCCTTGTTGAAAATGTCCTTTAGCTTTGCAAGCTTTTGGAACAGTTTAGCAAGGCCTTTTCGTAAGCTCTTTATCTTGTAAGATAAATCCTTTACGTCTGGGTTCGAGATCTCCTGCTTTTCGCTAACTTCCACCCTGAAGCCAGGATGATAATGAAAAGGGTGTCGGTCGTTGATGTGTTTAAAAGTGTTTTCCGATGCTCCCCACCTATGCAAAATTGCTCGCGCACAATCGGCTGTACTTACGTCCATTTTGTCAGTCCAAGCCAGGCCACATGTCCTGCGATTACAATTTCTGTTCCAAATATAAATCCGTCTTACAGTAAAAGTGACTTTTTGTTTACTACTCTCTTTATCTTTGCTGTCAGGTTGATCGATGGTATATGTAAATTTCTTCTCTCCCTCAAACAAATTGTATTTCTTACCTTTTAGTAATTTCTTCACTGAATCGTTCAGGCTCAATCTTTGCTAAAGATGCAGTATCAACGTGTTTATCCCACGTTACAAAATGAATCCCTTCTTCTATCAGACTATTGAAAAAATCACCCCCGTAACATTCACGGTCAAACACCATCAACGGAGTCTCAGGTAGTTCATTTTCCCATCGCTTTTTGAGAGCTACTATGTATTCACAGAGATTGCCTTTGCCCTCCTGAATTTCAAAATCAACTATCATGCCATTTGAGTCACACGTTACCTGGTTTGTTCTTCCAGGTACAGGCATACGCCGTTGGGTGTTAAAACTGTAGTGTACCTTCTCCTTACCCGTATAAGGAAAAAGATGGCCATCAATAAACCAGCTCCAGACTCCCACTGCACCTGCAACTATCTGAATCCTAAAGTAATCGTAGAGTAACAAGTCCGACTTTTTAAAGTTTGCAGCCCTGTAAAACCATTCCCAAAGTATGGGTTTACAAGGCAATTTTTTAAGTCCAAGAAGTATTCCAGCCTCACGTGCTCGAACATTCTTTAGTTGCTCAATGGAGGGTATGTTGCGGCCAACCATCAAAACGAAAACCAAAAATATCTTATAGGTGTTGCCAAAGTAACCTGCTATAAATTCAAGCCACCTTGCTTCTGAGATGAGGCATATTAAGTATATAAAAACACCGGCATATCGGCTTGGCAACCAGTTATGGATTTCTGAGAACGGTTGATCAATCCTTCTTTTCCGAATTCCTTATATGCTGCCCTGTAATTATGGATCGTCTGGCGACTGACATTAATAGCCTCTGCCAGTTTGCTTTGGTTTGCTCCAAGCTCAACGGTCTCAACGATAAAAAGACGTTTTGCGACCTTATCTGACAAATCAACAATTTTGATGAAAGTTCCAGTTCGATAAAGCTTAGCTTTTGGCTTGATCCCTTTTGTGATCTCAATTTCAAGGCCGGCATCCAAGCCAGTTTTGTTGTTTTCTTTTGGCGGACTTGGAAATAGGTTTTGTTGCATCTTCTTCTCCCTGATAGTCACTTTCTCAATCTTACCTGGAACGGTATGGCTTGCAAGAGATATATTACATCAAATAGTTATATTTCCATTTGTTATAAGTTGTTACGCTACGTGAATGTCCAATTACTGTACTTTTCTGAGTGTCAAAGTATGACGCCAAACCGTGCATTGGCGTGCTGTTCAAGAGCATGGTATGCTCATTTTTTATGAGGTCTGAGGAGAGGGTTTTAATAACAAAGCAAAACTGACCATCAGAAAATCTTACGGTTTTCGGAGTGATAAATTGCGTGAAATAGCACTATATCATACGCTTGGCAATTTACCGGTTCCAGAAATCACCCACAGATTTGTCTGAAGAGGCATCTTTTTATATCCATTTCCTGCTTTTCAGTGTAAATTGTCTCTCTTCCTAATGCAAAGTAATGCAGCTTTCTGACAGGCACACAAAAATGGATGACCAACAGCAGATACGAATTGATAAATGGCTATGGGCTGCCAGGTTTTTTAAAACGCGAAGTCTGGCTACAAAAGCAGCCTCTGGCGGTAAGGTTTTTGTTAACGGTAGGCGTAGCAAACCTTCCAAACCTGTTAAGATTGATGACAAACTTACTATCCATAAAGGCCGAGTTGAGTGGATTATTGTTGTACTCGGTCTTTCCGGTCGAAGAGGTCCTGCAACTGTAGCAAGAACCATGTATGAAGAAACTGGGGAATCCATTCAAAACCGTGAAGAACAAAGGCAGGAACGATCTTTGTTTTATGCCGGACAGACAATGCCTGCTAAGAAGCCCAGTAAACGCGATCGTCGTAAAATAAAGGACTTTATTCGCAAAGGTGAATAATAGACGAAAAGGAAGCTTATAATGAACAAAATAGAAAGAGCATTAATCAGCCTTACTGACAAATCAGGGATAGAAGAATTTGCCCAAGAGTTAGAAAATCTTGGTATAGAGATTTTGTCCACAGGAGGCACGGCTGCAAAAATTCGTGAAGCCGGTATTGACGTTATGGATGTTTCTGAATTCACAGGTTTTCCTGAAATGCTTGATGGGCGTGTGAAAACGCTTCATCCCAAAGTACATGGTGGAATTTTGAATCAAAGAGCAAATAAAGACCATCAAGAGCAGTGCGCAGAACATGGACTGGAAAATATTGATCTCATCGCCGTAAACCTGTACGCATTTGAAAAAACAGTTGCAGATCCCAATTGTACACTGGGTGATGCAATTGAAAACATTGATATTGGTGGGCCAACCATGCTGCGTGCATCTGCTAAGAATTTCCAGGATGTAACAGTTATTGTTGATCCTGCAGATTACCCGCAAGTATTAAAAGAAATTAAAGAGACCGGCAACACAACCTTAAAAACACGATTTCGGCTGGCAGCAAAAGTGTTTAAACTTACCTCTGTTTATGATACAAGCATTTCCGCATGGCTCGAAAAAGTCGATGTAGCCGGCAACGATTATTTCAAATAGAGAGTAGTTTATATGTTGAAAATGGCAGTATTACTTTCCGGGAGCGGGCGCACACTTGATAATTTCCATGAAAGAATTCAGGATGGAACGCTTCAGGCTGAGGTACAGGTGGTAATATCAAATGTTACTGATGCTCTTGGTCTTAAAAAAGCTGAGAACTATGGCTATCCTGCATTTCATGCTGCAAACAATGATGCGATCAACTCTATCTTGCTGAACTATGATCTAGACATCATCGCCCTTGCAGGATACGTGAAATTGTATCAGGCTCCATCTGCTTTAAGTCGTGCTGTCATTAATATCCATCCATCACTTATTCCTGCCTTTTGCGGAGATGGTTTTTATGGTTCAAGGGTTCACAAAGCTATAAAAAAACGTGGTTGCACGGTGAGTGGATGTACTGTCCATTTTGCCAATGAAGTATACGACGAAGGTCCGATTATTCATCAACAACCTGTTGAACTTGATTACGAAGACACTCCTGATGATATTGCCGCGAAGGTGTTTGCTGCTGAATGCGAGGCGTTTCCTGAAGCCATTAACAGAGTAAATGATAAAGGCATCGATTTTTTCTGGGACAGGGTTTAGGATATAATTATGACTACCAGTATATTGTTGAGTTCTGATGAAATAACCCTTGCAATAAATCGAATAAGCCTTCAGGTTCTTGAAAAAAATCATAGGCCTGACAACCTTGCCATAGTGGGGATTCACACCTGCGGCGTTTTTCTGGCTCAACGCATGAGAACGTATATTAAGGAGCAGACATCACAGCTCATTCCGTACGGCAGCCTTGATATTAATCTTTACCGGGATGACTGGAGCCTCACGTCTCAAAACCCTGTGGTAAAAACAACTGATATCAGCTTTAAGGTTGAGGATATGGATATTATCCTGGCTGACGACGTCCTCTTTACCGGAAGAACCATTCGCGCAGCCCTTGAAGCTTTAATGGATCATGGAAGGCCGCGGAGCGTACAGCTTGCCGTTCTTGTAGACAGGGGAGGGCGTGAACTTCCAATTCAGGCTGACTATGTCGGGTTAAATACTACCGTGCGACCCCATGAACGAATCCAGGTAATGTTTGAAGAAAATGGCGGACAGGATGAAGTGTTATTGCTCGACCATAACGAAATCTAACCCAAGGTATTTCCAGGAAATCCTCTAACACTGGTGAACAGTAAGTAAGCCAGTATAAGACACTCACACCGGTGATGAACGGTAAGCCGGTATAAGGTATTACTTATCCCAATAACATTCTCTTTTTACTTACACTGAAAAAAATTATGGAACTTCTTGCACCAGCCGGCAACACTGAAAATTTCCTTGCAGCAATGGATGCTGGCGCAGATGCTGTGTATGTCGGCGCGCCATCATTAAATGCTCGAAACCTTGCACGGGATTTACGCCTTGAAGAAATCTTTTCCATGGTACAATACTGTCGTAACCACGGGAAAAAGATTTATATTGCTGCCAATAGTCTTGTTCGGGAACAGGATCTCTCTCAGGCTGTGGAAACCCTCGGGTACCTTAATGCCATGAAAACAGATGGTCTTATTGTCCAGGACCTTGGACTTGTAAGAATTATTCGTGAATATTTTCCGGATATACCTCTCCATGCATCTACGCTACTTTCTGCCAATAATTCGTTGGCGTTACAGGGCTTTCAAACCATGGGTTTTGAGCGTGTAGTACTTGCTCGCGAACTCACCCTTAAAGAAATCGAACTTCTTTGTCAGAAAAGTAATGTTGAAATTGAAGTTTTCGTCCATGGAGCGATGTGTTTTTCCTATTCAGGTCTTTGCCTGTTTTCCTCGTTTCTAGGAGGGAAGAGTGGATTACGAGGGAAATGTGTGCAACCCTGTCGCCGTCATTACAGTTGGCGCAACAAACAGGGGGGGAAACCTAGATCACAAATAAAACAGCAACAAAAGCAAAAGTCAAAAGCAGGAACGGGAAAGGGGCAGTATCTTTTCTCAATGAACGATCTTTCCGCTTTAGAGGCTGTTCCTGCTTTAATGGCTGCCGGGGTGGATTCACTTAAAATAGAAGGACGCCTGAGGTCTGCTCACTACGTTTCAAATATTGTGAAAGCTTACCGTCTGGTGATGGATGCAATCTCTGGCAACTTCCCGGAAGCCTTAGCAAAAGCAAACATTCTCAGTAATCGCGCAATGGGAAGAAAGTCATCTTCCGGTTACTTTTTTTCCCCACAGCCAATGGCAGCAATCACGCCGTATCATTCCGGCAATATGGGCGATTTTCTTGGCAGGCTTGGCGCTGTCAGAACTTTTGAAGACAGACTATACGCAAAGCTCAGCTTAAAAGAAGAACTATCTCAGGGGGATCGCTTACGATTCCATGCAGAACCATCCGGGGAACGACTTGCCTTTACACTCAAAGAACTTCGTTCAGGAAATGATGCTGTTGAAATAGCTACAGCCGGTACAAAGGTACAGATTCTTGTTCCTGGCTGGGATTTATACAAAAGTTCGTTAAAAATTGGTGTGTATAGGGTTGATGTCAAAAAAGATGGAACTAGACTGAATATCACACTTCCTGATATTCGCAAAAGCAGGGAGAAGCTTGACGAGCTTTATTCTGAAAATAGTGATCAGGTATCAACGGTAATGGCTGAACTGGCCTCTCCGCTTGCAGATGATGAAATCCCGGAAATCAAAAACCCGAGAGTATACGTTAGTAAAAAAACACCAAAAGCTGGCAGAAAAGTAAAAAATCCATTGGATTTATGGCTGCGAGTTGATTCAGCCAAATCCCTTTTCAAGGAACTGCCTTTGAATCCCGCCCGATATCTGATCCCTGTTACCAAGGCGAATATGAGTCAGACAGGACAGCTAAAGCGTTACCTCGGTAGAAGAATCCGAGATCTTATATGGTGTTTACCATCAGTATTATTCGAAGGGGAACAGGGGAGATTAAAGAAACAAATTCAGCTGCTTATTCGATCTGGATTCAGAAACTTTCAGCTTGGTCACATAACACAATTCACTTTTTTTAAAAATGAACAACGTGTGTATCTCTCTTCTGACTATACTGTGAGTCTGCTGAACAGCCAGTCCGTAGTACTAATGGAAGAGGGTGGTCTTGAATCAGCACAACTCTCCATTGAAAGTGATAAAAAAATACTGATCGAACTTATTGCCAGATATCGCAGATACCAAAGTGAGCTCAAACTTGGTCTCACAGTATATGGTGCTCCTGCACTTTTTACGGCAAGACTTGACCCTGAACATTTTCAATACAACAAAACGCTTATAAGCCCCAAACAGGAAGAGTTTATACTGGTTAAAAAAGAGAATGTTACTGCCACGATTCCCGTACGACCTTTTTCCTTACTTCCTTATCTGTTTGAATTGAAATCTGCAGGTCTTGATTATGCTGTAATCGACTTAAGCAACATGAATATGGGTAAGAAAGAGATGGAGGAGTTAAGCGAAAGATTGAGCTGTAGTGGTAAATACTCAAAACTTCCAACCTTTAATTATCTGGGAACTCTTGAATGATGGATCGAAAAGACTCTTTAATTACAGGTTTTATGGAGTAGGGCACTAACACTGGTGAATAGTAAGTAAGCCAATAATAAGTACCTTCACCGAATTCTATAGACGTGGAAGACGTTTCAGCGAGAGCAATTGGGCAACCTGGGTTGCTGTTTCCTCTATTGATCTGCCATCTGATACAATGACTGGAATATTATATTGGAGAAAGATCTGATTAGCCTGGTTGAGTTCTCCTGTACAGGTGTTTATTTTTGCGTACTTACTCCCTTTATATCGTTTTTCCCTTACAAAGCTGAGAGTTTTCGGGTCTGTGGAGAGGCCGATTGCTCGTGCTTTATTTCGAACGATAGGAGATGGTAAGCGGTAAGCATCGAGATCTTCAGCAACCAAGGGGTAATTAGCAACTTTTATGCCCATTTGAGTTGCAAGATATACAGAAATAGGCGTTTTTCCGGAACGTGATACCCCAAGCAAAATAACTTCAGCTTCATCGTAATCTTTCATCAGAGAACCATCATCATGGGAGATACAGTATTGAATTGCACCTACTCTTTGTCCCATGGTGGTATCATCGAGATGTCTAGCTGTACCGGGTATTCGGATGGGCTTTACTTCCAGTATACTTTCGAGACGTCCAAGATATTCATCACATATACTGAAGAACTCAATATCCGGAATATCCAGAATGGCTATTAGTTCCTTGTTCATAATAGTGGAGAAAACGAGAGGATATCGGCTGGTGGATCGGGCGAGGATATGTTCAATGGCCTTGTGAGCCTCTTCGCTTGTCCTTATAAACGGAATATTCTCCATATTGAAACTGATCTCCGGAAATTGACAAAGGAGTGCTTTACCCATGTCCGCAGCCAGTATTCCAGTACTTTCTGAAAGGTAATAAACATCTTTTGCATGCCACATCTGCTTGTCTCCTTTAATACTTTGTTTTATAAGGTCTACAATTATGCTCTCTTCTTGTATCAGAAAAACGCATATGATTAAAGTATTCTCTTGTTCATGAGGTGTTTGCAAAACAGGTATCAGCAAGAGGTAACCGTTCATCACAGATGCTGATTTACAGTAAAAGATGGCAAAAATTACACAACTGCTCAGTATGTATTCTCTCATGGGATTGATTCGACATTTGCGTATGCGGATTTTCGGAAAGGAACTTCTTATTACAGGCAATTGTCACTGTTGCGGCAATTGTTGTCGAAAAATTAACCTGGAAGGAGTAGGAGGCTGGTTGCGATCTGAAAAAGAATACCATGCAGTGTTAGACGAATATCCCGAATATGAACGATTTCAAATAACCGGTAAAGACGATCAGGGATTTCTTCAATTTTCCTGCACATGGCTCACTGATCAAAACCTTTGTCGTGATCACGATAACAGGTTACCACTTTGTACAAATTTCCCTGATAAAAGCCTTTATTTCTGTGGAGGTACGCTACCGCCCGGATGTGGTTACACCATTGTTGAAGTACGAGCTTTCGATAAGTACTTAGAGGATGAAGTCAAAGGTGAGGGGAAATAATGCGCCGAGTTCTAATTCTCGAACCTTATTATGGAGGATCACATAAACTCTTCCTGAATGGTTTACAGAAAACAGTTGAGGCTGAGTACACTCTGTTAACTCTTCCTGCCCGTAAATGGAAGATACGAATGCAGTTGTCGGCACTATGGTTTATTCAGGAACTAAAAAAATTCCCTGAAGAGAAGAGGATCTTTGACACTGTGCTCTGTTCCACTTTTGTCGATGTTGCAGTTTTACGCTCACTGCTGGTGTCAGTTGCAGGATGGAATAGATATGTACGCATTGTTACCTATTTTCATGAGAATCAATTTACATATCCGGGTCAGACTGTCGATCCCACCATTCGACAATTTACGGCTATTAACTTCACTACTGCACTGGCATCTGATTCCTGCGCTTTTAACTCAAGCTATAATTTGGAAAGTTTTTTAAGTGCAATCGGCTCATCTTTGAAAAAAGCAACAGATATAAAATTGCCTGCCTGTGTTGATGAAATCAGGGAAAAGAGTGTGGTGCTCTATCCGGGAATGGACTATTCCTTTATCGATCAGGCTAATACAAATTCAAAAAAGAAAAACAGTGGTCCACCTGTTATTGTTTGGAATCATCGATGGGAGCATGATAAGGGGCCTGAGTTATTTTTTGATTCCCTTTATTATTTACAGAAAAAGAATGCGGATTTTCGTCTTATCGTAATGGGCGAATCTTTTGTGAAAAGACCCGCATGTTTCGAAGATGCGGTCGTTCGTCTTGAAAAAGAAATTCTTCATTTTGGCTACGCAGAATCCCTTGAAGAGTATGCAAGATTACTTCATCAGGGGGATGTGATTATTTCCACAGCCAAACATGAATTCTTTGGTATCTCTGTTCTTGAGGGGATTCGTGCAGGTTGTTTTCCTCTGCTTCCAGCTGATCTTTCCTATCCTGAACTGTATAGCAAAAACTATTTATATGAACCTGGCAAGCTGGCTGAAAGATTACTCACATTTATAAAAGATCCCATTCACCTTGAGCATACAACAGCACACAACTTAACCAGTCTGTTTGACTGGAATACGTGCAGAACTAAATACGAAAGATTCCTCTTCAGGAAGACTTTGGAGTTATAATGAAAGTTAAAAATGGAAAAAATGGAAATATAGTTTTAATTGGTTTTATGGGGGTGGGGAAGGGGAGAACTGCCAGAATGTTAGCTGAACAAACTGGAAAGTTTGCAGTTGATTGCGATGATCTTATTGAAAGTTTTGCAAATACCAGGGTAAGGAAAATATTTACAGACTTTGGTGAACCACGTTTTAGAGAACTTGAGCAGATGGTGGCAACATGGCTTGAAAAAGCGGTTCGTGATACGATTATTTCAACGGGTGGCGGCTTCTTTAATGTTTCTAATATCCGAAAAATTGGAAAAATCGTATATCTTCACTCTGATTTTGATAAAATAATGAATACTATTTATGCTCATCCAAATGTGAAAAAGAAAATCAAAAAACGACCACTTTTAAAAGATATGGACGCTGCTAAAGATCTTTTTAATAAACGCTTGTCGCTTTATCGTGCAGTTGCTGATATCGAAATTAAGGTGAGTGGAAGAAGTATTGAAGATATCTCGCATGGTATTTGTAAGAAAATTGCTAAAAATTAAGTTGGAAATAAGAAAACAACAAAAGGAATTCATATGTCTGAGTTAAAACTACAGCCATTATCCGGCTATAAAGATTTCCCAGGTCCTGTTGTAGTAATAATTATGGATGGTGTGGGGATAGGTCCGCGAGATGAAAATAACGGCGTACATATGGCTTATACTCCGGTGCTTGATGAGTTACTCAAAGGGGAACTTGTTACAAAACTTAAAGCCCACGGAAAAGCAGTTGGTCTGCCATCAGATGGCGATATGGGGAATTCCGAAGTTGGTCACAATGCACTCGGTGCGGGCAGGATTTTTTCTCAGGGTGCAAAACTGGTAAATGAAGCGCTTCGTTCAGGTGATCTGTTTCAGGGGGAATCCTGGAAGGAGATAAAAAAACGAACTGATAATGGTGGAACCTTACATTTTATTGGCCTGGTTTCCGATGGTAATGTGCATAGTCATATTGATCAGTTAAATATCATGCTGGGGCAATGTGAAAAAGAGGACATACAAAATGTTAGAGTACATGGCTTGGTGGATGGTCGTGATGTTTCACCTAAAAGCGGACTCGAATATTTTGGTCCACTTGAAGAAAAACTTAAACGTATGTCCACAGATGGCAGAGATTACTGCATTGCTTCAGGTGGAGGCCGAATGATCGTCACCATGGATCGCTATGGTGCAGATTGGGGAATAGTTGAAAAAGGCTGGAAAGCTCATGTGCTTGGTGAGGGGAGAAGATTTAATACCGCCTGTGAGGCTATCCAGACATTTTATGACGAAGATCTGGAGATGACCGATCAATATATGGATAGCTTTGTCATCGAACGTGATGGAGAGCCTGTAGGTTGTATAGAGGATGGTGATAGTGTGATTCTCTTTAATTTTAGAGGTGATAGAGCCATTGAATTGTCACAGGCCTTTGAAGAGAAGGAATTTGTAGCCTTTGACAGGAAGCGTCACCCGGAAGTGTTTTTTGCAGGAATGATGCAATACGACGGGGATGCGATGATTCCTAAGCATTATTTAGTCGAAGCTCCCGCAATAGCTGGAACAATGGGTGAGTATCTCTGTACAGCAGGGGTTACATCCTATGCAATTTCAGAGACTCAGAAATTTGGTCACGTAACCTATTTCTGGAATGGGAATAAATCCGGTTATATCAACGAAGAATTGGAAAAGTATGTTGAGATAGAATCGGATAAGGTCATGTTTGATCTACGCCCATGGATGAAGGCCGCAGAAATCACCGATAAGGTCATTGATGCTATCAACAGCAACAAATATAAATTTATTCGACTGAATTATGCCAATGGAGATATGGTCGGTCATACGGGAGTGCCAATATCTGTACGTATTGCAGTGGAAACAGTGGATTTGATGCTGAAAAGAGTTCTACCGGTACTTGAAAAAGCTGGTGGAGTAGCGATTATTACAGCTGATCATGGAAATGCAGACTGTATGTGGACTGATAAAAAAGGAGAACGCACAGCAATGGTTGCCCATACCAGGAATCCGGTTCCATTTATAGTAAAAACGTATTCCAGTAATAATTCATATTCATTACAACATATTGAGAATGCGGGGCTTGCAAATGTTGCTGCAACAATAGTCAATCTTTTAGGATATGAGGCTCCTGAAGGGTACGAGCCCTCTTTATTGAAACTAACACTGGCGAAAACAGCAAGTAAGTCAGAATAACGGTACCTTACCAGAGTAATTTCTTTGAAAAAACAGATAAGCGCAGACTTCGAGAAATTATTCTGTGAGGTACTGATATGGTTGACACTGTCAAGAGAAAACACCAATCCCTTTCCATTATTTTGTAGTTACTTTACCAACCACTGCAACGGGTATTTATCATCATTCCAGCACATGGCCAGAGACGGGGGCATTATATAACGACGTTTGAT
>JAFLJO010000011.1 GCA_022712975.1 Desulfocapsa sp.
GGCCTCTGCTGCCTCTCCGCCAATTCCGGCATCCACTTCGTCAAAAATAACCGTTTCCACCATATCTTTCTTTGCAAGCAAACATTTAAAGGCAAGCATCAAGCGGGAGAGTTCACCACCGGATGCTACCTTTACAAGGGGCCTTACCGGTTCACCCGGATTTGCTGAGAAAAAGAATTCCACTTTATCCCATCCCCCCTGTCGCAAAGCTGTTATATCCTGATCATGTTCCTGAAAATGGACTTCGAGACCGGACTGGTTAAAAGCAAGAGATGCAAGCTCTTTTCCCATGGATTTTTCAAGAATAACAGCACTCTTTTTTCTCTTTCTTGTAAGGGATGCAGCCTGAATGCAGAGTTCTTTTTCAAGTTGTCCTGCTTCTGCCTCACATTCATTCAATGCCTTATCCAAATTTTTTATCTGTTGCAACTCAGCTTCAGCATCTTCTGCAAAGCTGATTACATCCTCAAGAGTGTTCCCGTATTTTCTTTTCAAACCCTGCAATTCGTTCAAGCGTTCATTTACCACATCCAGCCGATACGGATCATTATTCAAGGAATCCCTATAATCACGCAGTTTCACAACCAGATCTTCAGCCTGATAACTAAATCCTGCAAATTCAGTGGCAAGTTCTTTAGCATCAGAATCAAGTTCTGCAACCTGAATCATGTCCATGCGGATTTGAATTAAGCCATCAAGCAGTGAATACTCCATAAGTTTATGGGATTTTTGGCTGATTTTTATCAATGTATCAGAACTTTTCAGCCGTTTCTTTTCTTCACTGAGCGCCTCATCTTCTCCTGGAACTGGTTGAACATCCTGGATTTCTTTTAGCTGGTACTTGATAAAATCTTTTCGTTGTTCCTTTTCCTGTTCCTGTTTTTGCAGCTGTGCAAGCTCTGTACGCTTCTCCTGCCACGTTGTAAAAAGTTGATCGAATCCTCTTCTAAGCGCCCATGTTTCTCCAATAGTATCAATAAAATTCAAATGAAACCATGGCTGTAATAGTTGCTGATGGTCATGCTGGCTGGCAACATTAAGTAGATTAACCGCTAGTTCTGCAGCCATCTTTGCTGTGGCAGGAGAACCATTAATATACATTCGGCTTCTTCCCTTATTAGTCACCACGCGCTTCAGAACAAGGGCTTCTTCAACATCTATTCCCTGTTTTTCAAACAAACGCTGTAGTAAATCATTCTCTGAAGAAACCGTAAAAAGTGCCTCAACAGTACAATTTTCCGAGCCGTTACGTATCCAGTCAATAGAGGCTCTGCCTCCGGTGAGCAGATGAATTGCACGGAGCATAATTGACTTTCCGGCGCCTGTCTCACCTGTCATCACCACCAGTCCGTTCCTGTCATTACTACAGAGATTCAGATGAAGGCTTTCAATCAAGGCAAGATTATCAATTTTCAATTCACAAAGCATAAGTTATTTCAGATCACATTTATAAGTTGCATCATTTTCCAGCAAATTTGGCGGAACAAAGGGCAAGCAGGTAAGCGTAGACTCCAGGTAAGCGCAGACTCCGTAGATGTTCACGTTATTTCGTGTACGTTCATAACGACTGTATCAAAGCAACAATCTCTCCATCATCAGGAAAACGATTCAGTGCTTTCCTGGAAAAAAGAGTTCTCCCATTAAGCATAATCTCATACACACCATCTGCAGATGCAATTAACACCACATCTGCATCAAACTCTTTCTTCAACTCATCTTCCAGCCTGGAAGCCCGAGGTTTATAATTTCATCTCGTACAATACTCGATTGAAATATTCATTTTTGACTCTCATGCTTATATTTTCTTTCTGCATTCTGCTTGAAAACAGCTATGAAATTCTAACATACTCTCATGCGAAAAAAAACCTTCTTTCATCTAATTAAATCGGCATACCGTGCTTTTTTGTTTAAGTCTGGTATACTAATTGTTTTTGCTTGAAATTTATGATCGTAATGACGGACAATTTCTTCCTCAAGCAGGCAACTCTTATTGGCTGCAAGGTACCTGAAGCACAATGAATCCCTATTTGCGCAAATTTATGCCAGGTGAAAACACCCGTATGCTAATGATCGCCTCTGTTATCGGGATCATGGCTGGCGTGTGCAATATTATTTTTCGCACTGTGGTACACTGGGTAGAAACCATTTTTTTTCACGGAGGGAAAGAATTACTTGGTGTTGATCAGGGAGGTTGGAACATACTGCTTCTACCGCTTATCCCCATGTCTGGAATGGTTCTGCTCATACCGCTCTCCCTTCTCTTTCCAGGAGAAATAAATGGCTACGGTTTTACTAAATTCTTACGTAAAGTAAATCTTGAAGGCGGGTATATCAAAGCCCGCACCATTGTCTTAAAGATTGTTTCCACAGCGCTAACCATTGGCACAGGAAACTCTGCAGGAGTTGAGGGCCCCATTGCTGTCATTGGTGGCGCAGCAGGGTCTCAGGTTGGCCGGTTTTTCGGGGTTTCCGGCAGCAGAATGAAGGTCTATATAGCGGCAGGAGCAGCTGGTGGCGTTGCAGGAATGTTCAATGCTCCCATTGCTGGAGTCTTCTTTGCATCGGAAATTGTACTTCTTGGCACCTTTGCGATGTCCTCTTTTTCGGCACTCGTTATAGCATCTGTACTTTCCACCGTTGTAACAAGGGCCTATTATGGCGCAAACCCGGCTTTTTCCATCCCTCACTATGAAATGATTAATCCATTCGTAGAGATGCCATTGTACAGCCTGATGGCACTCATAATTGGATTAATTGCTGTTTTCCATATTAAAGTCTTCTATTATATTCGAGACAAGTATGAGATCCTCCCCATCCACCCTCAGCTCAAACCCATAACAGGTGCATTCCTCATAGGTTGCATCGCAATATTCTACCCGCAAATCATGGGTGACGGGTACAATTTTATAGAAACGGTTTTAAATGGTGAAGGGAACATCCTTCTTCTCTTTGCCCTTATTTTTCTGAAAATCCTTGCAACTGCAATTACCCTTGGTTCTGGTGGTGCAGGTGGCGTTTTTGCCCCAGCTCTCTTCATTGGTGCCATGATTGGCGGATGTTTTGGTCATATTGCAAATATAGTACTGCCAAATCACACCGCAGCTCCAGGAGCCTATGCAACAGTTGGTATTGGGGCATTTTTAGCTGCCTCTACCCACGCCCCCATGACCGCTATCTTCCTGCTTTTTGAGATGACAGGTAATTACAGAATTATTGTCCCCATTATGCTCACTTCCATCATAGGAACCATGGTGGCAACCAAGTTCAGTAAAGATTCGATTGACACCGTTGATTTCAGCAGAGAAGGCATTAATATCCAGGAAGGCCGTGAAGTCGCTATTATGAAGTCTATCCGCGTGGGAAAGGCAATTACAGAAGATGTGGA
Organism: Desulfocapsa sp.; assembly: GCA_022712975.1. Classification (GTDB taxonomy): domain Bacteria; phylum Desulfobacterota; class Desulfobulbia; order Desulfobulbales; family Desulfocapsaceae; genus Desulfocapsa. Next base: position 3,386 of record JAFLJO010000011.1, read on the forward strand.
TTTCATATCAGAACGTGCCAACATCAACCACCTCCTTGAGATATTCAGAATGGCAAAAGACAGCTTTTACTTTCCCGTTGTGGATGATTCCGGTAGAATGACCGGAATCATCTCAATGCAGGATGTGAAATCCATCCTGCACCGGGCAGAAGAAGAACGAGTTTGTTATCTGGTGGGCGGTATCTGCAGTAGAGATGTTATCACACTCACTCCAGACGATTCACTTTACACAGCAATGCAGCTTTTTGATATTAAAGGAATTGAAGAAATTCCTGTTGTTGAAGATCTTGAGAATAAATGGGTAGTTGGAATGCTGAAACGTCGCGATGTGATCGCCGCATACAACCATGAAGTTTTGAAAAAAGGGATCGCTGAAAAAGCGGAGACTATTCGAATTACCTGTGGGGGAGGATAAGTAGTTTTTTTATAGTTTTAATTTAAGTTATAAGCTATAAGTTGTCATAGATACTGTAGGTTTGCCAGTCTGCGACCATCCACAACACACATTACCTGTATGGGTGATTGTGGGCTAGGGAAGATGCAGTGCCTGTAACAAATCACAAAAAAGCACCCATAGCTCAGCTGGATAGAGCACCAGGCTTCGAACCTGGGTGTCGCCCGTTCGAGTCGGGCTGGGTGTACCAATACAAAAAAGTATTTATCTCATTGGAGCCAGGTTATTTCAGCTTCAGGGAAATTCTTTCTGATAGTGTGTACTGCACTTCATTATTCAGCAACGAGTTCGGCTAGTTGCTGCTGAGCAAACTCTATTTCCGGATCCAGAGAAAGAGCCAGCGAGAAAAAGTGTACCGCCTCCTCTTTATTACCAAGTCTTCGATGATTAACACCAAGATTAGCATAATCCATCGCAGACGACGGATTAAGTTCTACTGCACGTTCAAAGCACTGAACAGCCTTGGCATACTCTTCCTTCTTAAAAAGACATACTCCCTTCATATTGTGAATATCCGGACGTTCTTCATCTGCCTGCAAACCTTTTTCCAGGACAAACAAGGCATCATCGTACTGCTCAAGATCTTTGTAACTATTTCCCATATACGAATATATATATGGCAGATCTTCCTGCTCAGGATTGAGTTGCAGAGCTTGTGCAAAATGGACAAGTGCCCGGTTGGCATATCCCAGGTTGTATAAATTACGTCCACGGTAGAAAGCGAGATAATAAGCATCAGGTATCAGCCCTTCAAGTCTTGCAAGTTTTTCTTCAAGAAGTGACGGATCTTCTTCTCTTTCTACCAGAAGCTTAGAAGCAAATAACCCCACATCATGAATCATTGACCGTTCACGAAAATGCGCTCCTGGAACTATGGTATAGATTGCTGGGATTTGCAATTCAGGGTGCGTAACATCCAGCATAAAAGTATCCATTCCACGATCTTTAAGAGCCTCCACGCAGTTTTCAACCTCCACACGAATATTGGCATCACCAATATTTTCTATATCCTGCATTTTTATACTGAGACCACTTTCAGCAACATGGTCAACCTCATCCATGGATAACGGTTTAGGAAGCCCTGAGGCTATATAATTAGACCCACTGTTGAAATCCCCTGCCAGCTGAGCAACTTCTGTTACAGCACGTATTAATGCTTTTTCCGGATCAGGAGTGGTTCCTGCGGTATATACAATTTCACTTTTTTCAGGAAAAGTTGAACGATCAATGGCCAGTGCTGCTATGGTACAGATACCGGTATCAAGGCTAAAATCATTCAAATAAAGATCAATCCCATTCTCTTTAAATATTGAGAGTAGTTTTCTGGAAACCGGATCACTGACACTGGAATGATCGACAAGTGGTGTTTTAATTTTTTCATGACTAACAAGTGCACAGACATGACGCTCAACAATCTCGCAAATACCCTGTAATGCAGCTTCTTCATAAGAGTTACCGGCAGATGGCCCATTAAATTCATTAATGGCAAAAAACCAGGAAAAAGGCATCAGAACATCTTTATTATCGCTAAGCCTGGTGGCCCATGTCCATTGCATGGGAATGCCGTGTAAAATATCTTCTATAAATTCGATATCGTGATTTTCATCGTGAACTGATTGTAAAAGATATTTTTGATCAAGCACCGGATAGCCCTGATCGCGCATTTCCAGGTAATCACCAACCAGAAAATTATCAGGGTTATTTTTAAAGGTAAAAAAAGAAAAACGTTCACCAAGCTCCATACAGGCTGAAGCCTGTGCCTGTATGGCAGAGGCTCCCTTACCCATCTGTTTTTTGGTTCCTGTCATAGCTTTTGCATCTTCGCCGCAAACAGAAAAATAAACAGGGATACCAAGGCGCCCGTTGTCAATACGTTTCACTTCTTTTAAAATATCAAGATCCAGATTTTCGAGTTTTTCTTTAAATCTGGCCACTGTTTCATCGGGACTAATGGCTTTGTCCTGATCTGTTGTATATGTCTTCATGCAGTCCTGAAGACGAATCACTCTCTTTTTCATCGTTAGAATAAAACCTGTTTTTATTGTATTTATGTGTATAAAAAATAGTGGAGCCAGGGAACAGATCAAGCCTTCAAGTAAGAAGACAAACGTTCCTCCCAGGAACCCTGGCCAAAATCAAATTCAACCTTTCTTGCTAAATCATCTTCAATGGTCATTTTCAATAACAAACGAAAATCGGGTATTAGCGAACCAGCCCTTTCAGACCATTCGATTATCGTTAGCCCGGAAAGATAAAAGAATTCCTCGAAACCAAGATCTTCAACCTCCGTTTCATCCGACAAACGATAAAAATCCATATGATATAAAGGTATTCTTCCTGGATATTCCTGCAGGATTGAAAAAGTTGGACTGGTTACATAGCAGGAATCAGGAACTTCAAGTCCCTTAGCTATCTCCTGAGTCAATGCAGTTTTGCCTGCGCCAAGATTCCCACTTAAACAGATTACATCTCCCGGTAGAGCAAGATGCGCAAGATAGCAACCAAAAGAACTAGTTTCTTCCAGATTTTTAAGTATTATGGTGGCGGCTGTTTTCAACGATTACGATCCTGTGAAAGGGTAAAAATTATAGAAGTTCCCATTCCAGGTCTCGAATTAATTTCCATCTTTCCATGAAGGAGTTTTACACGTTCGGCAATTGCCTGCAGCCCAATCCCTCTTGTTTTACCCGTGGATTTTGAGACAGCATCCACATCGAAGCCCTTACCATTATCATGAACGGCAAGGACAACATCACGACCGACTTCTCTGGCTCGTATCTGAACATCTTTAGCATCCGCATGTTTTATTACATTGTTTAGAGATTCCTGAAGCAGACGATAAAGATGCCTCTGTTCTTCAACCGCAAAGAAATGTCCAACAGGTTCCATGTTAATATCCAGGTCAATATCAGAATGTCCAAGAAACCCGGAGATAAGGTTTTGAAATGCTGCATCTACCCCTAAATCATCAACAGCCATTGGCCAGAGTTCCCTGGAGAGATTTCGTACAAAATCAATCAGCATATTTACGTATTGGCGAAGTTCCCGAAGTCCTTCAGCGATTTCTTCTTTTTGAATTTCTTCACCACCGTACAGTTTGTTCTCCATTGCGTGTAATTGCAATTTTAATGCGGCAAGAGATTGGTTAAACTCGTCGTGAAGTTCCATGGCTATGCGACGGCGTTCGTCATCCTGTGCAGTGATAAGCATGGCAGAAAGATCACTTAGTCGTTCTTCTGAAAGACGAAGCTGTTCCTCATCTTTTTTTCGTTGGCTTATATCACGAATGACTGAGCCGACTATTCGCTCTCCACCTGTGAGATCGATACAAAAAAGATTCATCTCCATATCAAGATATTCCTGATTCTTTTTTCGTATCTTTACTTCTCTGGTCGGTGTTGGATTATTGTTTGCAAGAATCTCTATGATTTCTTTTTTGATTATGTTGCGATGAGTTGGATGAAGCATGATACCAAGAGGTTTATTCTTTAATTCATGCTCATTGTACCCAAGTAGGGTTTCCACTGCGGGGTTTGCGTACAGGTTATTTCCCGCAGCATCAAAAAGGATAATAATATCCTGAGAAGCCTGAGTAAATTTCCTGAAACGCTCTTCACTTTCTCTCAGCGATACTTCAAGTTTTTTTCTCCTTTGAACATCTTGCTCCAACTCTTCGTTTACACTCCAGAGTTTCTGATTTATACGTTCAAGATTCCGATTTTTTTCTGCCAGCTCTTCAGTAAGATCAACATTTTCCTTTTTTAATTGGTAATGATCTCTTGCCCGATCTATTACGCGGCTTAATTCACTGGTACTCCATGGCTTAAGAATATATTGATAAATCCTGCCAAGGTTAATGGCATCCATAACATATTCAGTCTGATTATGAGCAGTCAGCAACACCCTAATGGGACCGGGGTCAATATCATAGATTTTACTCAGCATATCTATTCCGCTGATA
>JAFLJO010000019.1 GCA_022712975.1 Desulfocapsa sp.
CCCATTCAACTCCTGTTTAAGTACTTTTTTATAGAGGAAGATCAGTGCATTCATCGCCTGATTCTGTGTTGAAGGTGCAACATTGCGATTCACGGCCAGATTTGTTAAAAAATCTTCAATTTTTTTCTCACCTTCGACAAACAGTTCTTCCCTTTCCTGCATTCCATGAAAAATAATAAATCGTTTAATCCATTCGGAATAGGAGCGCTCTGTGTGTATAGAGTAATGCTTAACCCTCATTACTTCGCTGACTTCATCAAGGATTTTTTTCTTCTTTTGTTTTGGCATTCCTTTTTTTCTGTGATAGTATTATTTGGTAGTGATAATGATATTGGACTGGGGGCTAATATACCTGAAAGTACCTTTATTATCAACTTATCAGGGCAAGAAAACCTGATAATCAATGGTTCGGCAAGGAAAATATCAGCAATATTTGATATTTACAGTTTCTTATAACAGATTGGGCTTGTACTCAAAACCTCATTCCTCGAAGATACGTTGACAAGAAGTAAACTGTTGACGCTGTGATACTAGGTGTTATAGTAGGAGTATGTACTACTTAATGACCAAAAAATTTGAAAAATGGGCGATAAAGAACAAACTGCCCCGTCAAGACCTGACAAAATCTTTAACCGAAGTTATTGGTGGCACAGTTGAGGCCAATCTGGGAGGCCACATATTCAAAAAGCGTATTGCCAAGTCAGGTCAGGGAAAAAGAGGCAGTTTTCGTACCATAATCTGCTTTAAACAAAGTGATCGTGCTGTTTATTTGCATGGATTCAGTAAAAATGATAAGGAAAATATCTCCGATAAAGAGCTACAATCTTTAAAGGAATTAGCAGCTATCTTGCTCAATATGAATGAGAAAGAACTGCAAACAGCCATATCATCAGGCATTTTAGTGGAGGTAAATAATGAGTAATTCAATCTTTGATTCAGTAAAAGAGACGGTCACTGACCTGCATAGCATCGGCCTGGTAGATGATGTGACAATGAAAAATATTGAAAGCCTTTGTATTCCAGAAGTTAAAGAATATGATGCTGCCCATATCGCAAAACTGAGAAAGCGGTTGAAACTTAGTCAGGCAGCTTTTGCCCGCTTTCTGAATATCAGCCCATCCACAATCAGACAATGGGAAATTGGAGCGAAAAACCCTAGTGGGGCCTGCCAGAAGTTGCTGAATCTTGCTGACCAGAAAGGTTTACCAGGGTTAATGTAGTATTCTCCTAATCTCGTAATTTGTTGATAATCAAAACAACCACCCTTGGTTACACAAATATTTCATAACAAAAAAAGGAAACGGCAAAAAGACGCCGAACAAAAGCATACACACCGACCGGCTCACACGTCCAATTTTCAGAGGTTAATCAAACTATTTACCTCGCTCAAAGTTCACGGTGACTCCATGGCCGGCGGGTGATGCAGGACGTTATGTCCTCAAATTAAAGCGAAATTTTTATGACAAAATCAAATACTAATCTGAACTTATTTCTTAGCTATTCACATATAGATGAAGAGCATATTGAGGAATTTATAAAACATATTGCGCCATTAAAAAACATCCTACCTATTGAAGAATGGTATGATCGAAAAATTATACCAGGACAAGATTTTAACTCTGAAATCAATAAAAACCTCTATTCGGCAGATATAATAGTATTATTTATATCTGCGAATTTCCTTGCATCTAGTGCATGCTTAGAAGAAAAGAAAATAGCTTTAGAATTAAACAAAAAAATAGGAGCTAAAGTTTGCCCAATTATTTTAGAATCGTGTGGTTGGCTTGACGACCCAGATCTTTGTTCTATTTTAGCTTTACCAACAGACGGAAAACCGATAACAGAATTTGATAAACCAAGTGCTGCCTGGAATAATGTTTATGGAAGTGTTAAAAAAGTCGCTGAGCAGGGGGTATTAATGAAAAAAATAGAAATTTGTGAAGAATTTTCTTCTTTCTTGCAGCATACTGACTTGTTATCCAAAGCTCATTCACAAAAGACAGCGGTGTTACTAAAAGACATTTTCGTCCACCCTGAGCTATCCAAATATGACAATTTAAAAGAATATGAAAAAAAGATTAATACTTTAGAATTAATGGATAAATTTCATCATTATTCTAAAATATTAATTGCCGGTGAAAATCAATCGGGTAAAACGACCTTATGCAAACAATTATTTATCGATTTATTTAAAAATAACTACATCCCTGTGTATCTCTCGGATAAGTCGTTAAATTTTTCAGGAAAAATTGAAAACAGAGTATTAAATTCTTTTCAAGAGCAATACGGGACGAAAGATATTGAAAAGTACGATAAATCAAGATTCGTTATTATTCTGGATGATTTTCATTTTGCACAAAAGAAAGAAAAACATCTGCAATCTCTATCAGAATATAAGCAAATAATTATTATTGTAGATGATATTTTTAATCTAAATTTTAAAAATGAAAAACTTATAGATTCATTTACATATTTTAAAATTGAAGAATTTTCTCCATCTTTAAGAAACGAACTAATTACAAAGTGGGCCCATCTAACAGATACAGAAAATGCTCAGATATGCCCAAATTCTATCTATCAAAAAATTGATAGTAGTACTGAACTGGTTAATGCAACTTTAGGAAAAATGTTTGGTAATGGCATCATGCCTGCACATCCATTTTTTATACTCTCTGTTATTAGTACTTATGAGGCTTTTTCTACCCCTCTTGATCAAGAAATAACATCTCAAGGATATTGTTATCAAGCTCTGATTTATATGTATTTACGTAAACATGGTGTGAAAAATGATGAGGTCGATACATATACAGCAATTCCCGAGACGACCTGAAACTTAGCAATAGCATTGTTTGTTAAATTAGTCTTCGTAAACACTATGAAAAATATTAGAAAACCCAACGTTTTTCCTTGACATATCACCGAGATAGGATTTTTTACCTTTTTGTA
>JAFLJO010000086.1 GCA_022712975.1 Desulfocapsa sp.
ATGCTCCATATTATTAATTCGAAATATGGAGAACAATTATGTTTCCTTGTCCAAAATGCTCTCACGCTGTTGCCACAAAATCAGGGATCGTAAAGGGGCGTCAACGCTGGAAATGCAAGGATTGTGGTTATAATTACACAGTTGCCAATCGTGGCGCCTCTAAGGAACAAAAACGCCAGGCACTTGAGCTTTATCTTGAAGGTTTAGGCTTTCGGCCAATCGGAAGATCCTTAAAAGTCAGCCATGTCGCTGTATATAATTGGACAAGAGAGTTCGGAGAAAAGTTAGATGAGATTAAGAGTGATACAGAAATTAAAGTCGTCGAGATTGACGAGATGCATAGTTATGTCGGGCAAAAAAAATTATTGCTGGATCTGGATTACTGTTGATCGAGCTGGGAGAAAATTCATCGGTTGCGTTACTGGCAAGCGAGATACAAAGACAGGAAAGAAGTTGTGGGAATCTTTAGAAAACAAGAATATAGACGACATTATGACCGATCATTACCAGCCATATGGGGCATTTATCCCAGTTGAAAAACATACACAATCGAAGGCCGAAACATTCGCAGTTGAGGGGTACAACAGTTTATTCCGTCACTTCTGAGCACGAATGCGCAGAAAATCAAAGTGCTACAGTAAGTGCGAAAAAATGCTCGAATATTCGCTTAAGCTACTCATGGCTAAATGGAATGGCGAGCTAGCTATACCTGCTTAACGATGCCATTAAAACAATCGTGGCCTGTCCCTTATTGTTTCACATGACAAATGGATAATTATTTGGACATTTTATTGTAAATCTTTTATCCATACTAACTACAGTAATACATACAGTTGTAAGATTGAAAGGAATATCAAGCTTTTCCATTCAGCCTTCAACCTAATATCCCTTCAGCCTATATAATACCTTATTATGAATACCCTGGAATGCATCAAAACCCGTAGAAGCATCAGAAAATTCACCACAGAAGAAGTCCCCAGAAATGACCTGGAAGAACTGATTGAAATTGCCCGCTGGAGTCCATCCTATAAAAACTCTCAGCCCTGGGAAGCAATTATACTCTCTGGCGCCAAAAAGAAAGAACTTTCCACGACCCTTGTTGGCCTGTTGGAGGATGGTATAGAAAGCAGTCCTGATTTAGTTCCCCCAACCTCATGGCCTGAAAGGGAAAATACAAATATTAAAAACCTTATGGCCAAACGTATGCAACTTACCGGTGTTGATCTTGGTACACCAGAAATGATATTCAAGGCCAAAAAGGCTAATTTTAATTTTTATTTCGCCCCCCACGCCATCTATCTTTTTCAGGATGCATCTTTAAGCGAATGGTCACTCTTTGACATCGGCCTTTTCGCTCAAAGCCTGATGCTTGCTGCACACGCCAAAGGTCTTGCCACAGTGCCCCAGGCATTCGTCACAGATTACGCAAAGGAGGTTAAAGAGTGCCTTGGTGTCCCTGCCTCTAAACGATTAATCCTTGGACTTTCTGTCGGCTATCCGGATATGGAATCTCCCTTAAATGCCTATCGTACAGAACGGGTTGAAGCTGGAAAGATCTGCCGCTGGATGGAATAAATGTCAATACGCCTCGTTCCTTACTGCTTCAATATCTGATTGGGCTATTCTTGATAGTCATAAAGTATTTAAAGCAAGAATTTACGAAGCGCATAAACGAAAACGAAGTTTCTGGCCAAAATATGAGGAGAAATTATGAGTGAGCGGATGTATTTACTGAAAGTTAGACTACTTGATATTGAGCCGGAAATATGGAGAAGATTTGTCGTACCCGCAAGCATAACACTGGACAGACTTCATGATGTTATTCAGATTGTGATGGGCTGGACTGACAGCCACCTCCATGAATTCACAATAGGTAAAAAACGGTACACTGAGTATCCTCAAGAAAGAGAGGATGGACTCGAGTGCGGCAAATATCGTTTTGGAAATCTGGTCAAGCAGAAGAACAGGAAAATATCGTACCTCTATGATTTTGGTGACAGCTGGACGCACGAATTGATCCTTGAAGAAAGCCATTATTTCAATCCCGAGATGCACTACAAAATCACCTGTCTTGATGGTGCTAGAGCATGTCCGCCTGAAGATGTCGGCGGTACTTTCGGCTATTTTGAGTTTTGCAGTGCTTTGGCTGATCCTAGACACGAAGACCATGAACGATTGATGGAATGGTCTGGCGGACAGTATAACAGCGAAACATTTGATGCGGATAAGGTGAATTGGGAATTAGTAAATTATCTGCGCTGGTCACGGGACAGATATAGAGATTGGGGGTAGATTCAGTGATTGAATATGATGCCCTCCGGGCAGGTATTAGGTATGCGGCATTAGGTATTCGGTATCAGTAACTGACAGCTTTTATAGGGAAAGTTCTCACAAAAACTTTAATTTTCCTTTTCTTGAAATGGAAGGTAGAAAGTCATGATTTTGTTAATCTGGCGACTTCTTCCTTACCATATCTGCTATATAATTATGCGTAGCAGTGAGAAAATCAAGAAAACAATTTAGAACACCCCTCATTATATACTTAAACATATTTACTTACGTTGGCATATGTCTTAGTATATATTTATGAGTACCATTATTCAAAGTCTAAAGTCTGCGCGTCGGGAGAAAGGGCTTACACAAGCCGAACTTGGGAAAAAGCTTGGCCTGCCGCAAAGTCATATCTCTAAGATTGAGCAGGAATTAACCAACCCCCAACTCTCCACATTAAGAGATATGGCTCGCATACTTGATCTGGAACTGACCTTGGTACCACGTCCTATGTTACCAGCTGTTAAATCACTTCTTACTGGTGAGGATACAGACAAACCAAGATGGCAACCCGATGAGGAGGATTGATGGCTGATATTTTAGATGTATGGTTAGCCCAAACCCGCATTGGCCAGCTGACATTACTCACAGGTGATCGCACTTTTTTTGTTTTTGAAGAAGAGTATTTGAATGACCCAAATCGTCCAGTCCTCAGCCAGTCATTCATTACTGGATCTGGAGAGATCATTCCGGAAACCAGAACCTACAAAACCAAACTTCCTCCATTTTTCTCAAATCTACTACCAGAAGGTCACCTGCGGACATATCTCGCCAAACGTGGTGGAGTAAAACCTTCTCGTGAATTTAAACTTCTTGAACTATTCGGGGAAGATTTGCCTGGTGCGGTCTCCATAAAATCAGCAAATCAACGTAGCACCCCACCAGAACTTCAGGCTAAAGTAACAAAACATTCCCCCCAGGAACAACCATACCGATTTTCTCTTGCCGGAGTACAACTAAAATTTTCTGCCCTTGCAGAGAGTAAAGGCGGCTTGACTATTCCAGCAAGCGGAGTTGGCGGAGATTGGATTGTCAAATTGCCCACTCAAAACTTTTCCCAGGTTCCTGAAAATGAATGGGCTATGCTACATCTGGCAAAAGAAGTAGGTATTTCCGTCCCTGAAACAGATCTTGTTCCCCTTGAGAAAATTGCAGGCTTACCGGAGCTTGGCTTTTTATCGGGAAATCTGGCCTTAGCAGTAAAACGATTTGATCGAAAAGAGCAACAACGGATCCATATTGAAGATTTTGCCCAAGTTTACAACGTATTCCCAAATGACAAATACAACAAAGTCAGCTATGACAATATTACCAATATGATATGGATATTGACGGGTGAAACGGGACTCCAGGAGTTTATTCGACGGCTTACATTTACCGTGCTGATAGGCAACGGTGATATGCACCTCAAAAACTGGTCTTTTATTTACACCGATGGGGTTACCCCAGAATTGTCCCCAGCATATGATTTTGTCTCAACCGTTCCATATCTTCCTGGTGATCACCTGGCACTGAACCTGGCTGGTGAAAAAGATATGGGCATGATAGGGTTGAAGCATTTCCAGAAGCTCACTCGCAAGGCTGAAGTACCTGAATATCTGGTCATCGATACTATACGGGAAACGATTGAGAGTACGTTTGAAAAGTGGAAAAAGCAGAAAATGTCTTACGATCTTCCCTCAGCACTTCGCAAGCGGATTGACGTGCATCTGGAGGGAGTCGTACTCAATTTTGACTGACTTTGATGGTCTGCAATGTGGAGTGATATGGTAGTGGAGCAGATGTCCTGCGGGTAGAAATTATCAGTTGTCAGGGTTCAGTGTTCAGTAACTGATACCTGACAATTCACACAGAAACTTTAATTTCCCTGTACATGAGCAACAAACACAAAAAAGCCGGAAACCGCACTGTACATGCGACTTCCGGCTTTGTTGTTAATGGTGCCGAAGGCGAGAATCGAACTCGCACGACCGAAGGCCACTGCCCCCTCAAGACAGCGTGTCTACCAGTTCCACCACTTCGGCACACAATTCGCAATAGCTTTTTTTATTCCTGAGCTCTTGGAGCCTCCGGAGCAGGTGCAATTTCTCCAGGTGCTACTGACATTGGAACAACTTTTTCTTCCACCATGGTGGCCTGCGGCACTGTGCTCATCATTGATCCGGTACTTGAGGTTGACGAGAAATAAGCAAGGCTGACAGATGTAACCATAAAAAATATTGCAGAAGCAGTTGTCATTTTATTCAGCAATGGAACAGGTCCTTCTGATCCAAAAACTGTCTGACTTGACCCTCCGCCACCGAAGACCGCCCCTGCATCGGCACCTTTTCCATGTTGGAGCAGAATGATGACAATCAGAAAGAGGCTAACTGAGATATGAGCAACTGTTAAAATGGTTAGCATTTTCTTTTTCTATGGGATTTAAATAAAATGTATAATTCGACAAAATGATTCAGCATCTAATGCTGCACCACCAACAAGAGCGCCATCTATATCAGGTTGCGCCATGAGTTCATCAACGTTATCAGGTTTAACCGAGCCACCATACAATATTCTTACAGAATCAGCAATATCTTTTTCAAACATTTCAGCCATTAGTTTTCGAATAAAGGCATGAACTTCCTGAGCCTGTTCCTTAGTAGCTGTTTTTCCAGTACCAATTGCCCATACAGGTTCATAGGCCAAAACGGTTTTTTTCATTTCCTGAGAGCGTATTCCTGCAAGTCCCTTTCTGAGTTGCTCTTCAAGAACTTCAAAGGTTTTGTCACTCTCTCTCTCTTCAAGCGTTTCACCAATACAAAAAATGGGCATCAAATCAAATTTCAATGCACCTTTCATGCGTTTATTGATGATCTCATGATCTTCATGAAATATCTGTCGTCTTTCGGAATGACCAATGATGACAGCAGTCGCTCCGGCAGATTTAAGCATTGTAGGTGAAATTTCACCAGTAAAAGCGCCCTGTTCTTCCCAACAGACATTTTGCGCGGCTACTTCGACATAACTGTCTTCCAGGAGTTTAGCCACTTCGTGAATCGCTGTAAAGGGAGGAGCGAGTATAACGTCCCGATCTTCAAGTCCAGCCGAACATTTTCTAATCTCTGTTACCAGAGAACAGGCCTCAAGCGCTGTTCTATGCATTTTCCAATTTCCAGCAAGCAATGGTCTACGTTTCATTCTATCTCCGTATCACTTAGTTTTTTTGAAAAATTATTTTTTAAGAATTTCAACACCAGGCAATGTTTTACCTTCCATAAGTGTCAGAAAAGCTCCGCCACCAGTGGACATATAAGAGATATTTGCCGCTTCTCCTGATTTTTTCACAGCTGCATTAGAATCCCCGCCACCAATAATAGACAAGGCATGAGAGGAGGCAACGACCTGACACATGGCCATGGTACCTCTAGCGAAAGCATCCATCTCAAACGCTCCCATTGGGCCGTTCCAAACAATTGTTCGGGCATCTGCCATAGCTTCCTGAAAATATGAGGTACTGGCAGGACCAATATCAAGCGCCATCCAGCCAGCAGGAACATCACGGAATGTGACATTTTTAACCACAGCATCAGCAGCAAATCGGTCAGCTACCACAAAATCTACGGGAAGATAAAGTTGCACCCCTTTTTGCTCTGCTTCTTTCACAAATTCACGGGCACTATCAAGAAGATCCTCTTCTACTTTGGAAGCTCCCATATCCACACCCTGGCTTTTGAGAAAAGTATTTGCCATGGCTCCACCGATGATTATGGCGTCAACCTTATCCAACATATTCTTTAACGCACCAAGCTTTGAAGAAACTTTTGCACCACCAACGAGCGCAACAAGAGGACGTACAGGAGCATCCATGGCCTTATGGAAAAAATCCATTTCCGTCTGCAGCAAGTTGCCTGCGGCCTTTTCGGCAACATAGGCAGGAACCCCCACCACCGAGGCATGAGCCCGATGAGATACTGCAAAGGCATCATTTACATAAACATCGGCCATACGGGCGATCTGTTCTGCAAAAGCAGCATCGTTTGCTGTTTCTTCTTTGTGGAAACGCAGATTCTCAAGCATCACCACATCACCTGGCTGCATTCCAGCAACCAGGGCTTCACTTTCTTCCCCGACACAATCCTGAGCAAGCAAAACTTTGCGTTTAAGGAGAGCAGCAAGGTGACTGGCCGCAGGGGCAAGGCTTAAATCCATCACCCGTTGACCTTTTGGCCTTCCCATATGGGAACAGAGAATCAGCTTCGCACCCTGATCCAAAATATAATTAATGGTGGGCAGAGCCATACGAATACGAATATCATCGCTGATATTCTTATTTGCATCCATGGGTACGTTAAAATCAACCCGTACCAGCACTCGCTTTCCTTTTAAATCAAGATCACGAATTGTATTCATGTAAGCTTCCTCTTAGTCTGTAGCGTTGACGTTCAACCTGTGGGCTAAAATAACTACATCATCCGCAGGTTCTTTATAATAGCTTTTTCGTCTTCCGACTTCCTGGAAATTCTGTTTTGCATACAGATTGAGAGCTGGACGATTTTGCGAACGTACCTCAAGATACATCTGCCGTGCTCCCCGTTTTGCATAGAGTAAACACAACTCCTGCAACAAATCCTCACCAATCCCTAGTCTTTGCACCAAAGGGTTCACAGTGATTTTCAAAAGCTCAGCATCAACTCCTGTTTGAAAACCGCAACACCATGCCTGTAGTTCTCCGTTTGATGCAACAGCAACAAGTGAAATTCCTGATTTTCTCTTAAGCTCTGAAGCTATCTGTTCCAGACTCCATAAAGAAACAGCGCTTGCCTCAATGGCAGCTACGGTCGCAAGGTCTCCGACAAGCATCTGCCGGATAACCATTTCTATAGCATCTTGTCGGCAACTGAAACCGTCAAGTCGCCCAATGTATTCGTATAACTTCCCAGCTCATTGTCATACCAGGCATAAACAACAGCCTGAGTAATGGGAACATTGAGAATATGATCAGCCCCGGCATCCACGGAACAGCTTGTCAGTTTATCAAGATCAACAGCAATTGTAGCTGTACGGGTATGGGTTTCAGTACCCTCGATAACCGCTGCGGCTTCCGGAGCCCCGATTATATCCGAAGAAACATTCTGATCTTCAGTATATACAAGGTATTTACTGCTTTCCCCATACTCTCGGTAAATTGAGTTAATTCGATTCCGTTTCAATGGACTGTCAAGATCATCCTGAAAATTCATAACGAGCACAATAAGAGACCCGGTGGAAATGGGAACCCGAACAGATTCAGCAATAAATCCAATGGATTTCATCTCTGGAATAACCAGGGCCAAAGTCTTGGCTGCACCGGTGGTGGTAAGAATAATATTATTTAAAATAGAACGATTTTTTCTAAGATCCGCAGCGCCGGATTTAGGCAAAGTGTCAAGAACTTTCTGGCTGCCCGTTGCCGCATGCACAGTTACCATAGATGCACTCAGGAACTTCTCAGCACCAATGGATTCCATCAGCGGTTTAATCATATAGGAAAGACAGGTGGTGGTACAGGATGCTGCCGAGATAAGTGCATGTCTTGAAGGATCATAATCCTCATCATTAATCCCCATAACAGCAGTTACGGCATCCTCTGGCATATCGATGCCTTTGGATTTGATCTTAAATGGGGCTGACAGCATTACCTTTTCGGCACCTGCCTGCAAATGGCCGCGCAAAGCA
Organism: Desulfocapsa sp.; assembly: GCA_022712975.1. Taxonomy (GTDB): domain Bacteria; phylum Desulfobacterota; class Desulfobulbia; order Desulfobulbales; family Desulfocapsaceae; genus Desulfocapsa. The sequence goes on from JAFLJO010000086.1 coordinate 8,026, forward strand.
CCCCAACCAGCTTCAGCGTCTGCAGTGGGATCAGTAAAAGCGCCAGTGGTATCCACCACCAGTTTTACATTATTTTCCTGCCAGGCGATATCTTTTGGATTTCTGGCAGTACGCAGAAATTTCACCGGTATACCGTTAATTATCATGGTCCCCGCTTCTTCATTTAACTCTTCAATTACCCTTCCACCTCTATGGCCATGAAGATAGGTGCCGAGCCGCCCGAATGAAGAATCCCGCTCAACAGATGCTGCAAGATCATTCAATCCCTGACCAATCTCACGGCCAACGTTAATCACAAGTTCTGAAAAATGTTTTCTCGAGACGTGGTGCCAGAGCGAAAGTTTTCCGATCCGACCCATACCGTTTAGACCTAATTTCATAACAATGCTTCTCCTCTAGAGGTAAAGTATTTTTCGCCTGAACTGTTGTAACGGGCAGTATCAGACAGCTGAAAACGAGCAGGGATGGTTGTTTCTTCTTCCCCTTTCAACATCTATTCTTTATACTGTATATTGAATGTTTCTTCAAAGATTAAACATAATTGATATAAAATTTTACGCCCTCTGAACCATGCTATTTGAAACTCCTCTTCAGGCTGCAACACTGATTAAACGTTACAAACGATTTCTCGCAGATGTTACAACTGATGAAGGTAAGGTAATCACTGTATACTGCCCTAATACCGGTTCCATGCGTGGCTGCTCAGCTCCCGGCAGTCGGGTCATGCTCTCCACATCTCCTAATCTAAAGCGCAAATACCCTCAAACATTGGAAATGGTACAAGGAGACAAAACATGGATAGGCGTGAACACCGGATTAACCAATACTCTTGTCGCCGAGGCTATCCTGGAAGGCCGTATTCAAGAACTTCAGGGTATCGATATATTAACGAGGGAAGTTACAGTATCAAAATCGAGCCGCCTTGATCTGCTCCTTAAACGGGGAGATGAGAAGATATATGTGGAGATCAAAAACTGCTCTCTTGTGGAGGATGGCTGGGCCATGTTTCCGGATGCAGTTACTGCACGAGGCACCAAACATTTAAAAGAACTGGCAAAGATTGTGGAACAAGGGCACCGGGGAATGATCTTTTTTTGTATTCAGCGCATGGATGCTGATCGCTTCAGACCCGCTGCTCATATTGATCAACTCTACGCAGAAACTCTTGCTGAAGTCAGCAAAAAAGGCGTGCAGATAGTAGCCTATCAGGCTGAAATAGGACCTGAGTCCATAATCGTCAACAAATCGATTCCCTGCTTTCGAACATAATGCACTGCGGGCATCATTTTAATCACATAACGAGGGCTAAGGTAAGGTGCCAGGCAAAACATACAAAATGTCATTTACTTCCGGTGGTCTATTCTTCAACGAATCTATTCCGGTCGCTGAACTGTATGATACAACCCACGATCGCCGTGGTCACTGCTGGCAGCAAACTCGTGATAAGGTCTTATCAGAAAACCTACTCCAATCCAGAACTGAAAGCAGTGCCAGGCGCCGGATTAGAGAAATATGTTCTCGTCTTCAACTCCTGACAGATCGTCAACGTCAACTACTCCTCTCGGGATCAAGACAGGAACAACAGTATCTTCTCTGGGTAGCGGTGTGTAAATATTATCCCTTTATTAGAGAATTCGCCGTGGAGGTTGTACGAGAAAAGTATCTGCGTATGGATCGTCACCTTGACCCTCAAGATTACGAAATATTCTTTGAGGCAAAGGCAGAGTGGCATGATGAATTAGAGCAACTCAAGAACTCAACACGAGCTAAACTCAAACAGGTCCTTTTTAAAACCATGCGGGAAGCAGAAATAATATCACAGGAACACATGATCATTCCCGGTCTACTTACAGAACAACTAACCAAGGTACTTGCGATGGACGATCCAGCCTTACTCTCAGTATTTCCTGTATCTGATATGGATATAAACTCATGGCTCACATGAACTTCAGTATACAGTCATTCTCAGAAAAAGAATGCTTTGACCACCTGCTGAACCTTATCAGCAGTGATCGTTTTTTACAGAAACTCGGCCTTGGAAATGAAGTACCATTTTTCATCTGTCCATTCCCGCCTCGTAAAACAGGAGAGATGGACAGAATTCGCACACAATTACGTAATAAACTGGAGCAGCAAGGGATTCCAGTCCTTGATATCAATCTGTATGACCTGGCCATCGAACTCTTAAAACAACGAGACATCTGGGATCGTATCATCGAAACAGAAAGCAGTGTCAGCAAAGACCAGCTCAAAGAACTCCTGCAAGGTGTACTGGATTCTGAAGCCCACCTCGTTCCTGCAATAGCCGCTAAAATGGTTAAATCAGAATTTAAAGTCATGTTTCTTTCCGGCGTTGGAGAAGTGTTCCCTTATATCCGCTCACACAATGTCCTGAACAACCTGCAGAAAGTAGCCAAAGAACAACCAACCATCATGTTTTTCCCCGGGGATTACACCCAGTCACTTGAAGACGGCGCGTCCCTTGACCTGTTCGAGAAATTACATGACGACAAATACTATCGAGCATTTAATATCTTTCACTGTGAAGCCTAGAAGGTAAACCACCATGCTATTAAAAGATATCTTTGAAAAACCGGTCGACCGTCCCATAGAAGGAGTGATTAAGGCAGATGATGAAGCCAGTCTCTTACTTGAAGTTGAAGAGTATGTTTTAACCAGAGAGGTAGAACAACGGCTGGAAAGTTTTCTGGATGCCTATAAAAACTATGACGGTGCAAACGGTGTCTGGATCTCCGGTTTCTTTGGTTCCGGTAAATCACATCTGCTGAAGATGCTGGCTCTTCTTCTTGAAAACCGCACAATCGATGATACTGAAGTTCTCGGATTATTCTTACCCAAATGCAAAGATAATGAAATCCTTCGTGGTGATCTGAAGACAGCCGTTGCCATACCATCCAAATCAATTCTCTTCAATATTGACCAGAAGGCTGAGATCATCAGTAAAACCCAGGTAGATGCTCTGCTCTCGGTATTTGTCAAAGTCTTTGATACCATGTGCGGCTACTACGGTAAACAGGGATATATCGCTCAGTTTGAAAGGGATCTCAATGGCCGGGATCTCTACAAGCCATTTAAGGAAGCGTATGCAGATATCGCAGGTCAATCATGGGAAAAAGGACGTGAAGTAACCCTTCTCGAAGGCTCAAATATTGCCAAAGCCTATGCAAAAGTAACAGGTGAAGACGAATCAGCCGCTACGGGAATCATAGATAAGTACCGCAACGATTACAAACTCTCCATCGAAGACTTTGCCAGTCAGATCAACGCCTATATTGAGCAGCAGGAGGAACCCAATTTCCGACTCAACTTCTTTGTGGATGAAGTAGGCCAATACATAGCCAACAACACCAAATTGATGACCAACCTGCAGACGGTAGCAGAAAGCCTTGCCACCAAATGTCGAGGTAGAGCATGGATAATCGTAACCGCTCAGGAAGATATGAGCAAGGTCGTTGGTGAAGTCGGAAAGCAGCAGGGAAATGATTTCTCCAAAATCCAGGCCCGTTTCAATAACAAGATGAAACTGACCAGTGCCAATGTAGCAGAGGTCATCCAGAAACGCTTACTGTTGAAAAACGCTCAAGGTGTGGAAACCCTCTCAGATGTCTATCACGAACAGAAAAACAATTTTAAGACTCTATTTGATTTCGTTGATGGCGCACAATCCTATAAAAATTTTCAGAGTCGTGATGAATTTATCCACTCATACCCGTTTATCCCCTATCAGTTTGATTTGTTTAAGACGGCAATAGAAAGCCTCTCTGCCCATAACGCCTTTGAAGGAAAACACAGCTCAGTGGGTGAACGATCCATGCTAGGTGTTTTTCAACAGGTGGCTGTTCATATTGCCGATCATGGTATTCGGGAACTCTCCACATTTGATCTGATGTTTGAAGGTATTCGCACCGCTTTAAAATCGCAGATCCAGAGTTCGGTTTTGATGGCTGAAAAAAACCTCGGTGATGATTTTGCCATACGCATCCTGAAAGCTCTTTTTCTGGTCAAGTATGTCAAATCCTTTAAGGCCAGTCTACGTAACATCTCCATCCTGATGTTGGATAATTTTGATCGTAATGTGTCAGATCTGCAAAAACAGGTGAAAGAATCTCTAGGGTTACTTGAACAACAGACCTACATCCAGCGTAACGGTGAACTTTATGAATTCCTCACCGATGAAGAAAAAGATGTTGAGCAGGAGATAAAAAATACAGATGTGGAGAACAGTGAAGTCAACAAAGCATTGGAAAACATCATTTTTGACCATGTCCTGAAAAACAGAAAGATCCGTTATGATGAAAATGGTCAGGATTATCCATTTTCCAGAAAACTTGATGGTGCTCTCTGTGGGCGGGAACATGAGCTATCCATCAACATCATCACCCCATTTAATGAGCTAATCGAAAATGAAACCACACTCTCCATGCAGTCCATGGGCAAGGATGAGTTACTGGTTATCATGCCGGCAGATGACCGTTTCTATCACGATCTTGTCCTCTTAAAAAAGACGGATAAATATGTCCGGATAAACTTTTCTCAGACCCAACAGGAGACCATTAAACGCATCCTCTCCGACAAGAGCCTGCAGAACCGTGAACGGGAAAAAGAGCTGCAGGAAAGAACCAAAGAACTTCTTGGAGAGGCCAAGTGCATCATTAATCTTAAACCGCTGGAAGGTTCGTCCGCTGATCCCCAGACAAAGATCATTAAAGGGTTTTTCGATCTCCTGCGACGAACCTATCCCAACCTGAATATGCTCGGTGGTATCAAGTATACTGAAAACGATATTATCACCTGTCTAACTCCCCAGGGGGCAACACTCTTTGGCAATGATGAAAAGATGATGAGTGAGGCCGAGCAGGAGATGCTCGCCTACATTCAGGGAAACAGCCGAAACGGATTGCGTACTACCCTAAAAACCCTTCTGGAACGATTCGAGAAGAAACCCTATGGTTGGTATTTTGCTGCCATCCTCTGTGTTCTTGCAAAACTGTGTGCCAGAGAAAAGATAGAAGTTCGTTCAGACTCCAATATTCTTGAAGAGAAGGATCTTGAAAAAGCACTCCGTAATACCGCAGGCCACAATAATGTTATCCTTGATCCACAGATAGATTTTACGGGTTCTCAGGTCAGACAATTAAAAGAGTTCTACGAAGAATTTTTCGATACCCCGCCAAAATCAAATGAAGCACGACCACTGGGACGAGAAACAATTGAATCTCTGAAAGCAAGTTTACAAACACTGGAGTCACTGGCAGTACAGGTCAATCATTATCCGTTTCTTACGGTTCTTGAAGAACCAATCAAACAACTTCAGGTACTCAGTAAAAAAGAATACAGATTTTTCCTCACCGATCTTTCTTCAATGGAAGATGGCCTTTTGGAAATGAAAGAAGATATTATTGATCCGATACAGCGGTTTATGTCCGGGGCACCCAGAGGTATTTATGATGAAAGTAAACGTTTTCTTGAAGAACAGAATGCTAATTTTTCTGATCTTTCGGGAGATGAAAATCAGCAGGTCAGAGATATCCTTGGTGATGCCAAATGTTTTACGGGTAACAAAATGCAGCACCTTAAAGGTTTGATTGATATCCTGAAAGAACAACTTGAAGACATTGTGGCAGAAGAAAAGGTTTTCGCACTTCAGACCCTTCAATCTCTTTTGGAAAACTTGACAACTATGGGTGACTTCTCTCTATTGGAGACCATCAAGCAGAATATGCTAAGAAAACCATTTGAAATACTTGAGCACGATTTAAAACAACAAGCATTAACTGCAGTTATTCGTGACCGAATACGTCGTTTTGAAGAACGAGAATATCCTGGATTAACGGCAGAAGTGAGTAAATTAGCTAGCCAGGCTCAAGGAAATTATAATGAGGAAAATATAAATAACACATCATCTGGGACAAAAGATGAAACCAATGACCATAGTGCTGAATATGTTTATGGGAAAACAATGGTTATTGCTTTTGATAAATCATACTTGTCGGATATGAATGATGTGGATAACTATTTAAAATCAATGCGTGAAGCTATGATCAAAGAAATTAGTAACGGAAAAAGGATTCAGATATGATTACAAAACTAGCACTTAAAAATTTCACAGTATTTGATGAACTTGAAATTGACTTCTCTCCTAAAATTAATGTCATTATAGGGGCAAATGGTACGGGAAAAACGCATTTGTTGAAAGCTGCATATGGACTTTGCGCAGGCAGCACTCTGTTGAACAATAAAAAAGATGTCGACAAAGAAGATCTTGAAGCTGGAATAACCTTGAAAATGCTTCGTATTTTTATGCCGTTAGATGAGAAACTAGGTAAAATGCATCACACTGGAGCATCAGAAAATGGTCACCTAAAAGCCCAATTGTTGCTTCCAAATAAAGAAGAAGCATATGTTAACACCAGTTTCCACTACAACTCCAAGGTGTTGGCGATTCAAGATAGGTTGAATTACGAAAAGTACCAAGCTAAGCCTGTTTTCATTCCTACCAAAGAAGTACTTTCATTCATGAAAGGCTTTACCAGCCTGTATGAAAAATATGATCTTTCTTTTGACCAAACATATCAGGATATCTGTTTGCTATTAGATCTTCCCAAATTACGTCAAGAGAAGTTGCATGAGAAATCAACATGGGCAATGCGCGAGATAGAAAATATATGCGGAGGACGATTCATATTCTATGGTGGTGGTAAAGTCACATTTAAAACTGGAAAAATCGAATATTCTGCCAATGTTATAGCCGAAGGGTTTCGTAAGGCGGGAATGTTATCCCGTTTGCTTGAAACTGGTGCCATTCAACCAGGAGAAAGCGGCCCCCTCTTTTGGGATGAACCGGAATCAAATATGCATCCAAAACTGATGGATTTGTTCGTTAAGATTTTGTTAGAATTATCCAGAAATGGACAGCAGGTTATTATAGCAACTCATGGTTACGTTTTGCTGAAATGGTTTGATTTACTTCAGGATAAAAGCCAGGCAGATCATGTCCGATTCCATGCTCTGTATCGGGATGCTGACTCCAATGAAATCAAGGTGGAAAGTGCTGATGACTATCGACAGATCAATGAGAATGCTATTTCGGAGACATTTTCTCGACTATATGACGAAGATATCAATAAAGCATTTGAGGATATCATTAGAAGATGCTGTTAGTGGAGAGAATTTTGACCGAGAAGAGGTGAAGCAGAGAACAAGTATTCAACCTGTTGACTTGATATTTGAATTTGAAAACCATTCTCTGTTTGTAGAGGTGAAAGATCCTGATATCCCTGGAGCTTCCAAGCCTGATGGTTTTAAAGAAAAGCTTCAGTCGGGGAAAGTGATCAGGAAGGTTGCTGGAAAATTCAGAGACACACTATATTTTCGTATAAATTCAGGAGAACAGGATAAAAAGGTTAAATATGTGTTTTTACTTTCCATGGCTTCGCTGGACTCAGCTTTGTTGGTTACCAAACAAGATGAATTAAGACAATCACTGCCAGCCTCACATCCTTTATGGGAAAATAATCTTACCTGTGTAATCATGAACGTCGAGCAGTGGAAGAGAAAATTTGGAGACGATTCGATCACACGAATTAGTGCTCATTAACGTAAACGAATCCAAAAACCAGAAACAGATAACTTGATTTTTAGAATGTTGTTGCTGTGGGAGCATTGTCAGTATGGAAACATCAAAACTAAAAAAATTCGCACAATTTGCTCGACGTAATCTCATCGAGCAGGTGTCAGGAAAAATCAAATTAGTGCTTACTGAAGAAAGTATAGCAACAAAAGAAAATGCAACTGCTATCGTGGAGTTGAAAAAGCAGAGAAAAATACATGGCGAAGACTATGTAATTGAAAAGGTAGCTTATATCTGGTTCAATCGTTTTTGTGCGTTACGCTTTATGGATGTAAACCGGTACAATCGTATTGGTGTGTTATCACCGATTCCTGGACAATTCCAACCTGAAATTTTGGCTGAAGCCAAAATGGGCCATGTCGATGAGAGCATGGTTCCCGAAAAGACCAGCCTACAGATTGCTGGCCTATTGGACGGCTCTCTTACAAGCTCGGATCCCCAGCAAGATGCATATCGTTTATTAGTTGTCGCTGTTTGTAATTACTGGCATCATGCAATGCCTTTTATGTTCGAGCGTATTGCTGACTATACAGAATTACTGATGCCTGATGATCTTTTATCCGGGAGCTCAATTATAGCATATACTCAAGAAGCATTAACTCCTGCTGTTTGTAAAGAAAAAGTAAATGGTAAAGATGGGCCTGTCGTCGAAGTAATTGGCTGGTTGTATCAGTTTTATATTTCCGAAAAGAAAGACGATGTCTTTGCCGGACTGAAAAAGAACAAAAAAATTACTCCTGAAAACATTCCTGCAGCTACACAGCTCTTTACTCCACATTATATTGTCCGGTATTTAGTTGAGAATTCTCTTGGTAGATTATGGATGCTCAACCATCCAGGTTCTCAGTTGACTAACCAGATGGACTTTTACATCAAACCGGAGGAAGCGGAAAGCGATTTTCTAAAAATCAGTTCCCCTAAAGAAATAAAAATCTGTGATCCAGCCTGTGGTTCTGGTCACATGCTTACCTATGCCTTTGATCTGCTCTATGCCATCTATGAAGAAGTAGGCTATGACAGTAAGGAAATCCCAAAACTGATTTTAAGCAATAATTTATATGGCATTGAGATTGATGAACGAGCCGGAGAACTCGCAGCTTTTGCTCTGTTTATGAAAGCACGGGGTAAATACCGTCGTTTTTTTAAAAAGTCTGTTCAACCAAACATCTGTATTCTTAAGAATGTCAATTTTGCCGAAGGCGAAATCAACAAGTATATGGATGAAGTTGGTCGTGATCTTTTTACTCTCAATTTACAATCAACGCTGCATCAATTCAGAGAGGTAGACAATTTTGGTTCATTAATCCGACCTGATGAGACCAATGTCGAGTCAATCTTCAAGAGAATTGAAGATAAAAATATTGGTGGCAATCTGTTTTTGTTTGAAATACACAAAAAGGTTTTGCAGCTGCTTAAACAGGCTGATTATCTTAATCCTAAATACCATGTGGTTGTTGCCAATCCTCCATATATGGGAGGGAGTGGGATGAATGGACGGCTGAAGTCATTTGCTCAAGATAACTACAAAATTACAAAATCTGATTTGTTTGCCATGTTTATGGAACGTAATCTTGATCTAGTTCAGAAACGGGGGCTGGTGGCTATGATAACCATGCAGAGTTGGATGTTTCTTTCCTCTTTTGAAAAACTCCGTGCTCACCTGCTGGGACAACATACTATTCTTTCTATGGCCCATTTGGGGGCCAGGGCATTTGACAGTATTGGCGGCGAGGTTGTTTCGACAACTGCATTTGTCATGGGGAATAAAAATTATCCACACTATAAAGGTAGCTATCTACGTTTAGTAAACAGAAATTCTGAAAAAGAAAAAGAAATAGCAATTCGCGAAGGTATTATCAATCATGATTGTGAGTGGTTCCATACTACATCAACCACAGACTTTATAAAGGTTCCCGGAAATCCAATAACATACTCAATGAGCGCTACGTTGAGAGAATTATTTGTTAACCATCCCCTAATGAAAACTATCTCAGAGCCTCGACAAGGATTATCATCGACAGACAATAATAGATTCTTAAGAAATTGGTTTGAAGTATCTTTTTGCCAGATTAAGCTCGATGCTTACTCAAGTGATATTGCAAAATTGTCAGGCTATAAATGGTTCCCATTTAACAAGGGTGGTGATTCGAGAAAGTGGTATGGGAATAATGACTTCATTATCAATTGGGAAAATGATGGTAAAGAGATAAAGGAAGCAGCAGAAGGTGCTTCAGGAGGAAGAATTGTTTGTGAGGAGTTTTATTTCAGAGAGTCTGTTTCTGCATCAGCCATAACAACTGGAGATAATAGTTTTAGATACTACAAAGCAGGAGCATTATTCGACAATAACTTTAGAAGTTTTTTTAAAACAGAAAAAAGTAACCTGAACTGGATACTTGGATTCTTAAATTCTAAGGTATCAAAAAAAATTATCTCATACATAAGCCAGACAATAAAACTAAATAAAGTTGATTTAGAGCGCATTCCATATGTTGAGGTTAAAGACAATATATATGGAATAATTAATGATTCAATTGGCCTGTCAATAAGTGACTGGGACGATTACGAAACATCACTAAACTTCTCAGGTAGCCCATTGATATTTCATGGCTTATCTAAAATATCTTTCGCATATAGCAACAAACGTCAAGCTTACTTAGATAACGTTCTAAAGATGCAATGCCTTGAAGAAGAAAACAACCGCATTTTCATAGAGGCCTACGGCCTGCAGGATGAACTAACTTCGAAAGTACCCATCGACGACATAACTCTAACCTGCAACCCCCACTACCGTTACAAAGGCAACAAGTCCAAAGAAGAACTGGAAGTATTACTCCTAGCCGACAGTATGAAGGAGTTTCTCTCCTATGCCGTAGGTTGTATGTTCGGCCGCTATTCTCTCGACAAACCGGGTTTGATTTTGGCTAATCAAGGTGAGACTGTCGAGGATTACCTGCAACAAATCCCCAAACCAAGCTTCACAGCAGATGAAGACAACGTAATCCCCATCCTCGACCAGGACTGGTTCAGCGACGACCTCACTTCCAGTTTCTCAGAATTCCTGAAAGTCACCTTCGGGGAAGAAAATTACGAAGAAAACCTGAAATTCATCACCGATGCCATCGGCAAAGATATCCGCAAATACTTCCTCAAGGATTTCTACAAAGACCACCTGAAAACCTACAAAAAACGTCCCATCTACTGGCTCTTCTCAAGTCCCAAAGGCAGCTTCAACGCCCTCATCTACATGCACCGCTACCGTCCGGATACAGTGTCAGTAATCCTCAACGACTACCTGCGTGAATTCCGTACCAAACTCCAAAACGCCCAGGAGAACCTGGAACAACTCTCCATCGCAGCAGATGCAACAAAAACCGAAAAAACCAAAGCCCTCAAACAGATCGAAAAACTCAAAAAAACAATCACCGAATTGGATACCTACGAAAACGAAACCCTCTACCCACTCGCCACCCAAAACATCGAAATCGACCTCGATGACGGTGTAAAAGTAAACTACAAAAAATTCGGCAAGGCTCTCAAGAAAGTTCCGGGATTGAGTTAATAGCAGGTAATATATGAAAATTAGTTGGTATAAAGAAATCCGGGATCTTGTTCGTTTAATTCATGAAAAATCCTGTGATGCATTAAAATTAAGTTACGACGGCGAACAGAAAGCAATTGAGACTACCAAGAAATATATCGAAGATGATTATAGTAAGTTAAAAGAACTCTGGGTGAATGAGCTTAAAATTGGCGATCTAAGTGACCTGAGCAGGCATATTCATTTTAGTGAGACTAATGATTACGAGAAAATTGTAAAGTATGACCTTCCTTTACTTGATAAGATGGCCGAGGATCATGCAATGGGAACCGACGAAAATAACGGATTTGAAGACTTATTACATCCCATAATAATCGAAAGTTCTTTGCAACAATATAATGATGGACATTTGCGTGATGCTGTTCTGAATTCCATAATAGCCGTTTTTGACTTTATTCGCGCTAAGAGCTCTATTGGTGATGACGGGACAGATCTTATTGGAAAGGTGTTCTCGCTCCAGAATCCAAAATTGATATTAAGTGAAACTGAATCAGATTCTGGTAAAAATGATCAAAAAGGATTCATACAAATTTTTCAAGGAGCATTTCAGGGTATTAGGAACCCAAAAGCTCATAGTCTAACGCATAGTTTGACTGCCATTAAGGCTGCACAGTATCTGGTTTTTGCGAGTCTTTTAGCGCGAAGGGTAGACGAATCTGTTGTTGTGGATTAGTTCTGTAATACAATATTCAAAGAATATCTCCTGCAGCTGGGTACCGTGTTGATATTGTAAGTATTATTAGAAAGTATAAAAATATGGGAGGTGATAAACGATGGCATCTGGAAAATTATTAAGGCAACTGATCAAAACAGGATCTGAGGGGAATCTGTCCGCCTTCCGAGAGGCCAGTGAACAAGTAATTCGTGATGAGCGAGATAAGAAACATCATCTATTGGCCAATGATCTTGAAAAAATTCTTTATGGTCATTCCAGCAATACCTCACCGGAGTTTTCAGTATTGAATGAGCATCTCCCAAAAGATCTTGAAAAAAACCTGCCTTTAGTTCAAGTTCGAAATCCGGTACGTAGATTGGAGGATGTGGTTCTTTCAGGTGTAAACACTGCTCTGCTGGATGATTTGTTTGAAGAATACCATCGTATTGAGGTGTTAAAAAGTCACGGTTTACGTCCTCCTGATCGCTTATTGTTTTGTGGCCCACCTGGTTGTGGAAAGACTGCTACTGCAGAGGTTGTCGCTAGTGAGCTTGGTTTACCTCTTATAATAGTTCGGATTGATAGCGTTGTATCATCTTATTTAGGGGAGACTGCAAGTAATCTCCGGCAGGTTTTTGATTTTGCGGCCTCTTTTCCAACGGTGACTTTGTTCGATGAGTTTGACGCTATTGCAAAAGAACGTGCTGATGCGTCAGATCACGGTGAACTCAAAAGGGTTGTTAACGCTTTTCTGCAAATGCTTGATGACTATGAAGGGAAAAGTTTATTGATCGGAGCTACCAATCATGACGGTATTTTGGACTCGGCCATCTGGCGACGCTTTGATGAAGTGCTTGTTTTTAAAATGCCTAATCTCTCTCAGATTCGTCGCCTTTTATCTGTAAAGTTACGAGGGCTTCGACGAGATTTTGATGTAGAGGATAAAAATATAATTGAGCTGTTTCAAGGAATGAGTCATGCCGATATTGAGCGTGTTATACGTCGAGCAGCAAAAAGTATGATTCTTGCGGGAAAGGAATTCTTGACCGAACGTCTTCTGAAAACAGCTATCCAACGTGAAGATGCAAGAAGAGCAAGGCAGAAGAGGGCTTAAACAGTATGGCAGATACCTTTCCTCATTTACCCCTGAAACGGGAGACACCTGTTAATGATAAACGACCCGGTAGCATTCCTCCTCCTAAAGTTCCTGACGATCCCATTTCCCACGGTGAAAAACTACAAGAATATCTGGCCAGTGCAACAATAGAGGCAGATACAGATGAAGGTGGTTTTGATGATCGCCGATTATTCAGATTTACTGTAGAGGAAGGTTTCTCTCCTGATGAGCTAAATAAGATAGTCAGTCCAGATTTCCGAGGTGAGTTTGAGGTAGTGAGTCAAGAAGGTAAAGATATCGTGGTTGCTTTCGTTAGTGATGCGGCCCTGGAATCTTTTGAAGCTTTGTTGACGACTTTGGCTGGAGGTAAAATTCCAGCCAATAAACAAGTGTTTTTCGCTCTAAAGGGAATTGACGGATGGCAGGCTCGTAACCGCATGGGCTGGGCATTGAAACGTGAGGGTATTCCAGAAGAGGATTCCTTTATACTTGATGTCGAACTTTGGCCTTTGGAAGATAGTCTTTCAGAACGGAGAACAATGTGGACTTCTTTTGAAGGGTGGTTACAGGAACATGATATTGCCAATCTTGATAGCGTTAAACAACCAGGGATTACTTTGTATCGAGTTCGCTGTAATGCCGATCAGTCTGAAATACTATTACATCACCGGGATATTAGAACAGTAGATTTACCGCCTCGCTATGGGATTTCTATGGAGATGCGTTACGCTGACATACAGGACATAGGGGAAATCCCTCAACCACCTGAAAACGCTCCTGGTCTTACTGTGTTGGATAGTGGGCTAACTACTGGTCATCCTTTATTAAGCCCGGCAGTTGGTGAAGCAGAGAGCTTCTTGCCCGGTAAAGATCCTGCGGATGAAAATGGTCATGGCACGTTGGTTGGTGGAATTGCACTTTATGGTGATATACAAGACCGTCTTGAAAATAAAAATTTTGTGCCCGAGTTGCACCTTTTTAGTGGTCGAATATTAGATGAAAAGGCCGAGAACGGTACAGGATTTGTCTCAAACCATATTACTGAAGCGGTGCAATATTTTCATAAAGAATTCGATTGTCGAGTATTTAATCTTTCTTTTGGGGATCTCAATAAACCATACATGGGTGGACATCTCCGTGATTTAGCTTTTACACTTGATACACTCTCCCGTAATCTTGAAGTTTTGTTTGTGGTCTCTACCGGTAATGTGTTGGGGAATACATTAGATGGGCTTGAATGGCGAGACAATTATCCACATTACTTCTTCGGAGAGGATTGGTCTTTAGTCGATCCTGCTCCTGCATTGAACGTTTTGACTGTGGGAAGTTTGGCAAGGCATGACCTGACTACTAACAGTGCACGTTATAAAAGTGATCCAGGGGAGGTAGTAATTGCAGGTGTGAACCAGCCTTCACCTTTCACTCGTCGTGGCCCTACTGTAGGTGGAGCTATCAAACCTGATCTGGTTGCCTACGGCGGTAATTGGGCTATTAATACTCGTGCAGGAAATAGGTTGGTTTCTAACAGTGGTTTAGGAGAATTATCCACCAACTGGCAGTCGATAAACGATGGTCGATTATTTGCTGATGATAGTGGTACCAGTTTTGCGGCACCACATGTTGCTCACCAGGCGGCTATGCTTCAAAAAAATATTCCTGATGCATCTTCAAGTCTTATACGTGCATTGTTAGTTGCCCATGCTAGAACTCCTGTTGAGGTTAATGCTTTATTTAACGAAGAAAAGGGTAAAATTTACGCTGTTACTGGATATGGGCAAATAGATGATACAGGTCTTGCTCAATCGTTAGAAAATGAAGTTACCTTAATTGCAGAAACCTCTGTATCCAACAAAAAACATCATTTCTACGAACTTCCTGTTCCTGAAGATTTCTTAAGTAAAGGGCGGCGAGAACGTGAAATTTCAGTCGCTTTAGCTCACACACCCTACGTACGTTCCACTCGGATTGATTATAGAGCAACTAGGCTTAGCTTCAAGTTGGTAGCGGCTAAAAAGCTCTCTGAGGTGTTAACAATATTTAACCAGGCAACAGACAAAGAAACCTATGATGAAATAAAAGATATTGGGAAAGAAATTGGTGTTAGTAATCGAGACATAACAAGTACTTTACGTAACAAAGGAACCGTTCAAAGTGCAACATGGTTGTTCAAACTGTTCAATTCAAGAGCAACACTCAAAAACAAAAAATTGTTTATCATTGTAACTCGGCACGATTTTCCATGGGGTGAAGCCCATAGTGCTGCGGAAGAAAAGTATGCGTTGGTTGCAGCCTTTCGAGATCGAGACAACAAAGAAGCAAAGCTTTACACCCAAATTCGCACCAGACTTCAGGCACGTGGCAGAGTAAAGGTATAGATAAACCCCATAATTAACAATGAGCAATATACAAGATCCCCTCACAAGACTTTTCAAAAAACAACGTATCGTCTTCTGGTACGATACGGACAAAGAACTCCGCTCTGATTTTGAAGCGGTAGAGCTACCTGGCGTTAATAAAATCGAACTTAGCAATAACGAGTTTGCGGTAAAATATCGTCTTCTTCGGAAAGAACCTGACAGTCAGTTTCTTCTCTACCATGAAGGGCCTCAGCCTGAAGATATGAATAACTGGTTACTCGATGTATTGCTTGCTCATGGTGAATTCCGTACAGATCAGGCATCAATCTACCTTGGAGAGCTGGGACTTGGGCCTGAATATTCTGAACTTGTGCAAGGTCATCTGGAATTTTTCAATGCTGTTAAGCGCCGGGATGGGTTGAAAAAGCTCTTGCAGAATAACGAGAGTCATGGTGCTGTGAGGATTAAGATGCTTGCAGTATGCAGTAATGCCGAACCCCGTATTGATGTGATCCTTGAGAGTTTGCTTGATGAGCTTGCTGCCGAGAAGAAGGATAAGTTTAAAACCATACAACGCTGTGGACTGGATTATTTTTTCTATGAACAGTTAAAACGGCACTATGGCTATGAGTCTGAAAAGAAATCTGTCCATGATTTTGTGATCGAACTTTTTCAGTCATGCTATGAGATGGAGCTTGGCCGTACTCCTACACTAGGCAATGATTCCATGATCTTTTTGAAGCGGTGGAAGGATTCTATCCGTCATCGCTCTGCTTTTGAAACCCTGTCCGAAGAGTGTGCTGGTATCCTTGGTATTGAACAGGATTTGCAGGATAGAGATTATAAAACACTTATGGAGATGGATTACTTCCGTCTTATTGATCAGAAGATTATCAGTGCTCTGGTTCATGCGGTTGCAGATAGAACCATCAGTACTGGTGAATGTACCCTTCTTATTCGGAGTAGAAAGCAAAGCCACTGGTATCCTGAGTTTAGTGATCTGTACGAAGCTGTTGATGTCGCATCCAACTTTATTCATGAACTGGACACCATGGATCTGCAGATTGATCAATTTGCATCGGGTATAGAACGATACGCTTTATCATGGTTCCGACTGGACCAGCTTTATCGAAAGTTCATCTATCATAGCAGAAAACCAGGGCTGCCTTCTCTACTCGGTAAGTTGAGTAATCAGATAGAAGATCAGTACACGAATATATTTCTGCTGCAGCTTGGAGATAACTGGCAAAAGCTGGTGGATGATCGAACGAGTTGGACGAGTCCTCTTATTCCTCTACAGAATCAGTTCTTCAAAAAATGGGTAGAAAAACCCTTTCTCACGAAGAACAGGAAAGTGGTCGTTATTATTTCCGATGCTCTTCGTTATGAGGCTGGTGAAGAACTTCTCCGGTTGATCCGTAAGGAAGATCGGTATGAAGCACAGATCGAGACGATGCTTGGTATGTTGCCCAGTTATACTCAGCTTGGTATGGCAGCACTCTTGCCCAATAAAGAACTTGGATTTGCAGAAGATTCCAGTCAAGTCCTGGTTGATGGATCTTCGACGGTGGGTACAGTTAATAGAGGAAAAGTATTGGCTAAGGGTGTATCAGGTGAGACTGCAACAATACGAGCAGATAAGCTGATTCAGTTAAACCGGGATGAGTGCCGGGAACTGTTCCGGGATCATAAGGTGGTTTATGTGTACCATAACCTGATTGACGCTACTGGCGATAAAAAGGAATCAGAAGGACGGGTTTTTGAAGCTGTCCAGGAAACCTTGGCCGAGCTTGTTCAAGTTATAAAAAAGCTGGCTGCAGCAAATGCGACTAATATGCTGATTACCAGCGACCATGGATTTCTTTACCAGAACAGAGTTCTTGATGAGTCTGACTTCTCTTCAGCAGAGCCAACAGGTGAGACCATTATTCACAGTGACAGACGGTTCATTATCGGTAAAGGATTAAAGGAACAACCAGGCTTACGCCATTTCACATCCCAGGAACTTGGGTTGGTCGGTGACTCTGATGTACAGGTTTCAAAATCCATTAACCGAATGCGGCTAAAAGGATCCGGGAGTCGCTTTGTCCATGGTGGCGCAACATTACAGGAGCTCGTGCTTCCAGTAATCAGGGTGAATAAAAAACGTCAAAGTGATGTCTGTAATGTGGAAATAGATATTCTCCGCAGTGGGAGCAGTGTTATTACAACTGGTCAGTTATCAGTGGCTTTTTATCAAATTGAACCGGTAAGCGGTAAAAAACATCCCCGAACATTACGAGCGGGGATTTATGATAAAGATGGTGAGTTGATTTCTGATAAGCATGAGTTGATCTTTGACTTCATGTCGGATCAGGCACGAGAGCGTGAAATGATCATTCGATTCCTTCTTAGCAGAAATGCGGATGAAGCAAATGGCCAGACTGTTTACCTGAAGCTCGAAGAAAACGTGGCAGGAACTTCAAAATACAGAGATTACAAATCAATCAGCTATACGATGCAGCAATCATTTACTACTGATTTTGATTTTTAGACCCTTTGAACAAAGAGTTAAGAGAAAGGTTTTGTATGAGAAATAATTTCAGACCTACCCATTGTTTATCTACAATGTAAAGGGTCTTATCCTGTAGTTTAGGGTTAGAGGACATATCCATGAGTGAACTTGATAACAAAATTAATGAGCATTTCCCTGGGTTAGTTGTCCGTAAAGATCTGGTAAAAATCGTTAAGGGTAATGCCATTGTCCCATCGTATGTACTGGAATATCTGCTTGGTCAATACTGTGCCACTGCCGATGAAGAATCTATAAAAAGTGGTATCGAGACGGTTAAGGAGATCCTGAGAAAGCATTATGTGCATAGGAATGAAGCTGGACTGATCAAATCCACAATCAGGGAAAAAGGACGACATAAGGTCATTGACAAGATTGCTGTGTCTCTGAATGACAAGGATGATGTGTATGAGGCGTCTTTTTCTAATCTTGGTATCACGAAGGTTCTGGTTGATACGGATACTGTAAAAAAGCATCCGAAACTTCTGGTGAGTGGTGTTTGGTGTATTGCTGATGTTGAGTATGAACCATCAGAGGATAACAGGATCTGTCCCTGGATCATGGGTACGATAAAACCAATCCAGTTGTCACACTTTGATCATGACGGATATATCGAGGCAAGGAAGAAGTTCAGTACTGAAGAATGGATAGATCTGCTCCTGCAATCCATTGGCTTTAATCCTGAGATGCTTGGGAGTCGGAGTAAACTGTTACAGTTGGTTCGATTGATTCCATTTTGTGAAAGGAATTATAACCTTATTGAACTTGGGCCAAAGGGTACAGGTAAATCTCACATCTACTCTGAATTTTCACCCCATGGTATTCTTGTATCCGGCGGTGAAGTCACAGTGCCGAAACTTTTTGTCAACAACAACACAGGTAAACTTGGCCTGGTTGGATACTGGGATACTGTTGCTTTTGATGAGTTTGCAGGGAAGACAAAAAAGCCCAACAGAGCACTTGTGGACATCATGAAAAACTATATGGCCAACAAGTCTTTTTCACGTGGTATTGAAACCCTTGGTGCGGAAGCATCCATGGTCTTTGTTGGCAATACTCAACACACCGTCCCGTATATGCTCAAGCATTCAGATCTGTTTGATGAACTGCCAGAAGCATTCCATGACTCAGCGTTTCTTGATCGGCTTCACTTTTACATCCCTGGGTGGGAGGTAGATATTATCCGTGGGGAGATGTTTTCTGAAGGGTATGGCTTTGTGGTAGATTACCTGGCTGAGATTCTGAGGACTTTAAGAACCCATGATTTTTCTCAACTGTATACTGACCATATAGAACTGAACAGTTCTATATCCACCAGGGATCGAGACGGCATCCAGAAAACCTTTTCTGGTCTTATGAAGATTCTCTTCCCACACGGAGAAGTAACAAAAGAAGAAACTGAGGGGATGCTTCAATTTGCTATTGAAGGTCGGAAGCGCATTAAAGATCAGTTGATGCGAATTGATATGACCTATGAACCAGTGCAGTTTGGTTACACACAGGATCAAAAAGAAACCTTTGTAAAAACCCTGGAGGAGAGGCAGTACCCACGACATTACTCTCCTGTACAGAGAGCATCAGATGAGCTGGAAGAACCAGATTCGACAGTTAATGTGTCAGTTGCCACAAGTGAAACCATACAGAAAGAATCCGAGGTTTTAAAAGAACAGCACCTGGTGTTTCAGGAAAACCAAAAAGGAGTTAGCTTCGATGATCTCTTTGGCCCGTATCTGATGGGTGCCAGTAAGATAATAATCACTGATCCGTACATTATGAAATTCCATCAAATTAGAAACCTGATGGAGCTGCTTGAAACTGTCGCTAAACAAAAGAGTGAGGATGAAGAGATTGTAGTACAGCTGATTACAGTGGAAGATGATTTCTATAGTGAAAAGCAAAAAGATCTTTTAGCTGATGTCCAAGACAATGTACAGATCGCAGGGATTAGTTTTTCATGGAAGTTTGTTACTCGCAATACCATTCACGCCAGGCACATTGTTACTGATACTGACTGGAAAATATCCCTTGATCGGGGGTTGGATGTCTTTCAACATTACGAAATGAATCAGGCGTTGGCACTGAATAATCGACTACAGAAATACCGTTCCTGTAAACCATTTGAAGTGACTTTTATTGCTGAGAAATAGTTATGGAAGATTTTAATAGAAACCCTCTGGAAGTTCAATCCACAAGATTGAACTTCCAGAGGTGAAGCTGAAACAGGACCTGAGTCCATAATCGTCAACAAATCGATTCCATGCTTTCTTAAAAAAAAATCAATCCTAGGCAATTCTACCCTACACTATGAAATCAAACAAAAAAGCAGTCATCCTTTTCAGTGGCGGTCTTGATTCCACCACGGTTTTAGCAATTGCCCGGCAGGAAGGCTATAGTTGTTACTGCCTCAGCTTTCAATATGGCCAAAAGCAGACGGTAGAACTTGCAATGGCAAGACAGGCAGCCATTGAGAACCGGGTTAAAAAGCACCTTATTTTAAACCTTGATCTGGACAAAATCGGCGGCTCTGCTCTTACTGATTCCATTGAAGTTCCAAAAGACAGAAACCTTGAAACGAATCAGAAAGAAATCCCAATAACCTATGTGCCAGCAAGAAATACTATCTTTCTTTCCCATGCGGTGGCCTGGGCAGAGGTTCTTTGCGCCACAGATATCTTTATCGGGGTCAATGCAGTGGATTATTCAGGCTACCCTGACTGCCGCCCGGAATTTTTGGAAGCCTTTGCAACGATGGCAAATCTTGGAACACGGGCAGGAGTCGAAGGTAATAGAAGATTCCGGATTCTGGCACCTTTACTGAAAATGAGTAAGGCGGAGATCATTAAAACAGGTCTTGCGCTGGGAGTTGATTACGCCAAAACCCATAGCTGTTATGACCCGGTGGGAGAAAAAGCCTGTGGCAGGTGTGATGCCTGTGTGCTGCGCAGAAAAGGGTTTATTGATGCTGAAGTCGCAGACCCGACTGACTATGGGACATGATGCCCTGCGGGCAGAAGGTATTCGGTATTAGACATTAGGTCTTCGGCAACTAATATAGGAACTATTCCCACAGAAACTTTAGTTTTCCGATACGTTAAAATAAAGCAATACTACTACAACTCACTGTGGGTAATTCGGCCACCCACGAAGGTCAGTACTGCCTTTCCCTGTAACTTCCAATCGAGAAAAGGGGAATTCTTCCCCTTGGAAAGAATGGACTCTTTTGTAAAAACAAACTCTTTATCAGGATCAATCACAGTGACGTCAGCAATACTTCCGACGGCAAGTGTTCCACCCTTAACCTTCAGGATACGGGCTGGTGCAACAGACATCAATTCCACCAAACGCACAGCATCAATCACACCATCCCTCACAAGACCTAAGGCTAGAGGCAGGGAGGTTTCAAGCCCGATGATTCCATTGGCTGCCTGGTCAAATTCGAGTTCTTTTTCAAGCACAGAGTGCGGCGCATGATCAGTGGCGATGGCATCAAAAGTACCATCCTGTAAACCCTTCCTGATAGCCTGTCTGTCTTCTTCTGTTCGCAGGGGAGGGTTCATTTTGGCATTGGTATTGTAATCACCAACGGCCTCTTCAGTCAGAGTAAAATAATGGGGCGTGGTTTCGGCAGTCACTTGCACACCTCTTGCTTTGGCCTGTCGAATAAGCTCTGCTGCGGCACCCGTACTGACATGTGCGATATGGACGCGCTGTCCGGTGAGCTCAGCTAATGCAATTTCCCGATAAACCATAATGGCTTCGGCGGCAACCGGGATTCCACGCAATCCCAAACGAGTGGAAATAACCCCTTCATTCATGGAACCATTTTTGCTGAGAGCCATTTCTTCAGAATGAGACATTACCAGAAGATCATGACTTCCTGCATATTCCATGGCCCTACGCATCAGCTGACTGTCAAGAACAGGAAGGCCATCGTCAGTTACTGCAACAACACCCGCCGCTTTCATCTCGCCGTATTCAGCAAGGCCTGTCCCCTGGCTCGCTTTACTTATGGCACCAACTGGATACACTCGTGCTGACCCTTTGCTTTGTGCAGTCTTAATGATAAAGTCTGTGACGGGGGCACAATCATTTACTGGAATGGTATTGGGCATACAGGCAACAGCCGTGAATCCCCCTGCTGCAGCAGCTTTTGTACCTGATTCTATGGTCTCCTTGTATTCTTCTCCCGGCTCCCGGAGATGAACATGCATATCAATAAGCCCTGGAACAACCCATTTCCCCTGCAAATCAAATAATTGACAATTCTCTGGAACAGTTTCTTCGGGAGAAATAGTCACACCATCTTTAATCCAGAGATCACCAATGCTATCCACACCACTTACCGGATCAATGATACGTCCATTTTGAAGAACTGTTATATTGGTCATTATTCTGCCCTGCCTCCTTCCTGCCCAATTATCAGATACAGCAAGGCCATACGAACTGCCACACCGTTTGTCACCTGTTCTAGAATAACAGACCCTTCACCATCTGCAACATCTGGATTCATTTCAACCCCGCGATTGATGGGCCCTGGATGCATAATAAGAGCATTGGGCTTAGCGTGTTGAAGTAGGGAATGGTTGATACCATAAAATTTGGAATATTCCCGAAGTGAGGGAATCAAAGGATCATCCTGACGCTCTTGCTGGATTCGCAGCGCCATAACCACATCAGCATCCGTGATGGCTTCTTCAACCGATGAACAAACTCGTGCCCCAAGAAGATCCAGATGTGGAACCATAAATGTAGCCGGCCCTGCGACTCTTACCTCCGCACCAAGCTTTGTAAAAGCTAATATATTGGAATGAGCAACCCGGCTATGGGCAATATCTCCAACAAGTGCAACCTTTAACCCTTCAATGCTTCCCTTGTGCTCTCGTACTGTCATCGTATCAAGGAGTGCCTGACTGGGGTGTTCGTGGGTTCCGTCTCCAGCATTTATAATTGATGCATCAATATGACGGGTGAGCAACCCAGGGACCCCAGAGCTTCCATGCCTGATAATAATAAGATCAGGCCTCATCGCCTCAAGATTACAGGCCGTATCAATCAGTGTTTCACCTTTTTGGGCAGAACTGGTGGAGGCCGAAATATTAAATGTATCTGCACTCATCCGCTTGGCGGCAATTTCAAAAGAGAGACGTGTTCTGGTGGAAGGCTCAAAGAAAAAATTAATAACTGTCTT
>JAFLJO010000061.1 GCA_022712975.1 Desulfocapsa sp.
ATAGTGAATGGATTCTAATCAGATTTTTGGAAATATGGAACATTAGTTGAACATTAGTTGAACATTAGTTAGATAAATCCCATCTCAGAGGTTGATATGGAGATGGGTTTTGCTTTTTTTGCCCGCAGGGCATCATGTTCTAATTTTCGGTGTATACGTGACGGATATAGATACAGATATAGGAACAGACAAAGCCACCAATAGAAAGGCCATTAACAGATTCATTAAACGAATGCCCAGTCTTTCCACCACTACTGGAAAGGTTTTGGAGATATGCAGTCGTACCGACGCCTCTCCCAATGAATTAAACAAGGTGATTTCCCTCGACCCTGTTCTCACCGGGCAGGTGTTGAAATTGATTAATTCAGCCTATTATTCTCTTGTGAGTAAAGTGACTTCACTCACTCGTGCAATTACCATGCTGGGTATGAATACGGTGAAGAATATGGCACTTAGTAGTGCTATTATTCGTTCTGTCTCCGGTGCTAAAAAATCACAGGCGCTGCCGACCAAAAAATTCTGGGCTCATTCCATCGGTACCGGAGTTTGTGCCAAGTTACTGGCCAAAGCTAATGGGGTACCGATAATGGAGTGCGAGGAATATTTTGTTGCAGGTCTTCTCCATGACCTTGGAAAGATTCCCTTTGGTGATGAATACATTGAAGTTTTACATAAAGCTACCGAGGAACAGCGATCTCTTGTTGATATTGAACATGAAATACTTGGTGTTGATCATCAGGAAATCGGGAAGCTTATTGCTGAAAAATGGAAGTTGAATGAGGCCATGACCGGTGCCATTGCTTTCCACCATGATGTTGAGGCAGCCCCTGAGGAACAAAGAGTGCTGGCTGCATATGTCGGCCTTGCGAATATATACACCAATATTCTTGAATTTGGATATGCAGGAGATCCTTTTCCTGATATGTCGACTGTGCCGATGATGCTTGAGCTTACCGGGCTTGAATGGGGAATGTTTAGTGAAATCGCCGAAAGTGTGGATGAAGAGATCCAAAAGGCTCAGATTTTTCTTCAAATCTAAGAGATATCAAAATGATGAAATTAAAATTTTGGGGTGTACGAGGATCCATCCCCTGTCCCGGAAAACATACCAAGAAATATGGTGGTAATGGAGCCTGTATGGAATTACGGGTGGAAGGCAGAAAAGAAATAATTGTCATTGATGCAGGTTCTGGAATAAGAGAGTTTGGCAATGCCTTAGTGGCAAATGATCTGGCCAACGGCCCTTTACAAATTGCCATGTATCTTTCTCATACCCATTGGGACCATATTATGGGCTTCCCCTATTTTACTCCAATCTATATTCCCGGTACCAAACTGAAGGTACATGGGCCTGTATCCTATGAAGATGATCCTTTGAAGGATGTTGTGGGTGGCCAGATGAAGTATCGTTATTTTCCCATTAATGTGGGAGAGCTGGCTTCAGACATAGAGTATGAGCGATTAGGTGAAGAGCCCGATATGGATCTTGGAGATGGATTGCTTTTAACGACTAAATTTCTTAATCATCCTATCACTGCCCTTGGCTACCGTTTTGAATATAAGGGGAAGATCTTTTGTACCTGCTACGACCATGAACCATACAGGAATCTTTTTATCACAGACCCTGATCATCCTGAATATGATGAGATTATGGCCATGGAAGGAGAGGAGGTGGCTCGTGAACAGAATCAGGCTATTGAAGACTTTTTCAGAGGGGCTGATTTGCTGGTGCATGATTCCCAATATACAGCAGCAGAATATAAAGACAGGATTAACTGGGGACATTCTACCTTTGAGCATGCCATCGCTGCTGCCAATCGAGCCGGTGTCAAAAAACTGGCCTTGTATCATCACGACCCCGATCGCACCGATGATCAGATTGATGAGATGGCAAAAAAATATTGTGAACCGGGAAAATATGGGGATACAGAGGTGTTTTTTGCCACTGAAGGTGAAGAAATTATTCTTTAAGAAATAGAAAATGCCGCAAAGGGAAAGTTGCTGGCATGAGCAGGAACGTCGAGCCGTTTGTTCTTTGAGAACTATCGGCTTCAGCGACCACACAATTTTGGCAAGAAAAGCTTATTTGTAAAGACAAAGATAACTTGTTTCCGTTTTAATTCGAACTCCAAATTTGACTCCCTTTGCCACCTCAAAGCTGTCTCCTGCAAGAAAAGTTTTCCACTCATCGCTGCCCGGAAGTTTGATATCCATGGATCCGGAAACAACGGACATAATTTCAATGGAGTCAGTTCCAAATTCGTACTCTCCCATTGCCATAACACCAATCGTTGCCGAGCCTTCTTCACTTGTAAAAGCGATTGATTTTACTTTCCCATCGAAATATTCGTTTGTTTTGAACATGCTGTCCTCGTGGATGTTTTTAATATTGAACTTTTTTACGCGCTACTTTCAGATTCCCGCGTTGTTTTTTTCCTTCAAGTCGTTTTTTTTTGGCAGCTTTTCCGGGACGTGTCGGTCGGCGTTTCTTTTCTTGATGGAGTGTTTTTGCAACGATCTCTTTTAGACGATTTACTGCATCTTCTTTGTTTTTTTCCTGGCTGCGATATTGCTGGGCTTTAAGAACAAGGATTCCTTCTTTATTTATACGCTGATCCGAGAGAGTGAGAAGCCTGTATTTTATTTTTTCCGGCAGAGAAGATGCATGAATATCAAAGCGCAGGTGTACAGCTGATGCGACTTTATTAACATTTTGTCCACCTGCTCCCTGGGCACGGATAAATTTTATCTCGATTTCCTGTTCGGGAATACTTACACTGTTTGAAAAGTTAATCATGGCAGTTCTGTTTTAAGAAGTTATCAGGTTTTCCTGTTTCATGTTTCATGTTTCATGTTGCTGTCACACAAATAAGAATAATAATTTACAGTGGTATTTACGAGTCCTGTTATGCATACAATAGAAAAAAGTCAACAGACCAATATTGTTCTTATCGGCATGGCCGGTGCCGGAAAAAGTACTGTGGGTAGAGAACTTGCCAAGCAATCCGGTCTTCCATTTGTCGATGTGGATACAGTTATTGAAAAGAATCAGAACATACCACTCCAAACACTATTAAATGATTTTGGTGTGCAGGGCTTTCGCAATCTGGAAGAACAAATTCTTCTGGATCTTGATTTGCAAAATCATATTATTGCCACTGGCGGCAGTGCCATTTACAGTCAGGCTGCAATGGCTCACCTGAAAAAGAGTGGTGTGCTGGTTCTGCTCGATATCTCACTCGCCCTGTCACAACAGCGGGTTGGAGATTTCAGTGCTCGCGGTCTGGCTAAGCCAAGTAATCAGAGTTTTGAACAACTGTTTGCAGAACGACAACCTTTATATGCAAAATATGCTGATGTGACCATTGATTGTAACGATCGATCTGTTTCTGATATCTGTGCATCTGTTAAGGATCAAATTCCAGATAGCTTCTATCATTTATAACGCAGATATGCTAGAATGTACGTTTTTTGCAAAAAATAAAATTGACAAGCTCGTAAAAATAATTCTAATCAATCGAGGATACTTTCATGACTAAGGCCAAAAAAGGCGACAAAGTTAAGGTACATTATAAAGGCTATCTGGAAGACGGAACAATATTTGATTCTTCCGAAGGGAAAGATCCGTTGGCTGTAACTCTTGGTTCGGGTGCGGTCATTCCCGGATTTGATGCTGCTCTTCTCGGTATGGAAACAGGCGATACAAAAACAGTGCTTATTCCGATGGATCAAGCATATGGCCAGCATAATGCGGAAATGGTTATGCAGATGCCCAAAAGTCAGATACCACCTGACTTGACACCTGAGATTGGAGATAAACTTGAGGTTGGTGGCGCCTCCGGTGAGTTAATGATGGTGGAGGTGCTAGATATCGATGATGAGTTTATCGTTCTCGATGCAAATCCCCCCCTTGCCGGAAAAGATCTTACCTTTGATCTGGAACTGGTTGCAATTACCTAACTATCTAATATATAGCAGCTATTTATCCCTTTTGATGGAGCTGAAATGCTTCTTCAGAGCTATCAAAGGGGATTCTGGCCTTTCTCCCCAACAGAACAGCCAGCCAGCCAGCCGGTGGAAAACGCAGCTTGAAGGTTGTATCCTCCTGTATTTCCATTTAGATCAAGTAGTTCTCCTACCAGGTAGAGTCCTGAGACAATTTTTGATTCCATTGTCCTTGGGTTCACCTCTTTTAGATTCACACCTCCTGCGGTAACGATAGCCTCTTTGAATAAGCGATGGCTTTGTACTTCGAGCCGAAGCCCTTTTAACCAGTTCAGAAGTGTTTTCCGTTCTTTTTTGGAAATTTCTCCGGCTAATGTACCTGCAGGAATATTTGTCTGTTCCAGGCAAAGTGGTACCATTTGTGCCGGCAGCAAACCGCGTAAAACATCTGCAAATGGCTCCTTGTTACGCTTTGCAAAATCTCGGATTAAACGTGCATCCAGTTTTTGTCGGTTTAGTGCTGCTTTTAAATCAATAAGCAGCTCCACTTTCTTTCCTGCTCGCAGGCCATCCACCGCATCTCCACTGAGCGTGAGGATGGTGGGGCCGCTCACTCCAAATTTTTTAAAATGTAACTCACCAAAGAGTTGTCGTTTCTTTTTTCCATTAATAAAGAGTTGAGCTTCAATATTGCGAAGTTCAAGCCCTGCAAGCGCCGGATGGATACCGTCTTGTATTTCCAGGGGAACCAGTGCAGGACGAATGGGAATAATGGTATGTCCCAATGCTTTCACCAGCTTGTAACCATCCCCCGTTGAACCTGTGGCTGGGTAGGATGCCCCGCCAGTGGCTATGATAACTGCATCACAGGTGATATTTCCACGTTTTGTGATCACTCCTGTGATTGTATTGTTTTCGACAGACAGTTTTTGAACCGGGTTGTTAGTTTGAATCTCAACATCTAATTTTGCAAGCCATTCAAGAAATACCTTTACAATATCAGGTGCTTTGCCGCTGGAAGGGAAGTATCTTCCACCACGTTCCAGGCTGACATCCAGTCCATTTCGTTCAAAAAATTCCACCAGATCGGGAGCGAAAAATCGGGAAAAGGCCTGTCGTAAAAACCGGCCATTCATGCCAAAATGTTCAATAAATTCTTCTACCGGAGCACTGTTAGTCAGGTTGCAGCGACCTTTTCCACTGATGCAAATCTTGCGGCCTGGACGTTTCATTTTTTCCAGAATAATGACACGTGTTCCAGCTAGTGCTGCCTGACCTGCAGCCATAAGACCCGCTGCACCTCCACCAATAACCACCACTGTTTTTTTTCTCATTGTGTATGTTCCTTGCTCTTTAGCAATAATGGTGCATGGTTGGATGTGAAAAAAGGTGGGTCGCGTTGTAGGATAGGACGAATTCCCGGATCTGTTTTAAATTCAGTTGCCAAAAAATGTCGAACGGCTTTTCTATCCCAACTCCTCGGATGGTGGAAATCAAAATACAAGCCTAGATTACCACTGGAAAAATCCTTGAGTATTAGCGAGTCTGTTTCAGCGCTGTTTCGAGGAAGATTAAAGACAGCAAGGTTAAGAAAGGTGATGGCTTTTGCATTACGAACAGTAAGCTTCAGGGTTTGCCTAGCCTCGGTAATGGATTCCGATGGAGTGCCAAAGAGCAGATAGACGTAGGTTGCGATTCCGGCCTGATAAAGTGCTGTGAGCGATTTTTCAACTAATGCCAGATCGATTCCCTTGTCCATGGCATCAAGTACCTCCTGAGAACCTGACTCAATGCCAAGTTTTAACATGACACATCCGGATTTTTTTAGCTCTTCACAAAATGCAGGATCACTGAGCTCTTGTGTGATCCGTGCAAATCCGTACCAGTTTACTCCCAATGGTTCTTGTATTAAGCGTCGCATCAACGATGGTGCTATCGCATTATCAAGCAGATGAATAAGCGTTGGTTTGAATTGATCCACCAGATTTTCCAGATCGTTCATGCATTGATCTGAAGAACGTTTACGGTAAGAACTTCCCTCTGCTTTTTCGGGACAAAAAGAACAGCGATTCCAGTAGCAGCCAGTGGATGCACTATAGGGCAGGATCAGACCGGGAACCATGTATTTGTCAAGAGGAAGGCCTGTATAATCAGGGAAATGATATTCAGGTTTGCTTTGTCTGGTTTTCTTTTTTGTGAGGATTTCTAAAAGTGGGAGTTCGCCCTCTCCGGCAATCATTTCATCAAAGAGTGTCGTAAAAGGATTTATCCAACCGGGGCTGCGAAGCCAGGACGTGACTAGTCCTCCACCAATAACAATTTTAAGCAGTGGATATTCTTTTTTTAAGTAACCTGCAAAAGCAAAGGCAGGAAGTGCCTGGCTGAGATAGTTTAAAGAAATCCCGATCCATTCTTCATTGTAATTGCTTAGCAGGGCTGGCAAACGTTTTTGCAAAAAAGGAAAGAAGATATTGTGTTTATATGTCTTTGCGGCAAGAAGTAAATCTTCACTCTGGTGCGGAGAGAGTTTTGCATCCTGATAATCGGCAAGACTGATAGTGTTTTCTGTCCCGCTACAGCTCTGGGCCAATACCCGATTCACATCCCGCACGGCACGTTCATAGCGGTCACTGTTTTTGTAAAGGGCAGGGCTTCGGAGAGCATCCAGGTTTTCCTGAATATTCTTCCAGGCTCTTTTGCTCCAAGTGTCCGATGGGGACTGTTTAGCCCCAAGTAAATAAAGCTGTCCTTCAAGGTTTGCATCCCAGAGAGAGCAGCTCTGATTGTTTGCACGCAGAAATCCGGCGATACGGGCAATACCGGCAGGAGGTTCACAAGCCTTGGCAAGTGGCGGGAAGATAAAGAGCATTTTTGTTGAACTCGGGAAAAATGTATATAGACTGACTGGCTTAAGGGGAGGGGATCCAGGGGCGAAGTTAAAGGCTCCGGCCCCGGATTTACGTTACAGTTGACTTAGTCAACTTCCCAGAAATCTGCTTTTTCCGCACCGCATTTAGGGCAAACCCAGTCTGCTGGAACATCTTCCCAGGCGGTATCGGGATCTACCCCATTTTCATAATCGCCCTCTGCAGGGTCATAAATATAGCCGCATGGGCATTCCCATTTCTGCATGACACATCTCCTTTTATTGAAAAAAATTGTTATTTATTCAGATGAGTGAGATCAATCAAAGGCCTGTTCGGTCTTCCATTCTTTCCAAACCTTACCAACCAGATTAATGCCGGGTTTAAGGGTTGCTTTGCCAGGACGCCATCCGGAAGGTGTGGCTTCAGCGCCTTTGGTTTCACGTACCAATTGGAACGCCTGTACCTGGCGGATTGTTTCGTTTATGTTGCGACCAACCGGTGGGGTGAGGACTTCGTATCCTTGGACAACGCCGTCAGGGTCAATGATAAATCTGCCCCGGTTTTCTACTCCGGCGTCTTCGTCATAAACACCATAGACAGAACCAACTTTACCGCCTGCATCGGAGAGCATAGGGAATGGCACGCCACCGTCCACCATCTTGCTCAATTCAGTTTCATCCCACATTTTGTGGGTAAACATGGAATCAATGGACATGGAAAGAATTTCTACACCCAATTTCTTGAACTCTGGATATTTTTCAGCGACCGCTGAAATTTCAGTAGCTCAAACAAAGGTGAAATCACCCGGATAAAAGCAGAGCAAGACCCATTTCCCCAGATAATCTGAAAGTTTGGTGTTGATAAATGCTCCCTTATGGAAACCCGGTGCTGAAAAGTCCGGGGCATTTTTACCGACTTGTATCATGGAATATTCCTCTTTGATTGTTTGTTGTTCACTTGTTGACTTGGAATTGCTGTCCGGTTCTTTACCAACCGGTCCTCCGGTGGGTCTGGCGCATCCCACAGCTACTTCTTCGGGCATCATTTCCTCCTGGTCAGAGTGTTGACAAGTTTGGATGACGAGTCCATCATCCACCACATACTAGCAAGGCTATAAGATACTTGATGACAAGGAAGAACACAAAGGGAATGGTGAGAAAGGGTGTATAAATTCGATGCTGTCATTATTGGTCAGCGTTCGCCACCTGATCCTCATGGAGCTTCAAATATTCAAGAAAAACCGAAACAACTGGAGAGAGTTCTCTGTTTTTTCGCTGAATCAAATAAAAAGGACGGTACATTCTATTTCCATGAATTTTAACAGTCACTAGGCGTCCGCAATCGACCTCATCTCTCACCGCTCGTCTTGAAAGTACGGACACCCCAATCCCTGCCTTGACCGCCTCCTTGATTGCGGCAGTGGAACCTATTTCAGCAACTTCCTGAAGGCTGCTCTCTTTCAAACCATTTTTTTCTAAAATTTCGGAAAAAACCTTCCTGGTTCCCGACGCCCGTTCCCGCAAAATAAATGGTTCCTGAATCACATCCTGCAAGGAAACATTTTTCCTTGATGCCCATGGATGTGCAGGGTGAACAGCAAGGGTCAACTCGTCTGAGAATATTTCACTCCAGCTTAAACCATTATCATTCCATCTGGCACCCACTACGCCAAATTCAAGACCTCCTGCCAAAACCTTTTTAGAGATGATTCTAGAGCTGTTAATGGATAATGAAGCCTTTATGGAAGGGTGTTGTTTGCGAAACCCACCAATTAATCCGGGAAGAATGTACGTTCCCGGAATTGTACTGCAGCCAAGCATAATTCGGCCAACCAGTTTACCGCTGTATTGCTCAATTGCCTGTAAAGCCTCACGTCTGGTCTGCAGGATTTTCCGGGCATAGCCATATAAGATCTGACCCGCAGGAGTTACCTCGACTGTCCGTCCCAGGCGATCCACAAGCTTCTGTTCAAGCTCTTCTTCAAGATAGCGGATATGCTCACTTATTGTTGGTTGAGATAAGAGCATCGCTTCAGCTGCACGCGTAAAACTTTTTAACTCTACAACCTTGCAAAAAACATCCAGTTTTCTCATTTCCATGGTTTGATCTCCCTCAATAGTTCTCATGTCAGTAATCCCAATATCCGAGCCTGTTGGTATAGGAATTTCCTACTTGCCTTATCGTGTAGGACAATATATAAATTCGCTTCAACTTTCAATCAAATAACCGACAAAAAGGAGTTATCATGAAAAGATTCAGTATCATCCCCCTAGCTCTCGTGTTCCTGTTGAATGTGGCAGCCATTTTTCAGTCCTACAATTACCTGGAAGCCGATCAGTTCAAAGAATGGATCGAAACAGACAAAGCGATGATTCTTGTCGATGTACAGCTCAAAGATGAGTTTGCAGCACACCATTTTTCAGGCTCTATAGAAACAAACGCCTTTCCTGTAAAAACTGATGCTCAAAAAGAACAACTCCTCTCGGCTGTTGAGGCGTATAACAAGACCGGACATGATATTGTCATAATCTGCCCAAGGGGTGGTGGAGGAGCAAAGAACGGCTACTCTTTCCTGAAAAGCCAGGGGATTCCCGATGAAAAGCTCACTATTCTGAAAGGTGGAATAGCAAAATGGCCATACAAAGATATGCTGGTCAAAAAATAACCACCCAGAGTCTGATACGTGTCACAGAAATTTCTATAAACAACTCACCAGGGAGCATACACTTGCAAATTCAATGGAGAAAAACATGAGGAGTTTATTGTATTATGCTTTAGCATTATCAATGATGGCCTGGGCCACAACATGAGCGGAACTTGAAAAGAACCGTCAATGCAACCACATAAGTGATGAATATGTATTCTTCTTCTGCTGACAGTACTTGTAGGCACTATCGGCAGCCAACAATCAGTGCTGTACAGACTCTGCTCGAACAGGGCAGCGGAAGAACAAACGAGGACATTCTGCTCCAGGCCGGCAACCTCTATGGTGTGTTTGACGGGGCGACAAGCTTGGGGAAAAGTGTACCTGTTCAGGGCAAGACCGGGGGGAAGCTGGCTGCCGAAACCGCAGCAAAAACATTTTCTTGCAACGGAGGCACACTCAGTCGTCTTGGCTGTCTGGCTAACCGGAATATTCGCCAGTTGATGGAAAGCAGTGGGGTCGACATCAAATACCGTCAGAATGTCTGGTCAACCAGTGCTGCGATTGTACGAATCGATGGAGATGAGCTGGAGTGGTTCCAAGTTGGTGACAGTCTGGCTCTGGCTCTCTATGAAAACGGTTCTTATAGTCTACTTGCCGAGCCGATTAACCATGACCGGGACACCCTGTGTCTCTGGAAAGAGATAGGGCTGATCTCCACTGGCACCATCCAGGAAAACCTTGCTGACCAGATCCTCAAAGTGCGTGAGGGAATGAACATTCACTACGGAGTTATGAATGGAGAGCCGAAGGCTCTTGATTTCTTTCAACATGGAAGAATTCCTCTTGCGGGTGTCACTGATATCATTGTTTTCACCGATGGCCTATTTTTGCCACAAACCGATCCGGATCAGCCTGCCGATATGGAAACATTTGTCCACCTCTACCACCAAGGTGGACTGCAACTGGTCCATCGTCTGATTAGGGAGATTCAGAAAGGCGATCCCCGTTGCCTCAATTATCCCCGCTTTAAAAAACATGATGATATCGCTGCCATAGCCCTGTCCTTTCATGAGGCATGAACGCTGTTTTTTCAAGTACCTGCTTCTGCTAATCGTTTATCAGTCAGACATCTTTACTGTAAATCTCGATCTGTAAGTGTTTAGCAGTGCCTCGTCATAGACTGCCTCGATTCTGGAAAACACATTTTCCCAGGTATAAGGAGCCGTGAGCGCTGTGATCACCCCGGGGGCAGGGCGGGATCCATCCATAACGTGTTTTACCTGCTCGGTAATTGCCTCTGCGAGCATGGCCTCCAACTGTGGCCAATCCCGCTCAAAGGGCTTATCCACTTCCTCCAGAGAGGGAAGGGGAAGCAGCTTTAGCATATCGTTTTCTGAACGGCCCAAAATTTCCCGACACCCTGGCAAATCAGTGCTGATGATCCGGCATCCACAGGCAAGGGCCTCTAAAAGGACAAGGGGCAAGCCTTCATAAAAAGAGGGCAGTACAAACAGATGACTGTTGCCCATAATTCCAGCCAACTCCTGCTGACATACTCTGCCGTGCAGAATCACCCGGCTACCCAGTTCCGCTGCCAGTGTTTTGCAAAGTTTTTCTTCTTCACCACTCCCGCTGCCCAGAAGATGAAGACGCAGAGGGAGCCTGGACAGCCTCTTCATGGTTCGCAACAGCCAGGGGACCCCTTTGGCGCAGGATAGTTTACCTGCGTAGACTATCTCGTAAGGTGGTATCGGTGGTTTGTTTACCTCCACAAACACTGTATCGTTGAACCCACCCCCGACGATATGGATATTCTGGGCAGCAATTCCATATAAGGTTTTGATCTGCTCCGCCTGATCTCTCCCAAGGGCCATGATCCGATCTATTTTTCGGCAGGCACCGGTTACTTTCCCGCGGAGGTGCGGGCAGTTGAGATACTGGCGTAAATCCGTGGAATGGCAAGTCGTGACCATTGGGACATCCGGGAACAGCAATCGTGCTGTGCTGGTCATCAACCAGAGATGGTGGCTGTGGATGATGTCAGGTTGAAAGGAAGAGACCGCGTCTTTGATTTTTTCGGTAAAGGCCTCTTGGTACGC
Organism: Desulfocapsa sp.; assembly: GCA_022712975.1. Classification (GTDB taxonomy): domain Bacteria; phylum Desulfobacterota; class Desulfobulbia; order Desulfobulbales; family Desulfocapsaceae; genus Desulfocapsa. The sequence goes on from JAFLJO010000061.1 coordinate 11,559, forward strand.
CTCAATTTCCTCTTCCGTCAGGTCGATAAAACGACTGCTTTCATAGGGCATAACATCACTCATCCCGGAAACCGGAAAATAGGGGACAGACCACGATTTGCTTGTTGAAAATTATTGTAGTTTAATCAGTCAGTCTGCGATCCGCAGAGAAGAAAACCAAGGATTGGGCCGCATTTGTTTTCACAGGCCAGATAGAATTGTCCCTCATGTTTGCTGGCAGACTTGTTTGTTTTACCCCAGTAGAATTCGACAAGTCCCAGAGGCTTCAAATTGTGAATGGCTGCATAGTTGAGCAGCTTTGGAGCGCAGCAGTCTCCGGTTCCTGTGGGAATCCCTCGATCCTGAGGGAAAAAATCAAAAAGAGAGCACTGTTCTCCCTTGAAATTATTGAGGCGATACAGTGCATGGATATCTTTCATTAGCTGTCGGGAGAGTTGCTTCCGTTTTAAAAGGATTGTTTCTCGACAGGACTTTCCGGAAGGTATCTCAGCAGCCTCTTTGCCAAGGGCTTTGATCTCTTTCTCCACGGGATCATTGAGATCCTTGAAGTCTTGCACATCAAAGAGAGGAGGCACCCAGCCTTTCATTTCCCATTGTCCGTTGTACTGTCCTGAAAAGGCTTTTAATATTTCTGTTTTCCCTTCAATGGTACGACAAACAAGGACGCCAAACATTTTCCCTCGTGCCTCTCCATAAAGATAGTCTGTTGCAAGCTCATGATTCATACGTGTAATGAGATCCCTTGCTGCACCCATTGCCGGGTCTCTGGATAGAGTGTGGTCACAATGACAGTTACTGCAGAAGGCTTTTTGAACAGTAAATTGAATATCTGGCATACTTATGGGATATTTATTTTAGTGCCCACTGGCGCAAAACGGAATGTGCTGCCAAAGGATTTTGCCAGCTCCGCTCCCCGTTCAAGCCCCGTACAGTGGCTTGCAGCAAGACATTTGATATCAAAGGAATGTAGGGCATCTACCGTGGCTGTAAACTGTTCATCGCCGGCAAAACCGAGGTGGGTGCCTCCAATAATTGTGTGGATTGGTCGTTCCGGCAGTTTCTGCTGAACATATTGTAAGATATTGATAAGTCCTGCATGGGCACAGCCAAGGAGAAGAATCAGTCCTTCTTTGCTGTCAATGATAAGCGTCTGGTCATCTAGGAGGGGATCCAGGGAGAGTTCTTTTGACGCATCTTCCCGCACCAGTCTGGGATCTGATTTTTCATGAGAATTGACCCTGGGGATTTCACCGCTCAAATAGATTCCTTCAGTAATTTTTGTAAAGTCTTTATTGAAAATAAAATGTGCTCCAAGGGATTCGAGGCTGCTTTGTTGGTCGCGAATACCAATATCTCTAACCGTCCCCTTATATCTATGACAGCGCCTGCCAAAACCCTGCTCATGAATATAGACATCTGTTTTTCCGCTAAGAGGGAGAACGAGAGGAAGTCCTGAACAGTGATCATAATGGCCATGGCTGAGGACAATCGCATTAATCTTGCTGAGATCAAAATCCAGAACTTCACTATTTTGCAGTATCCCGAATCCCTGGCCTGTGTCAAAGAGAATACGTATGCTCGATGTTGTGATTCCCACTGCCCAGCCATGTTCACCAATAAGGCCAAATGGGCCTGCGACACTGTTTTCACAGAGAACAGTTAATTCAATATTTTTTTGCAGCATTGAAAACCTCTTTTGAGTCGATTGTATTTTTATTGGTGACAGTTGCTTGTTGAGCGCATCGTTTTGTCTCAATTGATAAAAGAGTAGAATCGTTAACCTACCAATTCCTTTCCATATAGGCGATGAAAATGTAAACAGGAACAGGTACAATCCTTCTTTGCATGGAAGCTGAAACCTGCTATTATCAATCAATTGTTCTTTTATGAATTCTCTTTGTTACTTTTTATGACACTTTATGAAATCGTTATGGCGTATCCCCGACTTTCTTGACCTGGAACTTTTTTTCATCCAAGATAAACAACTGGAAGAAGAACAGGGAACGGCTGCTCTCCGTGATCGTGACCGTAATCTTTATCTTGACGCCATTGAACCGGATATTGATGAAGGAACAGAACCAGACCGTGAATGGTTGATTTATCGCTGGCTACAGGAACGGAGAAGCCTGGAAAATCAGAAATACGATGGCCATGCGTTGCTGCCGGGGAGAATGTGGTATGAATTGTATGCTCTATTCTGGTCGTTTTTCTCTTTTCTGGCCATGGCCTCTGGTGCTGTTCTTGCCTGGTCATTTTTAAGTTATACTGGTGCACAGCCGGTGAATGTATCTCTTTTTTTTCTTGTCTTTGTCGGCCTTCAGGTTTGTGTTCTGCTGTCTCTGGTACTTGTCTTTGCCTATCGTAGAGTGCGAGGTTTGGATCTTCGTTCCTCTCTTGTGCTTTCTCTTGTACACAAAGGACTGAATGGTTTTCTTTTTAAGATAAGAAAGTATGGATTGGATGGCATGGAAAGCCGCAGGCGTTCACAATTCGCAGCAGCTCTTGCTGCGGTGCGAACTCGCGGGAACGGCTATGGAGCATTGTTTTCCTGGCCTCTGTTTCTTCTGTTTCAACTTTTTGGAATTGCATTTAATTGTGGAGTGCTGGGCGTACTCTTAATTAAAGTAGCAAGCTTAGATTTGGCCTTTGGCTGGCAGTCAACCATTCAGTTTTCCGCTGAATTTGTGGCGCGTCTTGTGCAATGGGTTGCTGTTCCGTGGTCCTGGCTGCCCGGTTCTGCAACATATCCTGATTTGTCTCAGATTGAAGGAAGCAGGATGATATTAAAAGATGGATTTTATCATCTGGCGAGCAGTGATCTTGTTTCCTGGTGGCCTTTTCTCGCTCTTTCAATCTGCTGCTATTGTCTTCTTCCCCGGATAATTCTTTTTGTGGTCGGTACTTTCGGGCGTAAAAAATCTTTTGCCCGAATTTCATTTCATCGACCGGATCATAATCAGCTTCTGCATCGTTTGCTCTCCCCCCGGCTTGAGACCAGCCCAAAGAAGAACGTGGGGAAACCACCATTAACTGTTCCCGTTTATCAAGAAGATACCTCTCAGACAGAGGAAGGAAAAAAACGGTTAGCAGAAAAGAAAATAATAAACGGAGAGCTGCTGGCTCTCATTCCAGACGAACTTTTTGAGGATGTTGATTCAGTACGCCTTGAATGGTTTTGTCAGCAGGCATTTGGATATACAGTTGGCAGAATTCTGCGAATTAGTGAAGAATACAGTGACAGTACAATGGTTTTAAAGCAAATTAAACAAGGTGCTGAAGCAAATTGTTCAGCACTGCTTATTTTGCAGGAGGCCTGGCAGCCGCCCATCCAGGAGGTATTACGATTTTTACGGGAATTACGTCTTCATTGTGATGAGGAAACACATATTATTGTGGCTCTTGTTGGTAAGCCGGATCCGGATACGCTTTTTACCCAGGTAACAGATACTGATCTGCATATATGGCAACAAAAAATTGCCACTCTGCTTGATCCCTGTCTGCAATTAAGTCCTCTGGTGATTGAATGATGGAAACGAAAATAATCCCGGAATTTGCAGTGGTTGGTCATCCAAACGAAGGCAAGTCTTCGGTTTTGTCCACTTTAGCTGAAGATGATTCTGTACGTATCAGTCCAATGCCCGGTGAAACGCGAGAGTGTCAGACTTTTCCGGTGTGCATCGATGGGAAAGAAATAATCAGATTTACCGATACACCCGGCTTTCAAAATCCTCGCAAAACTCTGCAATGGATGCAGGACTATAAGGGAAGCGACGCAACCTTGATCCCTGATTTTATTGAAGCCCACCGGGATAATCCCGACTTTACTGATGATTGCAAATTGTTTCAGCCCCTTTTACGGGGAGCCGGAATTATCTTTGTTGTGGATGGGTCAAGACCTCTTCGCAATATGGATAAGGCGGAGATGGAAATTCTACGTCTTACTGGTTGTCCGCGTATGGCCATTATCAATTGTAAGGATGAGGAGACGGCATGGCTCGGGAAATGGCAGGCGGAATTTAGAAAACATTTTAATTCCATCCGGCTGTTTAATTCCTGTCAGGCAACCTATAAAGAACGTATTGAACTTCTGGAGAGCTTAAAGGGAATTGATCAGGAGATCCAGCCCATACTTGATACGGTGGTTACTGCTTTTCGCAGGGATTGGCAGGGACGTAATCAGCAGGTGGTGGAGCTGCTCCTTGGTTTACTGGAAGAAGGGCTTGCATACACTCACTCTGTTGCATTGAACAGTGGAAGCAATGAGGATGAGCTGAAGAAAAAACTGCATGAAAAATATGAACAATTTTTGAGAAAACTGGAAAATAAATGTCAAAAGCGGATGCGGGCACTCTACAAGCATAATATTTTCAATCTGGATCTGCCGCCTCAATCAATCTTAAAGGAAGATCTTTTTTCTGAAAAAACATGGGAGTTTCTTGGACTCAACTCTTCTCAGATTGTTATGGCTGGAGCCTTGAGCGGTGCTGCGGTGGGTGCTGGAGCAGATGTGGCCGCAGCAGGGCTTTCTTTTGGTATATTCTCAACAATTGGCGGAATACTGGGTGCTGCAGGAACTGCTCTTAAAGGGCGGGAATTTTTATCTGGCACACGTCTTCTCGGGATGCGGCTGGATTCGCAGCAGTTGCAGGTGGGCCCGGTAAAGAATATTCAGCTTTTGTTTATACTGCTTGATAGACAGCTTCTTTTTTACAGCCATATTATTAACTGGGCTCATGGACGTAGAGATTATGGAACCCTTGAATCAAGTAAAAACGATGGAACACTTTCTGCAAGACTTGGCTACGCCACAAATTGGAGTCGTCGGGATCGTGCAGTTTGCGATGGCTTTTTTCAATCTATACAGAGCAAAAAACATTCCGATTTACAACAGGACAATCGTATGGAGTTGGCAGAATTGCTTGAGAAAACTTTACGGGAAATATCCCTTGGAAGCATTGTTCCGTAAACTATTTTGTAAGCTGTATGTTTGTTTTTAACAGCGATCGTTAGGGAAAGGATATTTTTTTTCGTTTAATTTCATTTTTTCTTTGGCGCACTGCAGTGGATCAAGATCAAATTTATCTGCCAGCATAGTCAGATAAATCATCACATCGCCCACCTCTTCTGCGATATGTTGCAGGGTGCTGTCATCAACTTCATGGCTTTTTTCCCCTTGCATCCACTGGAATATTTCGGTGAGTTCGGCTGTTTCAACACTTAGAGCCATTGCGAGGTTTTTAGGAGTATGAAAGGACTGCCATTCTCTAACTGATGCAAATGTACGGAGCTCTGTTCTTAATTTTTCCATGGGATCACTGTTTCTATTGGTATTTCCTGCGAGATTCTGGTATTTTTTTATAATTTATGTGACATAAAATACCATTGTAGCGTTAAAGTGCAATGGACTTTTCCTCTTAGCTAATTGAGATATAAATGAAAACTAATTTTCGCACGTGTCTGCTTACCATTCTGGCTATCAGTTTTCTGCTGTCTGGCTTTTCTGCTACAGAAGCCAATAACTACACGGAAGCTGATGCCTCACGCAATAATCTGATCGGGTATTTACTCAGCAAGCAATTGCCGGTGATGCATTTCAGTGACAAGGTGATGAACGATGACCTTGCCTTTGCCGCCTTTGATCTCTACCTGAAACAGCTTGATTACAAGAAGCGTTTCCTGCTGCAGTCGGATGTGGATAAACTGTCTGTTCTTGCGCCCGGCATAGATTCAAATCTTTTGAACAGTACCATTGTATTGCCGGAGGTGGGGTCTAAATTGTTGAATACCAGAATTGGGGAGGTGGAAAAACTCACCCAAAAACTGCTGGCTCATGGTTTTGATTATCATCGTGATGAAATTCTTGAAACAGATCCTGATAAATTAAAATATGCGACAAACCTTACGGATCTGTCCGAACGTTGGAGACGTATCCTGAAAGGTCAGGTAATCTCCCGTTATCTCGATCTTGTGGAGGAACAGAAAAAGGAGAAAGAAGGAAAGGAAAAAGAAAAGCATAAAAGTGATAAAGAGTTGTGGAAGGAAGCCGAAGAAAAAGTTGCCAAACGGAACAGGAATTTTTTCAATCGCATGCATCAGGAGACTCTACAGGATCATTATGATCGTTACTTTAATGCAGTAACAAGAGCCTTTGATCCCCATACTAATTATATGCCTCCTGCAAATAAAGAAGACTTTGATATCAATATGCGGGGCAGTTTGGAAGGGATTGGCGCAATTCTTCGTGAAGAGGATGGCTATATTAAAGTTGTAAGTATTATTCCCGGTTCCGCATCCGCTCGTCAGGGACGTTTGCAGGCCGAGGATATTATTCTGGAAGTGGCTCAAGGGAAAAAAGAATCTGTGGAAATAACGGATATGCGTCTGCGTGATGCTGTGCGGCTTATTCGTGGTCCCAAGGGTTCTGTGGTTCGTTTGACTGTCAGAAAGTCGGATGGTACTAAAAAAGTGATTGCTATTCAGCGTGACGTGGTTCAGATCGAAGAGACTTTTGTGAAATCTGCACTTATGGATGGGGAAAATGGCGCAAAAATTGGTTATGTGATGATTCCCAGTTTTTATCGTGATTTTGAGAAAACCAGAAATGGCTCAACTGCCAGGAATTCCACTGATGATACAAGGATTGCCATTGAAGTCCTGAAGAAACAGGGGATTTCAGGACTCATTCTTGATCTTCGTAATAACGGCGGTGGCTCACTTATGGATGCTGTTGACACAACAGGATTATTCATTAAATATGGCCCCGTAGTTCAAGTAAAAAACAGCTATGGTAATAAGCGGGTACTTAGTGATAGTGATAAATCTGTCACCTGGGACGGCCCTTTACTTGTGCTGGTGAATCAATTTTCTGCTTCTGCCTCTGAAATTTTGGCAGCAGCTCTTCAGGATTACGGTCGGGCAGTGATTGTTGGCGGTGCTCATACCCACGGGAAGGGAACCGTTCAGACACTTCTTGATATGAACGATAATATTCCCCTGCTGCATCTGAAAAGATATGATGACCTCGGCGCTTTGAAGGTTACCATCCAGAAGTTTTATCGGGTGAATGGTAGTTCCACGCAATATAAAGGTGTGGAGGCAGACATTATCCTCCCAAGCCTTTTTCAGCATCTTGAGTCTGGCGAGCAGTATCTGGATAATTCTCTTCCTTGGGGGCAAGTGGCTCCGGTCAACTATAGAACATATGGTTCTGTGTCAGGGAAGCTTGATACCCTTCGTGCAAAATCAAAGAACAGAGTTGCAGGTGACGAAGGTTTGCAGGTTATTGCAGACGAGGCAGCAAAAGCATCGGAGCGTGCCAAAAAGACCACCATGTCGCTGAGATTTTCTGATATGCAGGAAAAGCGGCAGGAATCCAGGGTTGCACGCGATAAGATTGGAGCACATTATCTGAAGTATCGTGAAGAGCAGGATGCCGCTCGTGGCGAAGATGGTGGTTCGGCTCCTGATAAAGAGAAAGACAAGGGTAAATGGAAGGAAGAGATTAAGGAAGATCCTTATATTAATGAGTCACTCCATATTCTTGGAGACATGTGAAGGCTTATAGTTCCGGGTACTGAAAAGAGTGTCGACTTGCCGTTCAACACCGGTGTTAGAAATTTCTTGATTATCATGGTAAAAAATGCTAAATCTCCATCCCTATGAATGGTCATTCATTCATTCAATTTATTTATTTATTTTAAAATATGACTGAGGGTTCGATGGATCTTGCAGAGGCATTTCGCAATTACGAAGATAAAATAGTGGATCAATGGGTCGACTACACCTTATCTAGCTACAAATCATCAACATTTTTCAAAAAGGGACCTGATAAGTTTTCCAATCCCGTGGGAGGAAATACCCGGGAGTCCCTAGGGAAGCTGTTCAAGCTTCTTACTAAAAATGCAGATCCCAAAGAGTTCGCTGCACCGCTGGATCAAATCATGCGCATCCGTTCCATTCAGGAATTTACCGCATCTGAGGCAGTCGGTCCCATTCATGCCGTAAAACACATTACCCGTGAAATTTTAGCTAATGACTCCGAGCGTAAGCAGTGTATCGATGATCTATATGATTTTGAATTTAATGTAGATCTTGCCGTTCTTGCTGCATTTGACTTGTACTCGCAATTCCGTGAACGTTTGTACAAGGTCAGGATTAAGGAAATAAAAACCGGCACTCATATTCTTACCGACAGCAAGTGTCCTTCGAACTTGCTGAAAAAAGATAAGGGTGATCCAGTTAATTTTCCTGTTTAACAAGATTACTAATAGTGATGAGTTTGTAAAAGTCCTGAGTTGGCAATTTGATATATCGTAACATATTGAAATGATAATGTGCGATTGTGCGAATTGTATCTTTTTACGAGTCCATCAAGAATAATTAACAGGTCTTTGTTTCGGTTCAGGGGAAATTGCTGAAGCTTAAACCTACACAGTTCAATTTGAAGCGAGGTTAGAAGAAATGAAGTATGCCTTCTCATTCCTGGCAGTCTTAGCGCTGGTTGTGTTCGCATGGCTGGGGTCCATGATACCGGGTATGCAGTACCTTTTTGGTGTTGCTATTCCGTATCTTGCGATCATGATCTTCCTGGGTGGCTTTGTTTACAGAGTTGTGTACTGGGCGAAATCGCCTGTACCGTTTTCCATCCCGACCACTTGTGGTCAGGGGAAATCTCTGGATTTCATCAAGCAGGATAAGCTAGACTGTCCGACCAAGACATCAGAAGTTGTCGCCAGGATGTGCCTGGAAATTTTTGCATTCAGGTCTCTATTTCGGAACACCAAAGCCGAAATCCACGAGGGACCGAAAATTACCCACGAGTCATCTAGATGGCTGTGGATTGCCGCTCTGCTCTTTCACTACTCTTTTCTGGTGATTGTGATCAGGCATATGCGACTGTTTTTAAATCCTGTTCCAGAGTGGTTACAGTTCCTTGATTTTCTTGATTCCGGTTTCATGCTTCAAGTTGGGACTCCATTGCTCTATGCATCTAATCTGACAATTCTTGCAGGTATTCTTTTTCTGTTTGGTCGTCGTCTTGTGAATCGTAATGTCCGTTATATTTCACTTGTCAATGACTACTTTCCGCTCTTTTTGATCTTTGCAATCGTTGTAACAGGTATGCTTATGCGGTATTTTCTGCGTACCGATATTGATATTGTAAGTATCAAACAGTTGCTGGTTGGGCTGGTTACATTTTCACCGGTTATTCATGGTGAGATTGGTTCCATCTTTTATGTTCACGTTTTTCTGGTTTCCGTTCTTTTGATCTACTTCCCGTTTAGTAAGCTTATGCATATGGGTGGTGTTTTTATGAGTCCTACCAGAAATATGGCAAATAACAGTCGTATGAAACGTCATATCAACCCGTGGAATGATCCCTCAATCAAACCCCATTCGTATGCAGGGTATGAGGATGAGTTCAGGGAGTTTATGGTTGAAGCCGGTATCCCTGTTGAGAAAGAGCTTCCCCCCAAGAAGGATGAGAAATAACAGGAAAGGTTGATCCAAATTATATAAGGATATAGAATAATGGCACTTCCAAAATTAGAACAATTAACAAAAAGCGTAGTGCAGGGTCCGTCTTTGGTAACAGGAGCACAACCAACCAAAGACTGGATGGATACCCCGGCTATAATTAAAGAGGGGAATTTTGCCTACCCTGCAAAAAAGGAAAAGGTTGAATATCTTGACAGCCAGGGTGGAATTGATTTTCCAAACGCCCGTATCTGGTCACCAGATGAAGATGACTGGAAACTGCCCGAAAACTGGCAGGATATCATTATAAAAGGGCTTGCAGAACGTCTCGATAAATTCAGGTCTTTAAAAATCTTCATGGATTGTTGTGTACGCTGCGGCGCCTGTGCAGATAAATGCCACTTCTTTCTCGGTACCGGCGATCCCAAAAACATGCCGGTTCTGCGGGCAGAACTGCTTCGCTCTGTTTACCGAAAAGAATTTACTCTTGCTGGTAAAATTTTCGGGAAAATGGGTAAACTGGTGGGCTCGCGCGAGATGACAGTTGGCGTATTAAAAGAGTGGTTTTTGTACTCTTACCAGTGTACAGAATGTCGACGCTGTTCAGTTTTTTGCCCATATGGGATTGATACCGCCGAAGTCACCATGATGCTCCGTGAGCTTCTTCATCTGCTTGGTATTGGTATTAACTGGATTCTGGAACCAGCTTCCAACTCTAACCGTACCGGTAATCACATGGGACTCCAACCCCATACGTTCAAAGACAATGTTGATTTCCTGGCAGAAGACGTTGAAGCCCTTACTGGTGTGAAAGTTAACCACAGCTTTAATCGTAAAGGTGCTGAGGTACTTTTCGTTACTCCATCAGCTGATGTTTTTGCAGAACCCGGCCTCTACACTGCCATGGGTTATCTTGCACTGTTTGAGCAGATTGGCCTTGATTACACCTGGTCAACGTATGCATCAGAGGGTGGTAACTTCGGTCTCTTTACCTCAAATGAGTTGATGAAGAAACTGAACGGTAAAATATACGCTGAGGCCAAGCGTCTCGGTGTAAAATACATCATCGGCGGTGAGTGTGGTCATATGTGGCGTGTACTCCATCAGTACATGGACACCATGAACGGCCCTGCTGATTTTATGGAGGTTC
>JAFLJO010000030.1 GCA_022712975.1 Desulfocapsa sp.
GCTCGAAATGTCTCTCTCGCAGTCAAGCTCCCTTATGCCTTTGCACTCTACGGCTGGTTTCCAATCAGCCTGAGGGAACCTTCGCGCGCCTCCGTTACTCTTTAGGAGGCGACCGCCCCAGTCAAACTACCCACCAGACAATGTCCTGGATCCGGATTACGGACCGCAGTTAGATTCCTAAGATAACAAGGGTGGTATTTCAAGGACAACTCCACAGACACTGGCGTGCCCGCTTCAAAGTCTCCCACCTATCCTACACATGTTACCTCAAAAACCAATGCCAAGCTATAGTAAAGGTTCACGGGGTCTTTCTGTCTTGTTGCGGGTAACCGGCATCTTCACCGGTACTACAGTTTCGCTGAGCCCCTGGTTGAGACAGTGGGGAAATCGTTACGCCATTCGTGCAGGTCGGAACTTACCCGACAAGGAATTTCGCTACCTTAGGACCGTTATAGTTACGGCCGCCGTTTACCGGGGCTTCAATTCAGTGCTTCGCCGAAGCTGACACGTCCTTTTAACCTTCCGGCACCGGGCAGGCGTCAGACCCTATACTTCGTCTTTCGACTTCGCAGAGTCCTGTGTTTTTAGTAAACAGTCGCTCCCCCCATTTCACTGCAACCTCGATTAGCTCATAAAGTATAATAATCACCAAAAGAGGCACACCTTCTCCCGAAGTTACGGTGCTATTTTGCCGAGTTCCTTAACCAGAGTTCTCTCAAGCGCCTCGGGATACTCTCCCTGCCTACCTGTGTCGGTTTTGGTACGATCACCTGTTATCTCGATAGAGGCTTTTCTTGGCAGCATGGGTGCAGTCAGTTTATGGGATAAATCCCTCCTCATCGCTTCTCAGCCTTAATGAAAATCCGGATTTGCCTAGATCTTCAGCCTACGAGCTTAAACCGCCTATTCCAACAGACGGATGACTTGCCCTCCTGCGTCCCCCCTTCTCTCAAACGACAACTAGGTGGTACAGAAATATTAATCTGTTTTCCATCGACTACGCCTTTCGGCCTCGCCTTAGGGATCGACTAACCCTGAGAAGATTAGCTTTACTCAGGAAACCTTGGGCTATCGGCGAGCGGGTCTCTCACCCGCTTTATCGCTACTCATGTCAGCATGGTCGCTTGTGCAATCTCCACATTTACTCACGTAAACGATTCTATGACGGCACAACGCTCTCCTACCGATGAAATAAATTTCATCCCGCAGCTTCGGTACTATGCTTTAGCCCCGATACATTTTCGGCGCAGATCCACTCGACCAGTGAGCTATTACGCTTTCTTTAAATGATGGCTGCTTCTAAGCCAACATCCTGGTTGTCTGGGCATTCCCACATCCTTCTCCACTTAGCATAGATTTGGGGACCTTAGCTGGCGGTCTGGGTTGTTTCCCTCTCGTCCGCGGAACTTAGCTCCCGCGGGCTGACTCCTATAATCTAACTTACCGGTATTCGGAGTTTGGTTAGGTTTGGTAATCTGGTGAGACCCCTAGCCCATCCAGTGCTCTACCTCCGGCAAGAAACTTATAAGGCTATACCTAAATATATTTCGGAGAGAACCAGCTATCTCCAGGTTTGTTTGGCCTTTCACCCCTATCCACACCTCATCCGAACAGTTTTTAACCTGTGACGGTTCGGGCCTCCACGAGATTTTACTCTCGCTTCACCCTGGACATGGATAGATCACCTGGTTTCGGGTCTATTCAGTGCAACTTGTCGCCCTATTCAGACTCGCTTTCGCTACGGCTACATCTATCGACTTAACCTTGCTACACTAAATAACTCGCTGACTCATTATGCAAAAGGCACGCGGTCACAAAGATCGAAATCTAAGCTCCCACTGCTTGTAAGCAAACGGTTTCAGGTACTATTTCACTCCCCTAACAGGGGTACTTTTCACCTTTCCCTCACGGTACTTGTACGCTATCGGTTGTCAAGTTGTATTTAGCCTTATGTGATGGTCCACACAAATTCCCACAGAATTTCTCGTGTTCCGCGGTACTTGGGAATAAAATAAGAGAGATCCATTATTTTCGCTTACAGGATTGTCACCTTCTATGATCGAGCTTTCCAGCTCATTCAGCTAATAATGAATTTTTTTACTCTCCGCCAGGTCCAAAACCCTGACAAATCTCATCCCACGACCCCGTATACGCAACGCTTTTGGGCTTGACACGTATACAGTTTGGGCTGTTTCCCGTTCGCTCGCCGCTACTTAGGAAATCGTTTTTACTTTCTTTTCCTGGGGGTACTTAGATGTTTCAGTTCTCCCCGTTGGCTTCCTAACACTATGTATTCATGTTAGGATGACACGGTATTAACCATGCCGGGTTGCCCCATTCAGAAATCTCCGGATCAAAGGATGTTTAGCTCCTCCCCGAAGCTTATCGCAGCTTTCCACGTCTTTCATCTGCACTTGACACCAAGGCATCCACCGTTTGCTCTTAGTAGCTTAGCCACTATACCACAAATAAGTTTAAACACTTTGATGCGAACATATTTAATTTCACAAAATTCATGAACTTCTTCGTTGCATAATTTTTACCTTCAATCGACGACCATAAGGTCGACTCAATCAGTTAAAAATCCTGCGCCTTGAATTTCATTAAATTTTGCTTCATTAAATGGTCGTTGTTTTCTGAACGACTACTCGTTCAAATCACAACTATATTTTAATCAGTTGTTAATGATAACATTAACAACTGCGCAATTGATATTTACAACAACAAATTGTCAAAGAACAATAAAAGATCCGGCTACTAAAATTTCACCGTTTTGATCTCTCAAAATCGGTCAGTGAAAATCAAATTAAAAGCGATTGTACTACTTTTTCTTTCCTTTGAAAGGAGGTGATCCAGCCGCTGATTCCTCAACGGCTACCTTGTTACGACTTCACCCCAATTATCAACCATACCTTAGGCGCCTGCTTCCCCGAAGGGTTAGCCCAACGACGT
>JAFLJO010000070.1 GCA_022712975.1 Desulfocapsa sp.
TTCATTAGTTCTCATTAATGGCCGCCCAGCCGGGGCCACCAACCTTGCCACCATCCTCTCAGACAATATCGAGCGCATCGAAGTCCTGAAAGGCCCGGCCTCCTCCCTCTATGGCGGCGAGGCCATGGGTGGTGTGGTCAATATTATCACCAGGAAAAACACGGAGGAACTCACCGGAATGGCCGAGATTGGTTTTGGTTCTTTTGATACCAACTTCCAAAAGGCCAGCTTAGGTGGTGGTTTTGGCGAGCGCTTCGATTTTGATATCTCCGCCCGTCGTTATGAGCAGGCCGATGACATCAAGATGGGCAATGGAGAAACCCGTGCCAACACCAGTTATCTGACCCAAAGTGCCTACCTGCGCCTGGGTGCAGACCTGGGAGAAAATTGGCGACTGGATAGCAGTGTTGATCTTTATCAGGGGCGTGATATTGAGACACCCGGCGATATCTTTTGGGGTGACAGTGCCAGATACAAGGACATTGATCGTCATGGCTTGGATCTTACAGTAGCTGGGAAAATAGGCAATAATAACCAACTGAGCTTTACAGCCTATAAAACCAATGAAACGTCAGAGCGTTACGACTATATAAACATGATTCAGGTTGATCCATACCAGACCTATGATTCAGAAACAGATTGGTTTGGTCTGCAAATTAAAAATGAGTATAGCTGGAATCAGCATAGCTTCATTACCGGCATTGATTATCAGGATATAACCGCTGAAAGCCGCAGTTATGAACAGGATGGCAGCAGAACGGCGCCCTATGCCCCCGATGAAAACAGGGAGAGCTGGGCTGGCTATCTGGAAACAGTATGGCGTTTCATGGATAAACGGCTCACTGCCACAGCGGGTGGTCGCTATGACTCCTTTGATGTGGACAATCTACCTACTCCGTACAAAACGGATTTTTTGCCAAGATCCATTACATTTTCCACCTTCAGCCCCAGAGCTGGACTCAATTATCGTTTCGAGCAAGGTATTCGACTCCACTCCACCATTGGTCAGGCCTTTGTTCCACCAAGTGCCTGGGAGCTTGCCGGTTATGCCGTAGATTACAAAGGTGATATTACGCAAGGAAATCCCAATCTTGAGCCCGAGACCTCTCTGTCCTATGATTTTGGAGTTGGATACGATAAACAGAGCTGGGGGCTGTCCCTCGACCTCACCTATTTTCACACAGACGTGGATGACAAAATCAGCCGTGTTCCAGGTGGCACCAATATCACCACCTACGAAAACCTCAACGCGGAAATGGAAGGCATGGAGACCATGCTTTCCTTTGATATCGGTGCTCCACTGAACTGGGATCGCTCGCTCTCCCTCTTTGTTAATTCCACTCATATCTTCAAATCCGAAGAAGAGTTATTGGACGGAACCATGAGGGATACCCACAACGTCGCCAAGTACACAGTAAACTACGGCATTCAATATGATGACGGTGCCTTGAACGGTAAACTCCATGTGCGTAATCAGGGCCGGATGAAGGATACCGACTGGAACGCCGCTGGCTTCCCCGAGGTGGAGTATCCCTCTTTTACCGTGGTTGACCTGATGGTGGGCTACACCTTCCTGGATCATCACCGCGTCATCTTCAAGGCCGACAATATCTTTGACAAAGATTATTACGAGAAAAAAGGCTTCCCCAAACCTGGCCAGTCGTTCTTTGTCAGCTATCGTTACAGCTTTTAGGCATGGAGCTTAAATCACTCATCCTCGGCCTCGTCTTTTCCTTAGGCATCTTTGCCTTTAAAAGCGGGGCCGGGCTTTCCTACCTCTTGCGACAACAGGTCGGGCTGGCTGGGAAAACATTGACCTGCCTCGGTTTTATGCTTTGTTATGGGCTTCTGTTCGGGCTGGCCTGGATACTGGTCAGCCAAGTCAACTTTCTTGCTCATCTGGATATGGTGATGCTGTTCTTCAAAAACGGCATGACCATCCATTTCATCCTGGCCATTCTGCTCTTGATCTGGGGAATGGTTCTGCTGAAAAAAAGGGCTGATTCAAAAACCAGAAGCCACGGGTGGCTACTACTGACTTTACCGTGTCCGCTCTGTTTTTCGGTCATTGTGCTTTCCAGTAGTTTCCTGCACCGTCTGCTGCCGAATGAGCCATGGCTTTTTCCCTGGCTGGGGGCAGGCTTTATCAGCATCAGTCTGTTCAGCGCCCTTATCCTTGCTTTTTTTAGCAAAGGTAAAAATGCTGAACATGGACTGGGTGCCATCATGGTTCTGGCTGCCCTCTATTTTCTCCTAACATTAGCCGTGGTTCCCCAGTTTGCTGATATGGAACGGATTTACCGCCTGAGCATGAGTAGCACTACCATCATGGCGAGCAGCCAACTGCCCCTTCTTTTAGCTGCAATAAGTTTGATTTTTGCGATCAGCTTTATCAAATCATTTTGGAGAACATCATGGACATAATGGCCTTGTTGAAATCTTTTATCTATCTAACGGCCTCATCCCTGTTGGCTCCGGTGCTGGTGCTGCTGGCCTTGCTCACTGTCTGGATGGTGATTTACAGTGGGAATTTTGTTGGTCGCGGGTTGCGACGCAGTCGCTTGCCAAGGCAAATAAATATCATTGCATCCTTAGAAAATCATACCTTTACCGATTTTCCTGACTCGGTTCAATATTTTACCAAAGAGCTTCTGGTTCTAAAAGACAACTGTGCTAAAGAGGTCACGGTTTTGAATCTGCTGCGGGAAAACGAACATCGGCTCTGGAAATCCCTTGATCGCTTGAAGATGCTCATCCGTATTGGCCCGGGTCTTGGCCTTATCGGTACCCTTATTCCAATGGGCACCGGCCTTGCCGCCTTGGGTCAAGGTGATCTGACCCGGCTTTCCGGCGATCTGGTCGTCGCCTTCACCACCACGGTGGTGGGCATGGCTCTGGGAATAAGCAGTTATTTCTTCTTCACCATCCAACGGCGCTGGATTGAGGAAGATATCAAAAACATGACGCTGGCCGCCGAGCTGTTGATGACGGACGGAGGCGAAGAGTGAAATATTTCCATCATAAGCAGAACCGGGGTTCCGGGCTGTCGGATAACGATCCCCTGACCGGGGTGGCCAACCTCTTTGATCTGGGTCTGGTTTTTATCGTTGGGCTACTCCTGGCCCTCTTTGGTGCCTTTCATCTGGAAGATCTCTTTCTGGAAGACTCAGAGCTGACCATCATAAAACGATCCGCCAGCGGTGAGATGGAAATTATCACCAAGAAGGGAAAAAAAATCGAGGCCATGAAGGTCACTAAAGAAAAGGCCAAAGGCATGGGTGAACGGTTAGGAACGGCCTATCGCTTAGCCGATGGCTCCATGGTCTATGTACCGGAGACACAATGAAACCATACAACATATTCTTCATAATGCTTTTATTATTCCTGCCTGGGTCTTTGCAGGCCGGTCAGGCCACAACCTTTATTGATTCCAGCGGCACAGAGATCAGTTTGGCTGCGCAGCCCAGGCGGGTTGTCTCTTTAGTGCCATCGGTCACCGAGATGCTCCTGCGTATCGGGGCGGATGAGTCGGTTGTTGGCCTTACCTACCATTCCCTCTTGCCGCCTGAGGCCGCAGGCAAGGAGATTATCGGTGGATTTTTCAGTCCTGATATGGACAGAGTTGCGGCTCTTAATCCAGATATTATCTTTTATGCTGGATTGCAAAAAGAGGTGCTGCCACGCTTTCAGGGTCAGGTTGTCCTGGTGAATTTATCTGCAAAATCAATCGCTGAAGCCTTTGACCATAT
Organism: Desulfocapsa sp.; assembly: GCA_022712975.1. Classification (GTDB taxonomy): domain Bacteria; phylum Desulfobacterota; class Desulfobulbia; order Desulfobulbales; family Desulfocapsaceae; genus Desulfocapsa. Next base: position 3,750 of record JAFLJO010000070.1, read on the forward strand.
CGAGCTTCTTGGCCGTATTTTTAACAGGCAGGATGAAGCTGCTGCAATTATTGCGGAAGAAAAAAGGCAACTTGAAGTCATCGAGGCCAAAGTAGCCAAGATCCCCGTCGAAAAGCGCAAAAGAGTTATGCGGCTCATGGGTCGGGATAAGGTCATGGCACCTGGCGATGATTCTTTTCAGAATGACTATATTCGTGCTGCCGGTGGCATTGCCCCGCAGTTTGGTATAAATGGCAATATCATCCCGGTTGACCTTGACCAGTGGCGTAATTTTAACCCTCAGGTTCTTTACGGATGCGGTGACGATCGCCAGACCATGACCATCCTGAATCAGCCGGGCTGGCGCGAGGTGGACGCCGTTAAAAACAATAATATAATTTTCTTCCCCTGCGCCTTAACCTGCCGTGCCGCAACTCATCCCGGCTATTTTGTTTCCTGGCTTTCGGCCAGGATTTACGGTTCGGAATTTAGCGAGCCTGGTAATTTTGTCCTGCCGGAACAGGTGGTGAGCCGCAGGCCATTGGCTCTGGATCTTGACTATATTGAGGCAGCCGAGTTTATCGACAGTGATATAAAAGATTTTCGCAATAAGACCGTGGCTCTCCATTTCACCAAACCAATGACAGTGGTCTCCACCCTGGAAGGCCAGCGAACAGGTATTACCACGGTTGCCAACCATTATTTCCCTCCACCATCCTGGGGTCTTGGCCATAAACAGGGCTTGGGGGCTTTGCGCCAAAACACCCAACAGGTTTTGGGTCTTGCCCCGGAGTCTACCGCCATGCTTTTTACCGGAGCCAACATGGACAATCTGGCCGTGGTTCGGAAATCTTTTAAGGACATGGAGGTTACAGCCCTGGTCACCGCAGGAGTACAGAGTAATGCGGTGCGCATGGGAGCTGATATTGGCAACTTTTATGAACCTGAAAAATCGGTCAAGCCGAAAAAACCTGGCACCATCAATATTCTGCTGATGACTAATATGAAATTAAGTCCCAGAGCCATGACCCGGGCAATCATCTCTGCCACCGAAGGCAAAACCGCGGCTCTGCAGGATATGGATATCCGTTCAAGCTACTCCTCTGCACTCAACCAGGCCACTGGCACGGGTACAGACAATATCATTGTGGTTGAAGGGAGCGGGGTTTCCATTGATTCCAGCGGTGGTCACACCAAAATGGGTGAGCTCATGGCACAGGCTGTTTATGAGGGTGTACAGCAGGCGAGCCACCTCCAAAACGGAGTAGTAACCGGACGGTCTGTATTTCAACGCCTCAAAGATCGCAAAATCAGCCTCTTTAACATCAGCAAACGATATGGTGGACAGGTCGCATTGCACAGAACATTGGAAAACTTACTCTTACAAGATCAGTATGCCAATTTTATACAAGCAATCATGGCAATCTCTGACGATTATGAAAAAGGCCTTATTACGAATTTAAGCAGTGTGAATGTCTGGTGCCAGGCCATTGCCGGTGGTGAGTTTGCCATTATTGACCTGCACCTGCCAACTGTTCTCAATCTGGGAATGAATGGACTGCTTGCCAAGGCAAGCAGACAACATGATCTGGCCAAAAGTGCCAGGCACAACGATAGATGATAATTCATCGCTCCGGTATGGTAATTTTGCCATTCCACCGGAAACTTTCACAGAACCAAAAGGGAGAATATCATGGAAATTATCGGCGAAGACTTACATCCCATGAACCAATCATTTATCCGAGCCATCGAGAACCTGGATCAGGTAAGTCTCATCAAAATTGCTGCTGCTCAAGTCGATGCCGGAGCAACTGCCCTTGTTGTCAATCTTGGCAGCAGTAAAAAATTAGGGCGACTGACCCCTTGGCTGGTGGAAACAATTCAGGGAGCGATCAATGTACCGCTCCTGCTTTCCAGCCATGTTTTGCAACAACAGCGGGCTTTGGAAATTCATGCAGGGACCGCTACCATTAATGCTGTCACCGCAAGTTCCACGTCCCTTACCAAGGCCATGGAGACAGCCAAATACTTCTCTGCCAACCTGGTGGTCTTACTGGTAAGCGACCACCTGGTACCAGCTAATGTTGATGATCGCTTACTGTTGGCAAACCAGGTTATTGAT
>JAFLJO010000012.1 GCA_022712975.1 Desulfocapsa sp.
ATGAAACCTATGCTGTAACCACATCTATTATCAAACCATCATATCCTTTAACGAACAGCAGTGGCGCAAAATCTTTACTAATGGTGGAGTTAGCTGCACAAACAGCAGGTGTGTGCCATGGCCTTGATCGCATAAAGGAAAAAGGTGTGGATTCCAGTAAAATGGGATGGTTGGTGGGAATCAAGCGGGCAAAATTTCATGTGGAAAGTATCCCCATGAGAACAACAGTGGTGACCCGGTCTGAGAATGTTCATACGTATGATAAGCTACGAGAGGTTTCTGCTGTTATTCATATGGATGAAACTGTAATCGGGGAAATAACCCTCCAGCTGTATCAATTGTAAATGAGTGCAAAAAATATATGAAAGAAAAAAAAACCAGACAGGTTGCCATTGTCACAGGAGCTGCCAAAGGAATAGGACGTGCCATTGCCGTGGAGCTGGCAGAAAAAGGCTATTATATAGTAGTTAATTTCTTATCTGACAAGACAGGTGCCGAACAAACTCTAGCTTCAGTTGAGGCTGCCGGCAGCAGTGGCGAAATATATGGGTTCGATGTCCGGGACGGAAACAAAACGGAAGAAGTTGTCGCTGATATTGCAGCAAGGTTGAGCAGAATAGATATACTGGTTAATAACGCCGGAATCATAAAAGATGGGCTGTTTATGATGATGGAACCGGAAAACTGGCAGGCAGTTGTTGATACCAGCCTGAATGGATTTTATAATATGACACGTCCCGTTATCGAAAAAATGGTTCGTGCCAGAAGCGGTGTGGTTGTTTCTATTTCTTCTGCTTCATCCCTTTTACCCAATCGTGGACAGGCAAATTATTCTGCTGCAAAAGCAGGTCTTAATGCTGCCAGCAGGGTTGTGGCCTCAGAGGTCGCAAGACTTGGCATCCGCGTAAATGTTGTGGCTCCAGGCCTTATAGAAACGAGCATGATTGCAGATGCTCCCAAGGATCATATAAAAACCCTCATTCCGATGGCACGGATCGGTACCCCTGAAGAAGTTGCAAAAGTTGTGGCTTTTCTCTGTTCTCCAGATGCCTCCTATATGACCGGACAGGTTCTATCGGTAAACGGTGGGATGTGTTGATGAAGAGTTTACTTACTGTTTTGTTGTTGTGTGCATTCGTCTTAATGACACAGGCACAGGTACGAGCACAGGCACAAGCACAAGTACAAAAAAACTCCATAAGTGTTGAATCGGTACAGGCATATTTTACCCAGGAAAAACAACTGCCTATACTGGCACGTCCCATTATTTCCAAAGGCCGGTTTGTTTTTAAGGCACCAGGGTCACTTCGCTGGGAATATTTTTCTCCAATTCGCACTGTTCTCCTTATGGATGATGGTCACATCAGTAAATTTATCAAACGTGATGGAAAATTTATAGAGGAGCACGGCATGGGAGTGGATTCCATGCGGATTATTTTGTCTGAAATCACGGGGTGGCTGGATGGGGATATCACTGATACCCCGACGTTTCGAGTACAGAGTAGGGATGATGGATTTATTATTCTTACTCCAAGAGATGCGACACTTGCAAAAATAATCAGCCGTATTGAACTGAAACTGCTCGATCAGTCCGGTCTTATGGAGTCTGTAACAATATACGAAGGTCCGGGATCCTTAACCAGAATGATGTTTTCGGCTACTGTCTTAAATGAAAAAGGCAGGAAAATTCCGCAAGAGTCTTTTAAGAAGCCATGAGTGTGAAACACAAAAACATTGTACTGGTGTTGTATCTGCTTTTATTGTCATCCTGCACAGTATTTCAAACGCCGAATTTACCTGAGATCATAGAGTGGCAATCCATGTCTGAATCAACCCACAGGCAGATTCAGCAAAAGTGTGAACAGAACTATTTCCAGGGACATTACCAATTTGTCCATTCCATTGTCTTTGAACGTACAAATGGACTGAGCACCACTGTGATCGGAGTGACGGTGATCGACGGAGAAACTCTCAAAACAGGACTATTAGGTGTGGAAGGTTTTGTTCTTTTTGAGGCAGTGCTTACTAAAGAAAAAGAACTTGTGGTGAACAGAGCACTGCCGCCATTTGATAATTCTGAATTTGCTGAGGGGTTGATGCGTGATGTGCAGATTCTGTTTCGGGCACCGCCTGATGATAACCTGTTTATTGGGCATCTTGTTGATGGAACACCCGTTTGCAGATATTTTCAACAGGAAGGTCAAATAACAGATATAATAGTACATGAAGATGGAAGCAGCAGGGTAAATGTGTATGATCCGAGCTATGAGCATATCCGAACAATCATTACTGGTTCCCGTATTGTTGTAAATGAAGAAATGATACCCGAAACTATCGAGTTTGAAGCCTATGGTTTACGAGGCTATACCTTGAATATGACGCTGATAAGCGTCGATAAAATGTAAGCGTAGACTCCGTACCTCATATTTGTCCGATCGAGCCGCCTTATTTACAAAATCGTACACTACGGCGTCCCGCTTGAACAAATCTGAGGCACGGAGTCTACGCTTACCTGGTGAATGCTTACGAAACCAGGTTTACTGTAAATCAGCATTTGTGGTGAACGGTTACGATAAAATAATACAACAATAAGAAAGTTAGCAATATGAAATTCAAACTGATTTATCCAAAATGGGCCAAACTATCCAGACAGACAGAGTTCCACCTACCACCACACGGCCCTGTCGTTTTCGCCGCCACCTTACCCGATTATGTTGATGTTGAGTTTGTTGACGAAAATCTGGAAGATATAGACTTTGACGAACACGTTGATATGGTAGGAATTTCCATGATGCTCACCGTGCAGGTAAAACGGGGCTGGAAAATTGCAGATAAATATCGAAAAAAAGGAGTGAAAGTTATTTTTGGCGGTATTGCCACCATGCTTCATGCTGAAGAAACCATGGAACACGCCGATTCTGTATTTTTGGGTGAAGCTGAGAGTCGTATGGAACTGGTTTTGGAGGATTTCAGAAACGGAGTTCTGAAGCCTTGTTATAACTATATGGATAACAGGCCGGATATTGGATTGGTCGGGCCTGCCCGTCGGGATATTCTGAACAGAGAACTTTATAACTATAAAGGCTTGCAAATGGTGGATCTTGTGCATGCCTCAAGAGGCTGTCGATTTAATTGCTATCCCTGCGCTGTCTCCTATCTTGGAGGCCGGGACTTCAGACCGCGTCCCATTGACAAAGCGGTGGCTGAAATGGCAGGAATTGACAATAATCGGATGTTTATTGTGGATAATTCGCTGGCTCAGAACACCCAGTGGGAGAAGGATCTGTTTCGGGAAATGATTCCTTTGAAAAAAAAATGGTGTTCCCATCCCATTGAAGATAAACCGGAAGTTCTTGATCTGGCTGCACAGGCCGGTGCCTGGTATGTGTATCAGGCTGTTTTTGACACCTCAGATTATATTCGTGAGCGTGTTAAGCGCTATCATGATCATGGCATTGGAGTTGAAGGTACAATCCTGTTAGGGCTTGACAGTCATACCGAAGATTATATTAAAGAACTGATTGATTTTTTACTTGATATTGAGCTTGATCTGGCAGAATTCACTGTACTTACCCCTTTTCCTCATACTAAAGCATATACAGATCTTGAAAAGCAGGGACGTATTATCTCTAAAGACTGGAACGATTTTTCTGCAGATAAAGTTGTCTATCAGCCAAAACAGATGAGTCCCGAAAAATTGCAGAATTTGCTTGATCTTGCCTGGAGCCGTTTTTACAAGGATGAGCCGCAGGAAATGAAGATGTTTAAGTTATTTAAACAGGTGGTAAGCAAGGAGATGGAAGACGGGACTTTCCGGCCGCGCAACCGGGATATGGCATCTCAGGCTTTTGGCAGGAAGATTGTTTGAGATGAGTGCGTTTTTCGATTCGGAAGATGTTGAACTATTCTTAAAAGAACTTCTGCTGCCACCTCAGAAAGATTCTGAACATGACTTTACATGCAACGGCGTAAGCCGTGCAGATATGTATACAATGGCTGCCCGGTTATATGCAGCATTTACAGAGCTTGCAGATGAAGACAAGGCAAGAGACAAAAGAATCCCTATTTGTCTTGCTGCAGAAGAGAGAGGTGTGATTGCAGCGGCCCTTCTTGCGGCTCTTGCAAGCGGCTCGATACTGGTGCTGCCCCATAGCTTTTCAAAGCTTGCTCTTGCACAGATGCAGGAAACCACAGGATTCTTTGCAGCTGTTGTTGATGGAGAACGACCACTGCCTCAAGGCACACAGCGTATCTTCTGTGATACGTCTTCAAAGTGGGCACCTCTGCCCAGTATTCATGTCCAGGCAGACACAGAACTTCTCCAAATCTTCACCGGCGGTTCCACTGGAGCCCCTAAAATCTGGTCTAAAACAGCAGGGAATATCTTTGGTGAAGCTCTGTATATGACTTCCCGCTATCAAGTCAGTGCTAACGATATTATTGTCTCAACGGTCAGTCCTTATCATATTTACGGGCTTCTTTTTTCTGTGGTAATTCCTCTTGTGTCCAGGGCAACTGTTTTTGCAGGAACACCATTGTTTCCAGCGGAAATCACGGAATGTGTTGAGCAGCAGTCAGCTACTCTTTTGATCAGTATTCCAGCTCATTACCGTGTTCTGAAGGGGCGGACAGTTGGATCATCTTTACGGATGGCTTTTTCTTCTGCCGGAATGCTTCCTGCCGAAGATAGTCTCGATTTCTCAACACGCAATAAAGGCGGGGTGGTGGAAGTATACGGTTCTACAGAAACCGGAGGTCTTGCCACCAGAAATCGTTCGGCGGGGCATGTGTTTTTCAAGCCGCTTGCGCCAGTTACATATACAATACAGGATGAAAAACTCTACGTGCAGTCTCCTTTTTTATCCCCGGACCTTTCTGTAAATGCTGAAGGCTTTTTTCTTTCAGGTGATCGGGTACAAAGAGAGGGAGAAGATACATTTTCGTTGCATGGAAGAGCAGATGCAGTCACAAAAGTGGGTGGAGTGCGGGTTGATCTCGAAGAGGTGAGGGATTTGCTGCTAAGCCAAGCCGCTGTAAAAGAATGTGTGGTGATTCCTTTAGCTGATGAGACAGGGCGCGGTAACCGAATAGAGGCACTTGTCCGGGGTGAGGTGGCTGATCCTGATCAGCTTAAAAAAATTTTGGCAGGCCTGCTTGAACCTGCCGCTCTGCCCAGGCGCATCAGAGTGGTTTCTGATATGCCCCTTACTCCAAACGGCAAGTATGACAGAAAGGCTATCGAAATCATTCTGTCTGGTTTGTAATATACTGGTATTGGTGAATAAAACAGCACTTCAAAAAACCTCCAATCATAGGTAACGGGTTCTCAATTTACACCCTATGATTGGAGGAACAGGAGTTTTACTTAGCTAATTTCATCTGAAATTTTTCCCCTGATTTTTCAATTTCTACCTGATACCCTTTGTTGTTTGCCAAGCGCTGCACATTTTCACAAGCACATTGAGTATCGACCACTATATATATGGGTGATTCATTGTCGTTCATGGCATTATTGGTTAAAATAACAGGTTGTGGGCATGAAAGACCGCAGGCATCTATTTTCATCGCACCACTCCTTGTATTTTTTCACGCATCGTCAATCCGACAATTAAACAAAATACTATCCCAATAAGCACTGCTGTCATTCCGGCAGAGGAAATACCTCCGACTTGCACGACATCATTTAAAATTTTGTCCGGTTTGGCGGCCAATCCAAAATTATGGGCAAAAGCCGCACCTGTAATCATTCCTAAAACAAATATACCCGCATCGGTATCTCCCTCACCGGAAAGAATAAGTTGTCTTCCAGGGCATCCTCCAGCTAAAACAAAAGCTAAACCAGCCAGAACCATTCCTGCCAGATTCCCAAGATGATTGCTATGTGCTATAGGCTGTCCGATAATACCAAAATTTACTTGTCCCGTTACCAGGTTCACGGCAAAAGCCGATACAACAAGAGCTATAACACCTCTCATAAGGTGAAAATCCCCTACTAATAAAACATCACGAATCGACCCCATAGTGCAGAAGCGTGTACGCTGCGCAATAAAACCTATTAACAAACCTGCCGCTAATGAGATTATAATAGGTGCATGCAGAGAGCCTGGCCCTTTTTCACTTAGAAAAATAGCTCCATCGGCGCTGAACTTGGGTGCAAAAACGAGTAAAGCCAGAAGTCCGGCCATGATTGCAGGCATAATTAAACCTGCTGAATAATACGTTTTGTGAGAACGACCCAAATTATAGCCGTATTTAAGAAACTGATCACCGATTGCAATTCCGATAGTTAAGCCGGCCAATCCGACAACGGCATTAAGATCACCACCAGCGAGCCGTAGTAATGCCCGCCATGGACAGCCTAAAAAAGCCAGTGCTCCAACCATTGCAAATGCTCCTAGCAAGAATCTGACAATCGGGGCAGAGCCGTTGCGAGCGTTGAAGTCACGAAAAACAAAGGCCGCAACCATTGAGCCAAGAACAAAGCCTAAAATTTCAGGTCTGATATATTGAACGACGGAAGCCCGATGGAGTCCTAAAGCTCCGGCAATATCACGTTCAAAGCAGGCGACACACACACCCATATTTGGTGGGTTACCCAGTTTTTGTAGCAGTGAAGCTAAAATTCCTATAGTGGCTCCAGTCACAATCATTCCCCACCGTGAGGTAAGGAAACGAGAAATAGGTCTAAGCATAATATCTCCTTTTCGGTCTGGTTTGTATTTATTCTTTCACCGGTAGAACGTGAATTGCTTTGACAACAAGCTGAACCTCATCTCCAATTTTAAGGTCAAGGTGCTCAGCTGATTCGGTAGTCAAAACAGAAGCCATCTCGGCAGGAATTGAAATGTCAAATTTTACGAGTGACATTATATCGCTATTTTTGATTGATGTAACTTTTGCTTGAATGGTATTTCTAGCACCGTATTTCATTGTATACTCCCTTTGATTAATAATAATAAAAAAGTTTACCTAATTTAGCATAGGCACTTTCTTTTTGTCAAATAGGAAATATGGATACTTGCTGGTCGTATTATAGAAAAAGACAGTCACAAATTCTCGTCACCTGTACTTCAAGAAACGTTGTACATTACCAGCATGTAACGTTTTTTCAAGTATGCGTGACGGAACAAAGGGCAAGTAGGTAAGCGCAGACTCCGGGATGTTATATGTAAGCAGGCTTAAATGGACGAAGATGGGGTACTTCTGAGCAGTTACAAATAAAGTAGATATAGAAAATAAATTATCCTCATTCGATAAATACTGAAAACCTAAGATTGTTGGAGAACTCAATGGGCAATATGTAAAATTGGCAAAATTAGAAGTTATATAAAATGTTGCAGTCTGCAATTCACCGTTATTTTCACTCTTTTTGTCTGTAAAATTATAACTTGTAATTGCCTCTATTAAGTACTAAAAATCAACCATCGAAAAGATAGGTGACATTATGGAATCAGTTTTTGCCACTCGCTCAGCAAGTATATCCGAATTAAAGAAGAACCCTTCTTCGCTCATTGCTCAATCTGATGGTGAGCCGATTGCTATACTTAACCATAACAGACCAACAGCTTATTTAATTCCAGCTAAAGCATATGAAGAACTCCTTGAAAAAATAGAGGATTATCAACTTAGTCTACTAGTTCAGGAACGGCAGGGTGAAAAATTATTAGCTGTGGAAGTTACTCTCGATGATCTATAAACTTAAACTTCTTCCAACTGCACACAAAGAATGGCAAAAATAGACCATACAACTCAATCTCAATTTACACTGGCTTATCGTTCATCGTCAGTGTTCGTTAGTTACCAGCACCCAACCGAATTCTGACGCAATAATTAATTTTATAAAATTCTACTTAAAATTATCATGCTTCCACTTGCTGTAACAATGGGATGTCCCGCAGGAATTGGCCCGGAAATCATCCTCAAATATTTTGCAAAGTTTAGCAACAATCCAGATTCACCAATTATCGTAGCTGGCGATACGAATGTTTTCGATTTTTATGCCAATAAACTACAGATAGATTGCTCAATTGTCCCATGGAAAATTGGTGATCTCATTCCTACAGACATTGGAGTAATTCCAGTCTTTGAAACATCCAAACTCTCACAAGATGTCATTCGGCCCGGCATATTCTCGAAAGAAACTGCTGTTGCCATGGCCGAAGCAATCAATACAACTGTAAAAGAGATTCAAAACTCTCATTTTTCAGGCCTTTGCACCTGCCCAATTTCCAAAGAAGCACTTCAGAAAAGCGGATACCACTATCCTGGTCACACTGAAATGCTTGCAGATCTCACCAATAGCAACGATCAGGTTATGATGCTGGCTGGTTCCTCTTTACGGGTAACCCTTGCAACCATTCATTGTGCTATCGCCCAAGTACCCGCTTTACTGAGTATTGAATCGCTGTTTAAACTGTATCGGACAACACACAAAAGCCTTCTAAAAGACTTTAATATTCCATTTCCCAAAATGGCTGTCGCCGCACTTAATCCCCACGCTGGTGAAGGTGGCATGTTTGGAACAGAAGAACTGGATATACTATCGCCGTCCATTGCAATTGCCCAAAAACACGGCATCAACGTACAGGGTCCCTTTCCTCCTGATACAATTTTTGTAAAAGCAGCGAAAGGCGAGTATGATGTTGTTATATGCATGTACCATGATCAAGGATTAATCCCCTTCAAACTTCTCCATTTTAAAGACGGGGTTAACAGCACACTTGGTCTGCCCATTGTTAGAACATCGGTTGATCATGGAACAGCTTATGATATAGCAGGAGAAGGGATCTCCGACCCAACAAGTCTTGCTGCTGCAATAGAGATGGCTCATACCATTATTAAAAACAGAGCACAATTCAAGGACACAGAATGTCAGAAAACAAACCCGGACTGCTGATTGTTTTTGAAGGAACAGATGGAACCGGAAAATCCACCCAAACGAAACTTCTAGCTACAGATCTTGAAGAAAGAGGGTATGCTGTGGTGTCCACCTTTGAACCAAGCAATGGAATATACGGCAAACAGATTCGTGCACTATTCACAAACAGAAAAAAAGTCAGTCGAGAAGAAGAACTTGAGCTGTTTTTGGCTGACAGAAAAGATCATGTAGACAGCCTGATAGCACCATCCTTAAAAAGTGGAAAAATAATCCTCTGCGATCGATACTATCTTTCAACCATTGCCTATCAAGGTGCTGCCGGGATTGATCCTGCCTATATTCTTGCACGCAATGATTTCGCCCCTGTTCCTGATCTCGCAATCCTCTTTCATGCTCCCCTGGCAACAGGAATTCAACGCATAACAGAGGGACGGGGAGAGGCTCTCAATGACTTTGAAAAAGAAGACTATTTACAAAAAGTTGCCACCCAATTTGAACAATTGCAACTTCCCTACATTAAACGCATAGATGCAGCACGGGACATCGAGACTATTCATCATAATGTCCTTGCTCTTGTTAATCCCATCCTTCGGTCGCTATGAAACACCAGATTTTTTGCAGGTCACTTTTTATCTTTATTGCTATCACCCTGTTTTTTTGCAGCGGCTGCAGTTCCATACCCAGGGAAGATTTAGCAATTGATCAACACCTGATACCTGAAGAATCCGACCTGTTTTTTTCCACCGAGCAAACAGACAGTGCCTGTTCCTATTTTTATTTTTTATGGGGTACACACGCAGAAAACAACAAACTTTACAGTGAAGCTGAAGAAGCCTTTGAAAAAGCTCTCATTTGTGATCCAGACTCCAGTTATGTTCTTCGCAGACTCCCCATTCTTCTCCTCAGGATGGAAAAACAGGCTGGTGCAGAAAAATGGTTAAGAACTTTAATTGAAAAATTTCCAGATGATACACAGGACAGACTGCTTCTTGCTCGCCTCAATATTCGCAGTGGTGAAATTGATAAGGCTATTATTTTATACACTGAACTCATTGAGCTCAATCCTTTGGATGAAACAATGCTCCTTCGCTTAGGCTTTCTTTACGCTGAGCAAAATCAGTACATGGAGGCAAAGCAGACCTTTCATCAAGCTCTCAGCATAAACAACGATTCTCTCTTTGCGCACCTCTACCTGGCACGTCTAGCTATCCAGACAGAAGACATGAAGCAGGCTGCGACATGGTACGAAAAAGCCCTGGCAATAAACTGGTCCGCAGATCTGGCACTTGAGCTTGCCGAATTTTACGACATGCAGAAAAATGACAAAGCGGTTGAACGTCAGTACCGTACAATACTTGAAAATCAGCCTGACAACCTCGTGGCAGGTCTAGGACTTGTCCATACGCTGTTACGACAGGACAAAGAGAAAGATGCCCTGCAGATTCTAGCCGATTTACGGAAGAACAGTGCCGATCCCAATCAAATAGATATCATAACGGCAAGGCTCTACCTGCGCTCTAATAACCTTGAGAAGGCAGTCGCTATCCTGGAACCCATTGCAATCCGGCAGGAAGCAGCAGAAGCCACCTATATGCTTGCTGTCATCCGCTATCAGCAGAAAAAACTTGAAGTTGCCCTGGATCTGCTCCAAACCATCGAAGAGGAATATATCAATTATGAGGATAGTATTCTTCTCCAAGTACGAATCCTTCTGGAGAAGAAGAAAAATGACAAAGCCATTCAACTCATCCAGCAAACCCTTGACAATGAAAATACCGCAACTCCCAGGCTTTATATTCTCTTAGCCTCTCTTTACATGGAACAAAAGCAGCCGCAAAAAGGCTATGACATTCTGGATGTTGCCCTCATCAAATACCCTGACAATACCAAAATTCACTTTGAATATGCGCTTTTTCTTGAACAGGATAGCATGCAGCAGGAAGCTATTGCACATATGGAGAAAGTTCTGGAACTTGAACCGAATCATGCTGATGCATTAAATTATCTTGGTTACACCTGGGCTGATAGCAATGTCAATTTAGAAAAAGCACTGGAATATATTCAAAAAGCAATGCTTTTAAAACCTGGAAACGGTTATATTCAGGATAGTCTGGGATGGGTCTACTTCCGTATGGGAAAACTAGATCTTGCCTTAAAAGAAATATTGACAGCCCTGCAACTGGAACCTAATGATCCAAATATCCATGAGCATTTAGGTGATATTTATCTGAAACAAGGTGACACGAAGAAGGCAAAAGAAGCCTATAAAAAAGCAGAGCAACTTTTCAGCACAGTAAACAATAAAGTCCGTATGCAGGAAAAAATTAATGCACTCTAGTAGTATTCTGAAAAAGCTGACAGGAGTTGTTCTGCTTCTTTGCTTTACTCTTTCCTTGTTATCCGGTTGCGCCGGACAACGGTGGAAAGAACCTTTAGCAGAAGAGGAAAGTGCTGAAATAATATCATTTATTAACACCTTACAAAAGACTTATAAATCATGTTCTGAAAGCCTTGATGCAGATGCGAGTATCTTCTGGAAAAGCCCAACCACTGATTTGGGCATGAGCGGCTACCTTCAACTCTCTTCACCATCCTATATAAAATACATAATCACAAACCCTTTAGGAATGATGATATATGCCTTTGCCAGCGATGGGAAAACTTTCCAAATTTTAGATACCTTCAAGTATCGGCATACAAGAGGAAATGTACGCTCACTTGTAAGCCGCCATAAGTTGCCATCGGTTCTTGCTGAAGGCGACTGGTTTAGCTACTTAAGCGGTCGCCTCCCCTCTTATCCGTTTAAAATACAGCAGGTTACCAGGGATGCCTCAGACCAGACAGTTTGGGTTCTCCTTGCAAGATCCCAATTCAGCAAAACCGATGACCAAAGATGGGTTCATATCGATTTGCAACAGCAAACGATTTTGGGTTATCTGTTTCTTGATGCCAGTGGAAAAACGCTTGCTGAAATTTCTTACGAAAAACAGGAGGAAAACGGGAACAACTGTAAGCCCAAAGAAAAAATAATGATTACAGGGCTTCCCTGGGGATCAGAAATTAGAATAGAGCTACAGGATATAAGTACTGCAACGCAGTTTAACCAGTCTGATTTTACCCTGCCGGTTCCAGATACCTACAACACACAACTACAACCATAGAAGGCTGTCCCAAACTACTCTTTTCCCTCATCTGAAGAGGCGTAAGAATTCACAATGATAACAAAAAGATTATCTTCTTTGAAAAAAACCTACTGCAGATCGTAATTTTTGTTGGGAGGTAATCCCAAGTTTTTCTAAGACGATTGCAAGAATGTTCCGGCCACGGGAAACTCTGTTTTAAGCACTATGATTATGTTGCCGATTTTTTTAGGCTCTCGACCCAACAAAGATAAGCTACTGATTATTCAGAGTTATTTGCAAGCATGGGGCAACCGTCGTTTGTGACGATAATTCAGGAAGATGGGCTAACTCACGACATAATTTTCCGGTGAATACCATTGTTCTGTGATTTTTTATCTTTGTGTTTTTGAGTAAAAGGTACCCTGTTTTTGAAAATTTCATACCTACCAACGTAGCCAATCTCTTAATATTCTTGGCTCTTCAGACGAATCTGTGGGTAAGTCAACCGTGATGTAGCATGAGGAAAACTGAATTAAAGGTCAAGCCCTCCGTGTCGCTGCGCGAACCTTGATTTCAATTTTCCTCACGCTAAACCTATAATTATTGGTTTTCAAAACAAAAATGTTTTGAAAATAATGCATTTTAAACACTTATGTTGAAAAGTATAGGCCAGACAGACCCTCTTTTTTGGATAAAGATGTAAGCCAAAGAAGAAGGGATCAAAATGTTAAATGTCGTTTTCGGAAAAATAGCAATTGTTCCATACTACTCAAAATTTCTCTGATATCCGCTCAAATCCTATGAAATACTAAAGAGAAAAGAGTGGCGATTGTAGCACCTATTCTTCTTCGACATGAACATGATGCCCTGCGGGCAGAAGGTATTCGATATGCGGTTTTCGACAAGCAACATAGGAACAACTCCCACAGAAACTTTGATTTTCCGATACATTAAAATAAC
>JAFLJO010000042.1 GCA_022712975.1 Desulfocapsa sp.
AAAATATCCTCATTGACTTCAATGAGTCTATCAAAATAGAATTCCAACTCCTTTAAGATACGAACTGGCTTAAGATCCTGCCTAAAAATCTTGTCCAGCTGTTCATCTTCCTCAAAGTTGAGATAATGACAAACCTTAAAATTTTTGCGGCCAAATTCTTCCAGCGAATAGGTCTTGCCAACCTGCCTTGCCCCTCGAAGAATCAGGGGTTTACGCATCTTAGAGTTTTTCCATCGGATAAGGTGATCGCTAACAGTTCTATCCATGACTCCCCTCTTAATGTATTTTGTCGTACAACATTTTACCCTAAAAAGTATTTTACCGTATCACTTTTGCTGTAAAAAGGAAAGATTCTTGTTTTACAATTCGTTAAAATTACGACAAGCCTCAAAAAACAGGCATCTCAAGAGATCATCCAACTGTACGCTTTATTAACCGTTTCCCAGTTCATAAATCATATGCTTGCCAATTCCGGTGGACAGACGTGAATTTGCAGGATAGATCATCACCCTGTATACAAAAAAGAAAAGAGGAGGTCATTTAACACCCAGAAGAACCTGGATGACCGAAAACGAGTAATGAATACCTGTGCGCAAAAGCTGGTGTTCAGTATTTCAGGTATCATGCACTTCGCCAAGCCGGTGCCTTGCTAATGGATAACATCAACACACCCACCGGGACTATCCAGAAAATACTTGGCCACGAAAACCATAGGACAACCGGAATTTACCTACACAGTTTTAACAAAACCGAGAAGCAGGCGATACGCGATGACGAGTTAAGTGATTTAAATTACTGGTACACTAGGCAGGACTCAAACCTGCTCCCCCTGATGCGTAATTAAGCATCAGCAGTTTTCTGCAGATTTTACCACCCTTGCACAAGTACTCTTTTTTTATCTTCTTCGTTCAATACTATTGCGCAGCTCTCCCAGTCAATATCACTTACCCGATTATACTTTTCATCAAAGGGGTGTTTGGGATGGACGGATTCGATAAGCCTTTTAGCCTCCGCTACTTCTCCGTTAGCAACATCAATCCAGACATCTTCCAGAACATCCGGGATCTGGCCAAACAGGCCGTGTATGTCCTCCAAGCGACTGGAAAGAAGCTCATGTACACGGTCTTCAACTGATCCTCGGTAGCGCATATTATAAACGTTTATTTCGTCAAGAACCTGACCTATTCGTTGGATACGCCCCTTTCTTTGTTCCAGGCGGGTTGGGTTCCATGGTAAATCGAGATTTATCAATGTTCCCAGACGCTGTAAATTCAGCCCTTCGCTGGCTGCGTCTGTACCAAGCAGTAAACGAATTTCCCCAGTACTGATTTTTAATTTTAGATCATCTCGTGAAATTTTGTTAAATATCCCCGCCAGCATGATGCCGGAATTAGCTCCTCCTGCATAGATGCCAATGGCCTCATCATTCATTTTTGCTGATAATTGTTTGGCAAGCCACCAGATGGAATCAAAATATTGTGAGAATATAATGCATCCCAGGCTCAACCAGTCTTTTTTGATCAGATATTCTACGACCTTCTGATATTTGGGATCTTTGTCCTGGCTGGCATTAAGAGCTTTTAAGCATCGACTTAAGGCAGACCGTTCAGGGGCGGTCATGTTTTTCATGTTATCAGGATCACCGGCAAGCACATCATCTTCCTCTTCAAACAGTGTGGCATTGACAATGGGCTCCTCAGCACCCCATTTATCAAGCATCTTTTCCGTAGTTTGTCGTCCAGCATAAATGGTGCTGCCAATACGTCTGAGCAGGAGAGTCTTCAAGAAGCCTGCGCCTTTAACTCTCCTACTCAACAAATTACAGAACTCCTCTGCTGCCAGATAAGCATCGTAAAGATAGGGTGGCAGAATTACCGCCTCATTTGGTTCTTCGCCAAAAAGTTTAACTCGTACCGGCTTTAGATACGGTTCTCCTGTTGCAGGATCAATTGTCTCTTCAAGGAATTTTCTGGTTCGGCGGACAATGTGACGAATAAAAGGATTATGCTCTCGACCAAAACCAGGAATAATATTTCTTAAACGCATTTTTTCAGGTGGACGCAAAGAATCCAGGCTATCGCTTTCTGCAACGGAATTGGCATCACTCAAGGCAAGTTTACGACGTAATATTCTAAAGTTGGTTCCTTCAACCGCTGGTGGCATGGGATTTCTGATCCAGCGCCAGGCCTCTCCGAGTTCATCTGGAATTTCAGATTCACCCATAACTATTGGAATAGCCTCATCGGGGCGACGCCACCTACTGACAGTATTACCAAATACCATCTCGTTGTCAGTGGCCAAAATATTCAACAAATCCCAAGCCTCAATGGGGTGCAGCTGTACCGGAGTTGCAGTGGCAAGCAGCAGGCTTTTGGTGCGGGGACTGATCTCCCAGAGAAATTTCATCAGGTTATTTGGGACAGCCTTCTCGTACATGGCTTGATCATTTACCTTTCGTCGGCGTGCACGATGTGCCTCATCCACGATAATGCACTCAAATCGCATCTGCTTCAGATAATCAGCAACTCCAGAACCCGAGGTGATAAGTCCTTGGGACATGATGCCGATTCTTCTGGGACATTTTTTGATAGACTCAGGCCCGATCGAGGGGTAGACAATCCCTTGTTCATCGACCCATTCCCGACCATTCCACACCGCTGACGGAACACCCAGAAGATCTCGCAATTCGTCCTGCCACTGCATCGTAAGGGGCTTTGGTACAATAACAAGAGCGGGTTTGTTGCCATGTAACACCATCAGCATGGCGCTTAATGCCAGTTGTACAGTTTTTCCAAGTCCAACCTGGTCAGCCAGAATAAAGCGGGCACCACCCATTTTGTGGGCATCAAAGGCCAGCTTGATAAAATATTTCTGGTGTGCCCATAAACCATATTCCTTTCGATAGACTGGCGTCTCAACTACAGCGGCGGCTGGGTCAATCTCAGGACTTCCTTGCCATTCATCAACAGGCACCTCAACCCTACGCGACAGACGCTGAATATCCTTTATGACGAAATCGCTTAACGGGGTTGCGTCCGGGTGGCCCCAGAGAGTATCAAATTCCTCTTGAACCCAGGATACGGCTTCTTTGGAATCATCCTCCCAGACCAGCTCATAATTTAGCTTCCAGGCAGTGAGGCTTTCATTGGCACTACCCATAAAACAAGTCTTGCGGCCATCTCGATAACCAATTACTCCGGCCTTACCATGAATTAGCCCAAAGGTTTTATCCGGCAGCACTCTCACTTCCATTTTGCCGCTGATCAGTAGATTAAAGAGGCGGCTAAAACGATCTTTACTTTCTTTGCCAAGTTTTTCAGGTTCCCCTGCACACCATGATTTTCGTAAGGCCTGTTGAGCAGCCTTGGCAGTACTGACATCACGAGGATCAATCTCGGAGTTACAGACAACCCTGATTTTTCCATCAAGCGCTTCAAGCTGTTCTCCTGCCACCTCCAATAAGGAAGATCTGAAGAAACCAGCAATACGATCATAGGAAACCGCACTATCGAGCTTATCCTTAATAAAGAATGTGTCGAGTCGTTGTCGACGGGATGAGAAACGATTAATCATTTGTCTGCCGCATCTTTCTGTCCAAGAAAAGTCCGTCCTTCTTCTGTGATCCGATATTTTTGCAAAGGGCTATTAGGTTTGTCCGGGATGGTTAATTCAATAAATCCGGATATCAGAGCAGGACGCAGAAAGGTCTCACGAAAATATTTACGATCATGTATTTTAAGTTCTTGCTGCAACTCTTCCCGTGAAAGGGGCTCATGGCAACAGCGGAGAAGTTTTTCAACTTGGGGGGTAGCTTGGGGGGTAGCTTGGGGGGTAATTATCTTTTGCGATTCTTTTTTTTGATCGGCAGGAGGATAAAATGACACAACAACCGAGTCATTACGTTCCTCCCATCCGGGAACTGGATTACCGTTTTCCTTGCACCAATGAACCATATTTGTTGTACCACTGCCCCATCGCTCAATTACACCGGCCCGATAAAAGGTATTGGCAATGAGAGGATTCCAGGGACGAGAGTCATGGGACAGTAGCATTTCATCAGCTGTAAGACCAAAATGAAATTCTCCCGGACTGATTATCTCCAGCCTGTTATCAAACATGGCAACAGCCACGGCACCACCGGCAATTGTATAATCCCGATGACAAATGGCATTAGCCAGTGCTTCCCGGGTGGCACGAGGCGGATAGCAGGGAGTATCACGGCGAATCATACTGTCGGCTGAAAGCTCTCCGGCAATAGGCACATGATCCAGCAAAAAAGCCTCTGCCCGACGCAACAGGCCAAATGCATGGTCTTTATACTGCCGATTATCAATAAAATCAGGTTGTTTATCTATACCACGAAAGCGAGCCAGGCGAATCTCACATTGCGGAAACTGACTGCCGACATTTTTACCAAACAGAACAACAGCAGCGTTCAGGAGATGGCCATCCTGAATCAACTCCAGCCCCACAAGGATAGATTCAATATCCATACGGCGTGGAGTCTCCATCCTGCCTATGCTAACAGCATTGGCGATTAAAGTCTCAATCTCTTCAGCATCGAGATCATTAATGGTAATATTATCAGGAACCGGTTGGTTTTCCCAACGCCGGGCAGGATGCAGCCGTTCAAACAACAATTTTTCATAGACTGCTCGGGGCATAATATTTGTAGAGGCACCCACCCGCTCATAAGGCCGCCCGTCAAAGGTGTATGGCCCTTCGCCCGGTTCAACTGTTACCGCAATAACCGCTTGACCATTATCAAGCTCGACAACATCAATAGAAGGAGATACGGCAGGATCAAGCCGTTTAAGCTCTCGGGCAATATCTTCCAGAGTTTTGCTGCTGACCGACTGACCAGATATTTTCCCCTTATCATTAACCCCAAATAAGACCTTCCCACCTTGGCCATTAAGGAAGGCACAGGCCGTTTTCATGCCTGTCCGTAACTGGCCGGTGGTTTTCTTAAATTCCAGCCGGTTGCTTTCGCCCTGACGGGCAAATTTGAAGAGTTCGTCCTGGGTCATTTTTACAAGCTGCCCTCATGGTCATTTTCTACTGTACCGGCAAGGCGCGCGGCGGCATCGGCGTCTTTTTCCCAATGGGTCATGTGGGAGATGTGGGCAAGGGTGGCAAGGTAATTCAGCATGGCGACAATCTGTTTACGCTGCTCCCAGTAGGTTGGCACTTCTTCCCGTAGCCAGTTTAAGCCCTGTCTGGCATCATCGGTGCGCACAGTTTCGTGAATGGCAAAGAGGATATTACGCATGGTTGTTGAACCAAACTCTCCTCCCCCCAGGGCTGCTTTTTTAAATTCAGTGCCGGTTTTAAAGCGGACAGCATTGGCCTTGACCTGATGGAAAAGGCTGGTGTAATCCCGCACGCCAAAACCTTTGGCAAGTTCCTGGTAAGCACCGGAACGGGCCTCCATATGTTTTTCCAGTTCAAGTCCCTTAAGGTAGAGTCGTTCGGAAGCAGACAGAGCTTTCCAGTATCGTTGTTCAAGTCCTTTGGGCACAAGATGATCTGAGGAAATTTCCACGGCACGGTCAATGACCTGTTCAAAGGCTGATTTTTCACCGGCTTGCCGCTGGCGAAACAGTTCATGTTTGATATCATGTCCTTCAATTTCACTATAAGCGGTTAGTACCCGCAAAGCAGCACCATAGGCGGCTAGCTGGTAATCGGTGTCAGCAAAATTGGGGTCTTCTTTGTCGTCCAGATACAGCATTTGGTCAAGCTGATGTCGGACTTCATCTTCAATCTCTGGATAGAGTTCATCAAGAAAGGCGGTATCGTTGTTGGTTCGTTTACGAAGAACAAGGAGTACAGTACCTTGGACGTAGTTTCCTTTTTTCAGTCCTGAGGTAGTTTCTGTGGCAATGGTCCAGGCCGCCGTTACTCGAAGTCCAGCTGCCCACAGGATCATAGCAAGATCGGCCCAGACAGAAGCATCTTGGTGGGTGAACATGACAAGCTGCAGACCGTTATCCGACATATGGTTGGTGAGGTTAGTGTAGCAATCAACCATGGAGCGTTTGAAATCTTCACCAGAACCACGAACGGCTAAGGAATTTTTTGTATCTGTATACCAATCTGGAAAAATTATAGAAATCTGTTTTGCATACCAGGATAGGAAAAGATTAGTCAATTCATGGTAGTTGACCGCATCCGCATACGGAGGGTCTGTTATCCAAAGATCCGAAACAAAAGTTATCCCCCTCAAATCTGCAGGGGCAACTTCTGATCTATTATTGATATCAATAACCTTAAATTGCTTTAAAAAAGATCCTGCCAACATTTGTCCTGTTCGGACAGGGTAACTAAATTGAGTATTAAGGGCCTGATTTGCAAATGTTTGTTCGGAGACTCCCATTCCTCCACCTTTTTGCATATTACTATTCCACATACATAATTTAGAATTCCAATTTGCACATGATCCAAGAAGTAGTAATAAAGCCACTGTGGAAGATTTTGTAACCGACTTATTTATGCTTTCCTGCATAAGCAACCCATGCACCAACAATTGCCTCGGATTAAATAACTGATGCCAATGTGTCCAGCCTCGCTCACGTTGAAGACGGCTGGTTTCTTTTCCTTGTTCAATTATACGATTTGGAACAAAACCCTTTACCTGCCAGTCTGAAAAGCGTTCTATGAGCAAGGATAGAACTTTTTCTTCCTTTACAAGGTCGTTGTTATTGACTGAGCAGTAATGCCGACACTTTTTTTCAACTCTTTTTCCTTTGGCATTTTTTCCCCAGTACTTTTCAACCCACCGCACACAATAAAGCCGTTCCCGAAAAACATCATCTGGTCTTGGCATCAGATCAGCATTTTCCCACAGCCGTAACCCGTAAACCGTTTCTCCATTCACTCTGCGATCACCACGGATGGAGGCTATGGAAAATGTTTCACCCGTTTCAGGGCAGACCATTCTTCCCTTTTGCATTGTACCTTTCTTTGCCAATGCCATAGTTCCTTTATCAGCACCTGTGACAATCTCAATATCATATCCCTGACGATTATCATTACGTTTCAGCACCCCACACACCTGATATTTTTCACTGATAATCCACGATGGAGCTAAAGGAAGCATCAGGCCAGTAGCTGGGCATTCCGCCTCCACACAATATAAGTATGTATCAGCCCGCCAACCTTTCACATTATGTTCAATTCCCCATTCAGTAATCTGTCTATCCACTGCTTCAAAGGCAGCCTGTTGAGCGTCCCGTACCTGTTTTTGCACATCTTTTCCACCACCGATCAGATGAATAGATGCCCAAGTTAACAGAGCCGCAACCGGATTCAAATCAGAACCATAGGCTTCACAACCAATCCGTGCCGCCTCAAAAGGGATGGAACCACCTCCGCAAAAGGCATCACCAACTTTAGGTATATGACCGAAACGACGAGTGCCTAGCTCCGCAACAAGCTCTTGCAAACTGGCAGCGTTGGTATTCAGATGTTCGTTAATTTCCAACCATGAATCATTGCTCGGCCCCTCGATCTGTTCCGGTCGATCGCAGTAAGTGAGCTTTTCATCGTAAGACATACGCTCAAACACCTTGCGCAATACCTCGTTCTTTTCTTCCGGGCTTAATTCTTTTGACCAAAGCCGCTTTACTTCACCTTCATCATCAACGAGCAACTCATCCCATTCTTCTTCCGTTAAGTGGAATTGTAAAACCCTGGCTGGAATAGATTTTGACCGTCGCTGCCACAGACCATTGTCATCCATGGTCATAATTTTCAGAAAGATATCCCGGTCGTGTTTTGGATTGTCGGATACCGGCATTAACATTCCAATAATCGCAGCTCGCACCAGAACCAGAGGTTTTCTCCCCCACCATTTTCCCAAACTGGTCAGGGTCTGACTAGCACCGGCCTTCCTTTCCTTATAGCTCTCCTTGGAGACCTTGGAGACCGGAAACTGCTCTTCTATAAAAACACGATCATTCATGAAATATCCCATTCAAGCCAATCTTATTGATCTTGCAGCAAACCAAATAACCCGCCAATCTGCCGACTATGCACCGCCGATTGGCCACTTCCGGAAACTGGATTTTCAGTCAAGGCAAAACGTACAGCTTTCCGCCACCCTTTACCTTTACCATTTACAGCATGACCGGTGGAAGCATTGGTCATGGTATAAAGCCACCAGCGCTCTTCCGGCACAAGACCTAACCAGTTTCGAATAGCAGTACTGATCAGGAAGGGATCACACTCCTCAATGGCCCATGCCAGGAGAACCAATTCTTTACCAAGAGAACGCTCCACCGGAATCTGTCCCTTCTTGAGCCATTTGCCGGTTTTTATCCCCATGCCTCGAAGACGGCGGTTAAACTCTGCCTTGACTTCTTCGGCAATCTCATCCCAGAACCGACGGGGGAGAATCACCCTTAACTGGGCATCCTCATCATTAAAACTAACCGGAATCCCAGCACCCTTATCAGGTTGCTGCCACCGAAAATGCTCTGAAATTAACACTTCGGCTGCCTTAGCCCGAGAGGGGGGAACCGTTACTAGAAAGAAATGCTCACTCTGTGCTGGTATAAAGCCAAAACCGAGTATTTTTTTCTTTTGGCTCACTGATTGACCTCACCCGGTAGCAGCTTACTCTTGGCCTCAGCGATCCAGTCAAGAAGTTGCTGACCTTTATCAAACTGCAAACGCTCAATAGTTAATTCAACCTGACTGCCACTCATAATACTTTGAAGCTGCTTAACCAGCTTTTCAAAATCTTTGCCTTGCAGCCCAAAGGACTCCTCACCGGAATAGCTAATGTCCTGACTGTTATCATTGGCCATTACATCAATGGTCACACCATAAGCAGTAGTCTGAAACTTTTCCAGCCGTTCCATAAACTCAAAAGCTGTTTTGGTCGTAAGCTTGGAATGATGGCGACGCCATGTTACTGGTTGACCTGGATCAACCTTAACCTCTTTGGTGATATGTTCTTTAACATTTATTTTTTCCTGAGTCGAAATCACATCATCCTGCCGGGCAATTGCCAGAACAAACGGGCTGTCTTCAGGAATTACAAAAGGGCTGTCATAGGGTGCGCCAAAACCTTCTGGGTCAGAACCATCTGTTGTGTAGCGGATATTCCCTCTTGGATAGGCTTTAAGTTCAACCATCCAATCATCGCCTTGCTGATAGACCCTGTATTTTAGACTGATGGAGTTCTTCCACGCCTCGGATGACCCGGTACTATGCTCCCCTTCAGAATCAACACAGAGGAAGTTAAGTTGTAGCTCCCTGGTCTTGAAATTAGTAAAAGAATCTATTTTCGCGGATGCTGTTGTCGGCTCATTATCGCCAATTTCGTAATAAACAGTATTGCCATGAATCGGAGTTATTTTTAAAGAAACCTCGCCAGTGGTCTCATCACGGCTGAGGCGCTGTATTCGTACTTCGGTATCAGGTGGCGGAAAAGGGCCTTTATTTATATAGCCGCCTTCATCACGCCAATGATCCTGATTAATGGCTGTGCTTCTCAGAGTTTCCAGGGCATCCGGACGATGAAACTGCCAGGTGGTAAGAGTGGCCGCTCTTCGTTTAACCTCTGGCCATTGAGCCGTCTGCTGGCCACCAAATAACCGTGCTTCACATTTTTTGCGAAAGGTGCCACTGGAAATATCGTTGGTAAATTTTTGCAATTTTTCCAGGGTATCTCGAATTAACTGTTCCCCATCAAACTGATTGTCCTGAAACTGGATTCGACAGTCTGTGGAGCGGAAACCGTTTTTTGATGGATAAGACAGGGTGGTAAAGGTTTCCTGAATCGCACTGCGCAAGCTAAGCATAATCTTGTCACGACTGATTAAAGCTCGCCTGCGTTGAGGGTCATTGTCTGGCAACCGTTCTGCATCAAAATCCGCCAGGATGGAGAGAACCGCTTTGTGCTGAGCTGTCTGCTCAACCACTCGACTCAATGTATCATGGCTACCGGTAAGAAAGACAACTCTGTTTTTATATTCGATGTCGCCTGCAAATTTATTCCATTCAGGACTGAGCCTTGAGGTGGGATTAGGTTCTGTGGTTGGCTCTGTGATAACCAGGGTGACCTTGTCAGCTTCAATGTTCACCTCATCAATACCGGGCAAGATCTCCACTTTCTGATAACAGTCTTTCGTGCCTGGTGTAAAAAGGGTGGTGAGGTAATTACGCAACTCCTTGATACATGATTCTTTGTTGTATGACTCGGCCAGGGAGTGAAGCTTTGCCGCCAGATTCTGGGTGTTCTTGAAAAAGAGACGACCGTCTAGGCTAGCATGGAGATACCAGGCCTGGGTTGGCAGATAATCTACAATACTCTTTTTGACATTTGAGATATCACGGCCAGGGGCACAGAGGAAACCCATGATGTCGCTTTCACGTAATCCGTGGGTTGCTCCTGGAATATTGGCAAGAGATGCAACGAGGAGCAGTTTGCAAACATCTTGAGTGTCGGTATTTGATCCAAGTTTTTTGTCCAGTTCTTCTGCAACCGAATGGCCCTGTTTTGCGATATCGTGAGTAATCGCTTCACTTAAAGATGGATTGATGCTTTTAATCTCAGAGAAAACTTCATCACTATTGAGGTCTATGTCATATGGGTGTACCAGTTTAACAACATCGGCCCGACCTGTATCGTACATATTAGAAACAAAAATCCTCATCATCCGAATGAGCCCACGGGTCTGCTGAAAACCTGGGTTTTCTTTAAACCGCCCATAGAGATCACGAATAGAAAAATGAAACGGATATGATTCTATGATCTGAGCTGCATATGAATCCGGTGAGGCGTTAGTAACATCCATCTCCTTGGCGTCTCGAACAGCTTTGGCATATTCATTGGCTATTGCTTTTATGGTTTCATTATCAGGCAACTTTTCAAAAAGCCGAGTGCGTAAGATGTGATATAGCTCATCGCCATGGGGATTAACCGGCTCAATACGCAGAGCGGAACGGCTGGTTTCTCTTTGTAAATTAGCCAGGGCCTTGTTGATCTGAGCAGTGCCACCTTCATAAGAAGCGGTTAGGTCAGAGATAATAACACAGACGTTGGTGAGTTCTGCCTTGTTGACAGCTACGAGCAGATTGGCAAGAGCAGTGGTTGTGACCACGGACAGGTCACTATTGCCAATCGCACGGGATTTGACATAATCCATATAGGGCGGCAGTTCATCCAGAAGGATAAGTGTGGGTTCACCCTTGAGCAGATTGATCCAGGCTGTCTCTCCAGGTGCTTGGAGTGGCGAATAATAATCCTTGAACTGGTCTTTTTTACCAAGTTGGTCGGCAATGGCTCCCCAGATTCCTAGCGGGGCATCGGATTGTCTTCCATTGAACCCAATAACTCTTACTTTGCCGAGCTTTGATCCGGCACCATCTGAACCAAGCACTTTTGTACGCAAAGCAGGATTGGAGGCCAGGAGCCCTAAGGCAATCATGTTATGGGTCTTACCACCACCCATAGCCTGAGTAAGCAGAAAGGTGGAAGCCTGATCGCTTGTTCCGTCCAGACGGCTGAATGTCTTTTCCAGTAATGTCTTCATTCCAGAGGTAGTAAAGTTTTCGGCAAAGAAATCTTCACCATCGATTTTATCTTCCAGAAGATCGGATAAATCAAGAACGACATCACGGCGATCTTTGTTAAAGACGCTTTGGCGCGGGGTACATGCTTGTTTTAAGAACATAGCTTTAGTCTCAGTTATTATTGATGAGTACTTTTTTTCTTGTACTGTACTCGTATAAAATCTCGATGGAGGAAAATTGCTCACCATTGATACAATGAGGCAAGCCATGAGAAAAATTGAACAACCAATATCTACCAGTACCCGGAAAAA
The DNA here is from genome assembly GCA_022712975.1 of Desulfocapsa sp. Lineage (GTDB taxonomy): Bacteria > Desulfobacterota > Desulfobulbia > Desulfobulbales > Desulfocapsaceae > Desulfocapsa. Next base: position 11,838 of record JAFLJO010000042.1, read on the forward strand.
TATTCAATCCTATTGGGAAACCTACTGCGTGAAAACAGAGTCCACGTCTTGAACTGTTTCGGGATCTGGCAGATATCCTCACCGAGTCGAACAAGGGTATTTCCAGAACTGTGCGGATTGAAATACGAAAGGCCAGCATTGACAAAGGCATCACAAAATATTGTGCGGATGGGTGTAGCAGTACTCCAGTGTTTGCGATCCAGTCATATTGACCTTGGATCGTTGTGCCCATAGCCTAAAAAGTGGGGACAAAGTGGGGACGGAGTAAAAAAACAACAAAAAAAAGGGGTTAGGCCGAATCGACCCAACCCCTTGTAAACACTGGTACACTAGGCAGGATTCGAACCTGCGACCCCCTGATTCGTAGTCAGGTACTCTATCCAGCTGAGCTACTAGTGCATGCAAGAAACATTATATACCCCAGTTCAATTATTTCCTCAAGGCTGTTTTCTGGCTTTATCCTCTTTTTCCGGCTTACGACAAATAATTTCATGATCAGCAGGCTTGAGAGAAGGATCAGCAACAATAATAATATCGATTTTATTCTGGGATTCCATCTCACTAATCTCGTTTCGTTTATTATTAAGGAGGTACTGAGCAACATCTAACGGGAAATGACATTCCACCTTAACCACTTCTTTCCTGCTGGCTCCGGTCTGAATACGACGCAGATAGAAAAGAGCCAGAGTTTCAACAGATCGAACAATACCGCGCCCCTTACAATGCTCGCAGACTCTATAGTTACTTGTCTCGATGGGTGCGCCAAGCTTTTGTCTGGAAATCTGCATAAGGCCAAACTTTGAAATCCGGCTGATATCAACCTTCGCCCGATCTCTCCTCATGGCATTCTTCATCTGACGCTCAACTTCACGGATATTCTTATTGATACGCATATCAATAAAATCCACAACAATTAAGCCCCCAAGATCCCGAAGGCGTAACTGACGAGCAAGCTCTGTTGCTGCCTCCATGTTGGCTTTAAAAATTGATTCCTCAAAATTCCTTCCCTTCCCGGTTGAGCCGGAGTTTACGTCGATGGCAACCAGTGCTTCCGTAGGATCTATAACGATGGAACCACCCGATGGAAGCTGAACCTGTGGCTGATAAATGGACTCAATCTGATCTTCCACATTAAACTGATTAAAGATCGGCCGTGAGCCTTTATGTAACCTGGCCTTTGCACCTTTTTGTTTTGTGGGCAACATATCAAGGAAATCTTTGACTTTTTCAAGAGCCGCAAGATCATCCACCAGAATTTCTTTAATCTCAGGATCAAAATGTTCTCGCAAAAAGCGCAGAACACAATCGTGATCCTGATATATTCGTCCCACACCGTCCAGCAACTGCCCCTTCTTTTTGATCTCTCTCCAGAGCTTTGCCAAAAACCGAACATCTTTG
>JAFLJO010000057.1 GCA_022712975.1 Desulfocapsa sp.
AACATCTTACTTGCCCTTTGTTCCGCCACCTGTACTTGAAAAAACGTTACATACTGGTAGTATGCAAAGTTTTTGCAAGTACAGGTGACGAAAAAATTGCGGCGTAATATGTTCAAGTTATTTAGCTCCCGTTCCTAAAGAACTTTGCTTCCATTATTCCTGTAATCTTTAAACTCAAAAGTAACGTATTCGCCTGTATAATCTTTTATGCGTACTTCTGATAAAGGAGGACGCCGTGCGTATCTGCCAATATATCCGGCAGTCAATTGGAGATCTTGTCGTTCTTCTGTGACATGAACAAAAAAACCTTTTTTGTATTCTTGCTTGAGATCATCGAAGAATGCTTTGACAACGGCTGAATCTGAGAATACGAGTAGATCTTGGTCAGGGTCAGAAGATTTAATGTTGTCTTCGATTTTGTTTTTAAGATGTTCAATAAGAAGAGCCTGATAACGTTTGTGAAGCATTTTGTAAGGAAACATGCGGCATGCAATCCATTTGGGCTTATCTTCTTTAACGGTGACAGTTTTTTTCTTAGCTTTTGGGTTATTATTTTTTCGTTGACGGTAGCGAGTGATTCTCTCTGCTTTTCCAGTGAGTTCTAGTCCGCCGGCACTGACAATACAGTGTATATGGACGTGGCGTTTTAGGTCACTTCCGAAAGTATGCAGAACCGCTGTAACGGCTGGTAGAAAACCCTGTTCTTGCAGAATGAAATGATTGTTTCAGTACATGCAGAAAAGACAGCGTTAAGTAAATCTCGTTTCTCAAACAGTAATGACCTGAATTGTGCCGGAACCGTGAAGGTGATATGAAAATAGGAACAGTTCGGAAAAAGTTGATTCATGCCAGTGACCCACTTGTCTATTTGAACCTTGGCACAGACTGAGCAAAATCGGCTTTTACATGTGCGCGGGACGTGGCAAAGTTCAGTTGGGTGAACCGGGCAGGAAAAAGTAGCGTAACCAAGGCCATCAGGCTCTCGGCAATTGATCACTTTCCAGATAGTATATGCGGCATACCATGGAACCGACAAATGATATGTATCAAGAAAAGAGCACCAGTTTTCTTTTAATATTTGCTTTAATGTGATTATTTTTGATTTAATAGCTTCCATTGTGAGACAAAAGTCTAATCGACCAAATGGAATTATAAAGGATTTAATATATGCGACTTTAGATTAAGATATGGGGAGCAGAATGTTTTGCTTTTCTGCCCGTAGGGCATTATGTTTTAAACTCGAAAGATCTTTGTCTGCTTGACGGCTTACCGGAACTTGTTGCAAGTAGTTCCAATTCTTTGAAATTGAAGGGAGAATGAAGCCCGTATTTTATGTGCTCAGAAGAGCCGGTCTTAGACCGCTGGTTAAGGCAAGAAATGTGCTAAAAACTGGCGATAAAATAGAATATATGTCGCCGGGTGTTGAGTGTGATTCCTGTACTGTTGTTCGTATGGAAACGGAAAAGGGTGAGGCGCTAACTCGTGCCAATGCCGGAAACCGAATTGTATTACACACCGAACCCTCTATAATCGTGCAATTCCTGTCGTCCCGTATTTTCCGGCTCCAGAGAGCAGGGCCGGTTTTGTGAACAGACTCCCCACGACTGTCAACAGCAACCGTAACGGGCATATCTTCCACCTCAAATTCATAGATTGCTTCCATGCCTAAGTCTGCAAAAGCCACCACCCGTGCTTTTTTGATGGCTTTTGATACAAGGTAAGCTGCTCCGCCCACAGCCATAAGATAAACAGCGCCATGTTCACGGATGGAATCAATGGTGGCATCCCCTCTTTCTGATTTGCCAATCATGCCAATAAGACCGGTGTCGTTCAGCATCATGTCGGTGTATTTGTCCATACGGGTGGAGGTAGTGGGACCGGCAGGTCCTACGGCCTCACCGCCAACAGGATCTACAGGACCTACGTAATAGATAAATTTTCCTTTAAAATCCACTCCGTCCGGGAAGGGTTTTCCATCCTGAAGCAGGGATTGTATTCTGCGATGAGCGGCATCACGACCCGTGAGGATTGTACCATTTAAAAGCAGCGTTTCCCCTGGCTGCCAGGTTGCAATTTCCTCTTTGCTAATTCCATCCAGTTCAACTCGTTTAACGCTTTCCCCGACTTCCCAATCAATTTTAGGCCAGTCTTCCAAGTGTGGGGGAGCAAAGTGAGCAGGACCGCTTCCATCAAGGCGGAAGTGGATATGCCGTGTTGCGGCACAGTTCGGGATCATGGCAACAGGAAGGGATGCCGCATGGGTGGGGCAATCAAGTATCTTAACATCAAGTGCCGTAGTGAGACCACCTAATCCCTGTGCTCCAATCCCAAGATCGTTTACCTTCTCATAAATCTCAAGTCGTAACTCTTCGATTAGAGTGTCAGGTCCCTTCTTAATAAGATCTTGGATATCAATGGGTTCCATTAACGATTCTTTGGCAAGTACCATGGCTCTGTCTACCGTGCCGCCGATTCCGATTCCAAGAATACCTGGAGGACACCACCCGGCTCCCATAGTGGGGACAGTGCGAATTACCCAGTTAACAATTGAATCACTTGGGGTAAGTGCTGCAAATTTACTCTTATTCTCAGAGCCGCCCCCCTTGGCAGCAATACGGATATCAACACTGGCACCTGCAACCAGTTCAGTATAAATAACGGCTGGAGTATTGTCTTTGGTGTTCACTCTTTTACCGGCAGGGTCTGCAACAACGGATGCGCGTAAAGGATTGTCCGGGTTGGTATACGCAATACGTACTCCCTCATCCACCAGCTCCTGAATGGATAGTTTTGTATCAAAACGACATTCCATCCCGATTTGCAGAAACACTGTGACGATCCCGGTATCCTGACAGATGGGGCGTTGTCCTATGGCTGCCATTCGTGAATTGATGAGGATTTGAGCCATGGCATCTTTTGCTGCCCGGCTTTTTTCAAGCTCATAGGCTCTTGCCATGGCTTGAATGAAATCACGGGGATGGGTATAGGAAATATACTGCAGGCTTTCTGCTATGGAACGTATGAAATCCTGGCTGCTGATGGTGGTGCTCATAAAAGGTGCCCTCAATGAATGTATTTTTTGTTGCTACTCACAGGACAATGGGGCCATCAAGTGAAATCTGGTCGTCTGGAGTATTAATTTTTTGCTGCAGCTTCGCCCATATGTCCCGGATAGCATAGGCCGCAAGGCTAGTTTCGCTGCTGGTTACCGGTAAGCCCTGAAGCTGGCAGTCGACCACTGCGGGGTCAAAGGGGATTTTCCCGAGAAGTTCCACATCTCTTGCTTTACAGGAAGCTTCAATTGTATCACTCATTTCCGGGTGGAGATCCCATTTGTTAATGCAGATCAGTGCGGGAATTTTAAAGTGATCGGTGAGATCAAGGATTCGATCCAGATCATGCTGTCCTGATAAGGTTGGTTCTGTGATCACAACAGCAAGGTTCACGTTGGACAGAGATGCAATGACCGGACAACCTACCCCAGGCGCTCCGTCAATAAGGATAAGATCGGTTGCAGTTTTTTCTGCAAGTTCTCTTGCCTTGTTTTTGACAAAAGAGACAAGTTTTCCTGAGTTTTCTTCTCCTGCAAAGAGTTGTGCATGAACCAGCGGGCCGTAGTCGGTGTCTGCAATATACCAGGAACCGCAGTGGTTTTCTTCCAGAACAATACACTTTTCCGGACAAAAGTGGGCGCAGACTCCGCAGCCTTCACAATTACGTTCGGAGATTATAGCAGTGTCTTCCATGGTGATTGAATCGAATTGACAGATCTCCATACACATACCGCAACCACTGCATTTGTCGGCTTCAACCCGGGCTTTAACACCGGATTTGAATGCATGTTCTTCTGTCGGGCGCGGGGCGAGAAGAAGGTGGAGATCCGATGCATCAACATCGCAATCAACCAGAATCTTCTTTTCTGCCAGATGGGCAAAGGATCCAACAATACTTGTTTTACCGGTTCCACCTTTACCACTTACTATTAAAATTTCTTTCATTGCTTTTCCGTTATTGTTCGATCTGAAAGGGTAGATTTGCCAGCATATCGTTAAAAACTGTACGAAGTTCAGGTACTGTTTCCACAAGATTTTTCCCTCGTGCATACCCTTCGGCAATGTCACGTCGAAAAGGAATTTCAAGCAGGACAGGAATATCTTCGGCTTCGCAATAGCGCAACACGCCATCATTTCCAAGGTCGGATCGGTTAATAATGACTCCACCCGGTATGTTGAAATTCTTGAGAACCGTTACCGCAAGTTTCAGATCATGGAGGCCAAATGGCGTAGGCTCAGTAACCAGAATCACATAATCAGCATCGCTTATGCTCTCGACAAAGGGACATGAGGTACCGGGAGGAGCATCAATAATAACCAGTTTTTCAGGATCTGCTTTTTGTTTTACAGCTTTTAAAAGTGGAACACCCATGGCCTCACCGATACGGACTCTGCCATGCACAAAATGAATATCACCGGCCATCCCTGATTCCAGAATCCCTATTTCTCTTTTATCTGTTATGAGGGCATTCTCTTCGCAGACTCGAAAACAGCCCAAGCAGGAGTGGCACATTTCCGGGAAGAGCATCACGTTGTCGCCAAATTGGACAATTGCGTTGAAACTACAGATATCCCGACACTTTCCGCAAGCAGTGCAGCGGGATTCATCAAGTTTGGGGATTGTTACAAAACAGGTCTCACTGTAATCATATTCAGGTTTTAGGAATATGTGACCGTTTGGTTCCTCAACATCACAGTCAAGGTATTGCACGTCTGTGTCAACACTGAGGGCAAGGCTGGTGGAAATTGTTGTTTTTCCGGTTCCCCCTTTGCCACTGGCAACTGTTATTTGCATGCTGCTCTTCTCCGTATTTTTCTGGAAATATGTTAAGATTTAGCTCTAATTTATGGGCGGATTACCTGCGACACTGACCACGGCCTTGACCTTTCCCCTGTCCCGTCCCTCTCCCTTGCCCCTGGCTTTTGCCGCATCCACCACCCTGTCCTTGCCCCTGTCCCTGGCCAGGATTCTGAGCAGCCGTCTGTGCAGGTGCTGGATCTGTTTTGGCTTGGGGAGCGGCTGTTTCTTGCCCTGAATAAGTGTTAATGGCTTCAAGTACGCTGCCGCTAATATCATTTATTGCCCGAACGCCGGCCTTTTCAAGAACAGGTAATGCTTTTGGCCCAACTCTGCCTGTAAGAACTGCTTCCACTCCCTTGTCTGCAACTTGTGCAGCTGCCGCGATTCCAGCACCGTGGGCGGCTTCTTTTCCTGCAGTGTTGTCAATGGCCTCAATTAATTGATTGGTGCTGGGGTCTATAATGAGAATCCAGGCAGCCCTGCCAAAACGAGGGTCAACCATAGAATCCAGAGTATTTCCTGTTGCTGTAATTGCAATTGTCATTGCGAACTCCTCCTAATTTTGTATTGGATAAATGACATCCTTAGTGTGTCATTACACAAAACATAATGGTGTTATGCACAAAATCAAGGGAAATAATCAATTCTTCCAAAAATAAAATAAGAAGCTTGCCGGGGTTTGAAAAAAATCAGCGAATAATGGTATTGGGCTTGTGGTATCCGGACGGAGCTGTTGTGTTCGGCATCAGAATACCTCCCTTTCCAATAATGGTGCCGGGGTTAGTAACTGAGTTGCAACCGGTTTGTGCCCCATCTCCAAGTATGGCACCGAATTTTCGACGCCCTGTATCAACAAGCCCATCTTTTGTGTGGATGGATACATTCCCGCCAAGGAATTTAAGGTTGGCAAATTTTGTTCCGGCTCCAAGATTAGCATCCTGACCGAGAATGGAATCGCCAAGGTAAGCAAAATGACCAGCCTTTGCATCGTTTAAGAAAATGGAGTGTTTTATTTCAGTTGTATGGCCAAGAACACATCTTTTTCCAGCAAGACAGTATCCACGAAGATAGGCCCCTTGTCGAACTTCTGTATAGTCTCCGATAATAGCTGGTGATTTGATAAGTGCTCCTCCCTCCACAAATGCCCCTTCACCGATATCGATTTTACTTCCAAGAAGAGTTGCTCCTGCCATGATAATTGCAGCACCTTCCAATTTTTCGTTTCCTTTTTTTACAATAAGTTTCCCTTTGGTGGCATCACCATATTCAACTGTATATCCCGATGTTGAAAAAATCTGACCCCGATGAAGAATGACAGATTGCGCAAGAGGGACACCGTTATGGATAAGATCAGAATTGAAATTTGGATAGTCGTGTGAATCCATATATGCTTTCAGGCTGTTCAGCGCCTCCCACACCGGTTTGTTGTCATTGAAAAGAGAGGCGTATGGAAAATCGGACAGGTCAAAAAAAGATTTTGTAGTGAGCATTGTTTCCTTAGGGTGTTAGTCTGCAACGTACCCCTTAATGGGTTACGAATAAACGAAAGGCAGTATGGAGGAAAACCGGGAAATATTCAAGAAAAAATGAACGAAGGGTGGCAGAGAGTAATTGCCTGCTTGACTTCAATATCTCCAGTGTTTACGTTTCTGTGACTATTCTAAGTAG
>JAFLJO010000101.1 GCA_022712975.1 Desulfocapsa sp.
GTGTTGGTTTGCCTAACAACACATCATTCAACTGGACAAGCGGGCAGCGCGGTTTTCTGGAGTTCAGCCTTGCTGCCAAATTCACAGGTTAATCGAAATTGGTTGCTGTAAATCCCGCTTGCCTGTTAATTCCAACGTTAGCCTTGGAGAAGAATTATGGGACTTGCAGACTGGTTCAAAACCTTCTGTTCGAACATCCAGGTCCAGAATGGAGGAACGATCTCGACACGATACAAGGCCATCACTCGCCGTTTGAATGCTGACTACTGGAACACAACATCAGATACCGCGCACAGTTTGTATGTCGGTTCCTACGGTAGGAACACAGCAATCCAAGGTTTCAGCGACCTGGACATGATTTTTCAGTTACCGTATGCAGTTTACGAACAGTACGACAATTACAGCGGCAATGGCCAATCAGCGCTTTTACAAGCGGTAAAGAAGTCTATCGAGAAAACGTATTCGAAAACGAGCATACGAGGGGATGGTCAAGTGATTCTGGTCCCTTTCAACGATGGCATCACATTTGAGGTTGTTCCCGCTTTCATAAACAAGGACGACAGCTACACATTTCCTGACGCGAATAATGGTGGACGTTGGCGCACAACTAATCCAAAGCCTGAGATTGCAGCTATCAGGACAAGGAATAACGCGTGCAACGGCAATCTCATTCCCCTTTGCAGAATGATGAGGGCATGGAAGAAGAAGTGGGATGTGCCAATTGGCGGATTACTTGTGGATACACTTGCGTACCAGTTTGTTGATATTTGGAAGTACAAGGACAAGTCGTATCTATACTATGACTATATGTGTCGCGACTTCTTTGGCTTTATGGCAAATCAAGACAAGGATAAGGAGTACTGGAAAGCACCTGGAAGTGGTCAATATGTGTATGGAAAGGGCTTATTTCAATGGAAGGCGACAAGATGTTACAATATCGCACTTGAGGCAATAAAACACGAATCCACTGAACCGAAGCAAGATTGGTCCGCCAAGCAGAAATGGAGGGAGATCTTTGGAACCGCATTCCCAAGTTGACGGTATTATTGATTCTCGTGCAATTCTTGAAGGACAATTGCGCGAATGTTTTGGTCGCGTTGTGTACTCGCATAAGACGCACGAGAAATGTGCTGACATCCTTCTTGCGCGTCTTTCTCAGATCAAGCTGTGGCAAATCATTCTCTCCGCAGTTACAACAGGAGGCTTCATTGCCGCTGTGTTTGGCGCAGGGAAGATTGGAGCACTGATCGGTGTTCTTGTATCGACGATACTACTTGCTCTAAACGCATATACAAAAAACTATGACCTTGGCGAATTGTCTCAAAAACACAGACAAGCGGCGGCTGATCTGTGGATCATTCGGGAAAAGTATCTCTCACTTATAACGGACCTTCGGATGGGTGAAAAGCCTATCGAAACCTTACAAAAAGAACGTGATGATCTTCTTGCGGAGCTACATACGGTCTACTCAGGGGCTCCGAGTACAACGTATCAGGCCTACAAAAAGGCACAAGAAGCTCTAAAACAACTTGAGGATATGACGTTCTCCGATGAAGAAATAGATGCATTCCTTCCGAAGGAACTCAAGAAAGGCTAACAATGCCATGCACACGGACGGGAATTCCGCTGCGCTCCATTCCCGCCGGTGATGGCCGGCGTTATCTTTCTGTAAATGAGGAGAATATACTTTGCAACCAATCAGTGAACTAAATCTAGGTTTTCGTGATGCTGAAAGTTATAAAACTAAGGATAATAAGGAATTACTCAATAGACTTTTCTTGAGAAATCATACGTTAGATGATCTAACTGACGTAAATAAATATTTTATGATTGGGGAAAAAGGCACAGGAAAAACAGCCTATGCTGTATTTTGTTCAAACAATAATTATCAGAACACTCATTCAACAATTAAATATATCCGAGAAACAGAATACAAGAAATTTGTAGAAATGAAAACAAGCAAGCATTTAACTCTAACTGACTATACAAATGTTTGGAAAGTCATTTTAATGTTACTATTATCAGAGTTAATAACAGAAAAGGAACTTAAACATCCATTTTGGCAAAGGTTCTCAAAATTTAAGGCACTAAAAGATTCAGTCGATGAATTTTACTACAATGCGTTCTCTCCAGAAATACTGAGTGCCATTAATTTTGCAGAAGAATCTTCAATTAGCGCAAGTATTTTAAATAAAAATTTCCAACTAATTGGTTCAGAAAAAAACAAACTTGAATTTTCAGAAACTAGATTTCAAGTAAACCTCTTATACATACAAAAACATTTTGAAGATGCTCTATCTTCTCTTTCACTTAAAGAAAACTACACACTTTTTATTGATGGTATAGATGTTCGTCCATATGACATTAAGTTTGACGACTATTTAGACTGCGTAAAAGGACTAGGGAACGCTATCTGGTCACTAAATAGTGATTATTTTGGCAATATAAAAGGCTCAAAAGGAAGATTAAAAGTTGTTTTATTAATAAGGCCAGACATATTCAATAGTATTGGATTTCAAAATCAAAATAGCAAAGTTAGAGATAATAGCATCATCTTAGATTGGACAACATATTATAATGGACATAGACAATCTGACATCTTCCATTTAGCAGACAAATTACTTTCAACACAACAAGATAACAGCTTAGATGTAGGAATGGCATGGGATTATTATTTTCCTTTTAATACAAGAAATGTTGAATACAAATCTACAGGCCTGACATCGTTTGTCTCTCTACTGAGATTATCTCTGGGAAGACCTAGAGATATTTTAGTTATTATCAGCATATTAAGAGAAAATTTCATCGAAAATGAACAAAAAACTGATGAGAGGTTTCAAGAAAAAGATTTAACTACAGCACAATTCACGAGAAAATATTCAGACTACTTTCTTGGTGAAATCAAGGATCACCTATCATTTTATTACCCATCTAGTGACTACGAATATTTTATTAAATTTTTCCAATATCTTGAAGGAAATAGTAGGTTTACATATGATGAATTCATCATTTCCTACTCTAACTTCTTGAATTTCTTCAAATCAAATAATATTGACTTTCCAGGTTATTGCGATTCCCCAGATCAATTTTTACAATTTTTATATGAGGCTAATGTGATTGGTTATGTTGTTGATACAGAAGGCAAACCTTATTTTGGATGGTGCTATAGGGAAAGATCACCCTCTAATATTTCTCCAAAAGTCAAAACTGGCGTGAGATATGATGTCCACTATGCCATAAAAAAAGCATTAGACCTCGGCAAAAAATTCAAAAAAATAAGATAACAAATCGTTCAACGCCGACCCGCGAGCACGCGCGTTTTCTTGAATTAGCTCCAACATTGTGCCACGCTCAAAGTTGTTTGCTAAACTGGCTGGCGGGCGGGTTAACTTGAGCGTTATCTTCTCCAAAAGTAACATTGTATTATACATTCTCCTTCTTGAAAATAGTGTCAGAAAGTGCTATCATGTTTTAATGAAAGGGAAACATCGTAAAACACTGGAAGCTATATTTGTAAAACCTACCAAAGCCAATAT
>JAFLJO010000044.1 GCA_022712975.1 Desulfocapsa sp.
TCTTCCAGAAGTGACATTGTTTCTGCGAAATCCTGATCTGTTTCCCCAGGGAATCCTATTATCATATCTGTTGTAATGGCAATTTCAGGACAATAGGAACGAAGGGCGGCAACTTTTTCCAGATAGAGCTTCCGTGTATACTTTCGGTTCATACGAGACAGGATTCTGTTAGAACCTGATTGGACCGGTAAGTGAAACTGTGGGCAGAGAATATCCACTTCGGCAAAGCAACGCATCAGATCATCTGAGAGGTCTTTAGGGTTGGAAGTCGTAAAACGAAGACGTTCCAATCCAGGTACTTTTGCTACTGCACGTAAAAGTTTACTGAAAGTATAGGAATCATCTTCAGCAGACACATTATTGGTTTTTCCATAGGAGTTGACGTTTTGGCCAAGTAGAGTAATTTCTCTGACCCCGCCCTCAACAAGAACATGAGCTTCTTTCAGTATATGCTCGACACTTCGAGATACTTCCCTTCCTCTTGTAAAGGGAACAACGCAATAAGTACAGTAATTGTTACAACCCTGCATGATGGTAAGAAACTTTTTGTAAACTATTGCCTGGGAACCTGATTCTCCTGCCCGGTTCAAGTTGGGAACAAAAGCGGGGATGCGGTAATCATCGGTTAGTTCCGTGAGTACCGATGGTTTGCCTGTATCCCCAAGAAGTTCTGCCAGCTTATAGATGTTTTGTGTACCAACAACCAAATCAACATGGGGCATTCTTTCAATGATCCGTTTGCCTTCCTGCTGGGCGACGCAACCTGCAACACAGATCTTCAGGTTGGGATTGCGTTTTTTATGTTTACGCAAAACTCCCAGAAGGCTCATGACTTTTTGCTCAGCTTTGGCTCTGATGGAGCAGGTGTTAAGGATAATGAGATCAGCATCATCGGACTCTCTGGTTTCAATATATCCCTTTTCTGAAAGGAGTTGAGCCATGATCTCAGAATCACGTTCGTTCATCTGACATCCAAATGTTTTTATAAAGAAAAGCTGTGAGGACATTGGTGTTTTACTGTTAGGATTGGAATTTACAGACTCTGGCTTTAGTGAGTTTGCAAGGCTGCTGAGCAGAGCAATGAGAATTCCAGTCTGTTCTTTCGAATAGCGAATGCAAACACAGCCTTTCTTGTCTGGTACCGTTGATAAAAGGCAGAGACCATCGTATGCCTCAAGGATAAACTTTAAAAAATGGTACCTTGCCGGATTAATTCGCAGATAAAGAGACTCTAAGACCATAACTATAACGCTTGTGTTTGATTGTTTTGTGTAATGGCTACACAGAGAGGGACGAATCCACTTCACCCATCTGACTTTCACGGGCAGCAAGTAAGGGAACAATTACTTCCAGTATGTATTCATCAGTTTGTGCTGAGGCTCTTCCGGTAAACTGGCTGTAGTCTCCAACAAGATCCTGTAGAGCTTCAAGAGAGAAGGGGAGGCGCACGTCATCGGCCAGACGTTGAAGGAGGTCATTGTCAAGCCCTTCCTCTTTAACAATCTTACCGGCGGCAAGGGAGTGCTCCTTTACAATTTCGTGCATTTCCTGCCTGCTTTCTCCTTTTTCCACAGCCACCATAAGGATCTTTTCAGTGACCATAAAGGGAAGTTCCATGCGAAGATGACGCTCGATCTGCTTTGGAAATACAACCATTTGGCTGGATATGTTCACGTAAAGCTTTAGTATGGCGTCCGTCAGAAGAAAGGCTTGAGGAATGTCCATCCGTCTAATGGCCGAATCATCTAGTGTTCGCTCAAACCACTGATTGGAAAAAGTTGCTGCAAAGTCCGCAGGAAGCCCCATTAGTTTCCGGGAAAGACCTGTCATCCTTTCAGAACGCATGGGGTTACGTTTATAGGCCATGGCAGAAGAGCCAGTCTGGTTTTTGGCAAAAGGTTCTTCCTGAACTTTTAAGTTTGAAAGTAATCGTAAATCCACAGCAAACTTATGAGCCGATGCTCCAATCCCTGCCAGAGTTTCTGCAAGTTTCATATCTAGTTTTCTGGGATACGTTTGCCCGGTAACTGCAAAAGCCTCATCAAATCCAAGTTTTTGAGAAACAAGTCTATCTAGCTCTCTAACCTTTTCATTGTCACCGTGGAAAAGTTCCACAAATGTGGCCTGAGTACCGACAGTCCCCTTTGCTCCACGTGCTTTTACCTGATCAAGAAAGGCGTCAATATATTCAAGGTCCATAACAAGATCCTGGATATAAAGAGTGTTTCGTTTACCAACCGTGGTTGGTTGAGCGGGTTGATAATGGGTGAATCCAAGGGTTGCCAAATCTTTATGTTCGAGACAGAATTTTGTCAGATTAGAGACCACCTTCAATACTGCTTTACGAATAAGATCAAAGGCTTTCTTCTGAATAATAAGATCTGTATTACACACAACAAACTGAGAAGTTGCACCAAGATGAATGATGCCCTCAGCTTTTGGACACTTTGTGCCAAACTCATACACATGTGCCATAACATCATGTCGAATTTCTTTTTCTTTGGCAGCAGCAACATCAAAATCAATATTGTCTATATTTGCCCGCATCTCATTAAGCATTTCTGGAGAGATAATATCTGTCAGTCCTAATTCATACTGAGCCTCAGCGAGAGCAAGCCAACAACGTCTCCAAGTAGTGAACTTTGTCTTTTCAGAGAAAAGTTCCTGCATATCACGACTGGTATAACGACTGACAAGGGGCTCCTGATAGATGTCTCTATTCATGCTTAACTCCATTCTCGACTATATCGGAAAAATTTTATTTACATAAATTATTAAAAATATCCTTCTACCATTTTTCCAGAAAAAGTGAAAGGGGAGGGCTTACTTGGTCGCTTCTGCGGAATCATTTTCAGCGAGCTCTTTTCCAGAAACATCCTTTTTGGGGTTTGTTTGAAAACGTGAGATGCGGCGAACAACACGAAAAATATTATCAATAATATCTACGATTTCAACTTCTCGAGCATAGGTTGCGATGCGATTGGGGGCATCTGCCGTCAAGCGCTGAATCTTATATCGAGTGATTTCTTTATTCATTCTTGCAACATCATGCTTCATGGTTTTTACATTTTCGGCAAGTTTTGTATCTCCATTGGATACTGCCATAAGGACACTATCGAGTGCCTTAACAACTTCACGGTGAAAATTCATCAGAACTTTGACGGTTTGCTCGCTTACGACGACATTTTCCTTAATACGCTTGGTCGAAGAAACAACAAGATCTGTGGCAATTATATCACCGATTCGCTCGAATCCATTTGCTGTCTGGATTAAATTTACCAGTCGTTTTGATTGCGAGCTGGACAAATCACTAGAGCTGACCAGGCTAAGATATTCAATTATGTGATAATACAAGCTGTCAATAACTTTATCTTTTGCCGCAATCCCTCTCACTTCAAACGTATTCCCGGTAAGCGCAAGAAGCATGGACTCGTCTACTATATTTCTGGTGAATGCCCCCATTCTGGCAATTTCACGATTCGTTGCTTCAAGGGCAATTGAAGGGGTTATCAGCAGAGAATTATCAAGATATTTGGGTAAAAAATCATCGCACACACGAATAGGCTTGTCGGGAACCATCCATTCAACAAGCCTGGCCATCTGAGTTGTAAAACCAATAAAGATACAAGCATTGGCCAGATTAAATACAGTATGGACATTGGCTATCTGACGAGGAGACTCCGCTGCCAGACGAGCCAGTCCGTTCAAATCATTGTGGACGGGAGAAAGCCACCGGGCAATTTCTGCAAGCTGCGGGATAAAGGCAACCCAGAGCAGGGCGCCTGCTACATTGAACAGTGTATGCACAACCGCAGTGCGTACGGCCTCACGGGGTTTTCCAATTGATGCAAGACCTGCAGTGATACATGTACCAATGTTCGAACCAAGTATGAGTGCTATTGCCGGCTCAAGCCCAATTAACCCCTGACCAGCCATAGCTATCATTATACCTGCTGTCGCAGAAGATGATTGTACAACTGCCGTAAAAACAGCGCCAATTATAATTGCTAATAATGGGTTTTTAAGGGTAAGCATAAAGCTGATAAATGGTTCGTATGAACGTAATGGCTCCATGCCTTCGCTCATAACGCTCATGCCGTAAAAAATCAGACCGAGGCCAAGTAGCATTAAACCATATTGCCGCCAGTATCCTTTCTTTGCTACAACGGAAAGTAAAAAACCAAGAGCGATAAGCACCAGGGCAAGTTTCGTGACCTTAAACGCAAGAATTTGTGCTGTGACAGTTGTACCAATATTTGCCCCTATTATAACAGGGATACTCTGCGACATGGACATTACCCCGGCAGAGATAAAACCAACCAAAAGGACAGTAGTAACCGACGATGATTGGACAATTGACGTTATTATAGCACCCATTCCGGCACCAACGAAGCGATTGCGGGTAAACCGGGCAAGCAGTTCTTTCATATGGTCGCCAGCCGTGAGCTTTAAAGCCTTGGTCATTATATCCATGCCGAACAGGAATAGTGCAAGGCCGCCAAATAGGCCGCCCCATAACTCAAGGCTGATGAAAGGATTATCCATTATTTTTCCTCAATATTTGCTGGTATTTTTACGATAACAATCGGAACGTTGCAGAATGTTAACAAGAATTAGCTCGATGTTTTCTGTGGAGGTCGTAAGAGATTTCCGTTAGTTGTGTTAATGTAAAGCCTTAACTTTAGGATATTCCTTAAACCGATATGGCCCATCTTTGTCTTTGACAGTAATAAGATGAGACACAAGGTTTTTTTCAGGTGTTAAATAGTGTAACTGATAGGCTGCTGCTTCCATGGTGAACTCTGAAGGACGTTTGAGCGTCAGATCAAGTACTATTTCCAACCCCATACTTGGTGCGACACTAATGATAGTACCGCACCATCCGAGGTGAGCCGACATATGGATATGACCACAAAGAATCCTTTTAATGTTCTGATGCTTTTGTATAAGATCTCCAAGCTTATCTACACCAATAAATTCCCCTTTATCGGTTTCAAGAACTCTAAACTTTGCAGGTGGGTGATGCATAAATATAATTGTGGGCTTATCCCTTTCAATAGATAACTGTTTTTTGAGCCAGGTTAGCCTCGTTTCACAAACTTCTCCGCCTGATTCGCCGGGACTTGTAGTATCCAAAGCTATTAAACGAATATCATATCCCTCAATCACATAGTTAATAAATTCTTTATTTTCAAGAGGACATACATTTTTCCCGAAGACAGAAAGCAGGGTGGAACGATCATCGTGATTGCCTGGAACAATATAGTAAGGACTTTGTAACTTTTTTAAAATTTCTTCTGCACATTTGGATTCTTCCAAAAGACCACTGCAGGCGATATCGCCTGTTACCAGGACAATATCTGCACTGGGGATGAGCTGATTAATGTTTGTTACACAGAGTTCAAGATTTTGGGCAGTGGGGACAACTCCATACGCTTTCTTATTTTTTCTGGCGATGTGGGTGTCGCTTATATGGGCTATTAACATAATATTTTTGGCATGTTATAGCGTTGCTGAGTATTATGATCTACCGGTTAAGAGAGAATAACTTTGAATTTCTTTCTTCCTTTTATACGATAAATAGTGAAGTCACGATCGATAGTTGCAACAGTGTTGAGATTGAGTTTTTCAGCAAGATACACCAAACACGAATCAGCAAAATCCATTGGTAAGTCACGATATTTCTCAGTCAGTTCCTTGAGCCTCCCGAAGTCACTGCTTTCGATGTTTGGAATTTCAACAGCTCCTTTGTGTATCCATTCGATAAAATCAATTTGGGCATTTCGATTAAAATCTAATAAATGAAGTGTTTCTGTAACCGATGCAATGGTTGTAACTAGAGGATACTTATTTGATTTTATAAAATTAACTGCTTTGATGTGATACTTGTCTGAAGCATCAAACAAGGCGATCAAAGGGCCTGAGTCAATTAGTACCTTTTTCATCTTTTTTTGGATTTGACTTTACTTTTTATCAACTCTTTTCTTTCTGATGATAAGTTGCCAAGTCCACTTGAATGTTTACCAAATAAATCTTTTCCAATTTCCCAAGCATTTGGCTGTTTTAGCTTGCTAAGATATTCTTTAATACTTTTCCTGATTAATTCAGATTTGGTTAATCCGAGATTTTTCGCTGTAGTTCTAACTCGTTGTTCTAGTTTTTGATCCAATCTTAGTGTGATCATAATGCCACCTCCGTATTACATATTGTAATGCAAGGTTATCGAGGTGTCAAATTTCATTTTTCAAACCCACCAAGGCCACTAAACATAAAAAGGACCAGTATTGGAAACAATACTGCCACTCATCAGACTACCCCAAAAGAGAAATAATTTTCCAACCTTTTTGTTTTGCAATCTTTTCAAGTTGTTCATCAGGATCAACAGCAATAGCATTTGTAACTTTTTCCATTAAGGGACAATCATTATGGGAATCACTATAAAAGTAACTTCCATCAAGATTTAAGTTTTCCTTTTTTAACCATTCTTGCAGTCTGGTAACTTTTCCTTCTTGAAAACAGGGAGTTCCCTCAATTGCGTTCACATATTTACCTTTTACTATTTTGGGTTCAGTAGCCAGCATATTTTTTATTCCAAAAGCATCGACGATAGGGCGTGCTACAAAACTGTTTGTTGCTGTCATAACCAATAAAACATGATCCTGTTGCCGATGGTGATCTACAAGTGATTTTGCTTTATCACCAATCATTGGTAAGATCACAGCTTCCATAAATTCAGCATGCAATTCAGCCAGTTTTTCCGTGGAATGTTCAGTTAAAGGTTGAAAGCTAAATTCGGCAAATTTATAAATATCCAGCGTTCCTTGTTTGTATTGATCGTAAAATTTATCATTAGTCCGTTTATAGAGTTCTCCGTCCACTAGATTTTTTTTAACTAAAAAATCTCCCCATCTGTGATCGCTATCTCCACTGAGCAGAGTGTGATCAAGATCAAATATTGCTAAAGCCATTTTGTCTCCACGACAGTTAAGGTGATTCGTTAAGTAGTACTACAGTTAATGTAATTCGTTAAGCATTCCTAGAGCGATTAACGGCTGCAAGTATACTCAAGGGAGCAAATAATTCGCTCTGGAAACAGACATCGAAAAACAGCTAAATATGCTATGTCGCATAATACATATTATGTATAGTTTTTGTTTTACCCGAAATACCGGCATGTTATGGCTTGCTAAATTCTACACTTGTTACCCTTGCCTGCCAACTGCGCTTTCCCCTGAAAAAGTTTACGCTTGGAGTATACATAATTTCTTTATCTTTATTTGTACGGCAATGCTCAGCAAGGTATCCCAAACCAAATGCGATCCCGTCAGTGACTTTTCGACCACTTCCGCCAAAACTTAAGCGGAGATGGTTTTTGTCCTTTCCTATTGGCGTTATTCCAAAGATCCTCGACTCGGTATCACGAAAAATCGGCTGAGGATTGCCTTGGCCGAACGGTTCAAACAAATGTAGCTGCCGCAGTTTGTCGTTTTTAAATAAATCCTCAATCTCAATATCGGCATCAACTTCAGCGGTCAACTTGTTTACTTTTCCCTGCGTTTGTTCGTAGATGGATCTATCAAATAACTGTATGAATTTAGATATATTTTCAGTTGAAATGCTTAAACCAGCTGCCATTGTATGACCACCAAATCCCAGGAGCAACGCTTCACATTTTTCAATTGCAAGATATAAATCCACACCTGGGACTGATCTGGCCGAACCTTTATACGTGCCCCCATCAATTTTACAAAGAACCACACAGGGTTTATTGTATTTTTCAACAAGATTTGACGCTACAATGCCAGCAACCCCAATGTGATATTCTCCCGCTATAACCGTTGAGTATTTGTTGGTTTTTTCGCTTTCCTCAATATCGTGTATTGCATTAGCTAATTCTTGTATATTAATGTTTTTGCGCTTTTCGTTGTTCTTAGTTAGTTCCCTGGCAATTGACTGCCCATCACTCTTTGTGCCAGCAATAAGCAATTCAACCGCCCTATTTGCCATCCCAAGCCGCCCTGCTGCGTTAATTTTTGGAGCTATTTGAAATGAAATATCTTCGGATCGTATAAAGGTTGGATCCAGGTTGTTTGCTCTACATAAGGCAGTTAGTCCTAAATTACTGCATTGCGACAATGTTTCCATTCCAGCTCTAACCAGAATTCTATTCACACCATGGAGCGGAACCATATCAGCAACGGTTCCAACCGCTACCAGATCAAGGAGTAATTTAAGGTTCGGAACAGCTCTGGTATCATCAAAAAAATCATTGCTGTGTAAGTGGGATCTTATTCCCATGGCTAAATAAAACGCAACCCCTACCCCTGCCAGGTTTTTAGCAGGAAATGGACAGTCTTTTTGTTTGGGATTGAGAATAGCATCTGCCGGAACTTGCTCTGGAGGCGGTGTATGATGATCGGTTATAATTGTTTTATAGCCAAGCTTATTCGCCAGCTTCACAGCACTGTGAGCAGAAATCCCATTATCAACGGTTATCAGAACTCGATTGTCACCGGGATTTTCATCGGAAATTCGCTTTAATGCATCTTCCTGTAGGCCATATCCTTCTGTTAAACGATTTGGAATGTAGTATTGAGCTTCCCCACATCCGAGATATTTAAAAAACCTGAGGAGTAGTGCGGTGGCAGTTGTTCCATCAACATCGTAATCTCCCCAAATAAGAATAGCATGCTTGTTCAAGAGTGCATTTGCTACTATTTCTACTGCTTGCTCCATCCCTTTCATAAGAAACGGACTGGGAAGTTCGCTAAGCCTAGGTTCAAGAAATTCTGAAATTGACTGTTGGCCGATAATGCCTCGCTGTCCGAGCAGTCGCACAATAAAAGGATCTAATATTGTCCCGTCCGTGAGCCGAATCGATGTTTTGTTTTGAGCAATGATATTCATTTAGTATTTAAAGTTGGTTATAGAAAAGAAGTGTAACTTGCCGTTTAACGGTTGTTTAGAAAACTATCGACTTTAGAAGTTACTTCATTGAGCTGATCTTTGTTAAACCAGGACAAATCCTTCATCTTATTGAACCAGGTATATTGGCGCTTAGCGTATCTGCGTGTATCCCGAGTGAGTTTTTCCAACATTTCCCCTTCTTTCCATTCGTCCCTGATGAATTTGATCATATGGCTGTAGCCAATTGATTGCATCGATTTCAGCTGAGAGCTATACCCTTCTTTAAGTAAACCCGTTACTTCTTCATGCAAACCGTTTTCAAGCATAAGCCTGCTTCTTTTTTCAATCTGGTTGTATAGCTTTTCACGCTCACATGTCAGGCCAACTTCGAGTACATTTTCAAATCGTAACTCATCTTCAAGCTGATGTTCCTCTAGCAAGCTGGACCATTTTTTTCCAGTACCTCTGAAAATTTCGATAGCTCTAGTTAGCCTATGCGTATCATTTGCGTGAATTCTTTTTGCGGTAGATTCGTCAATTAATGCCAATTGCTCATGTAAAGCATTATGCCCGTATTTTTCTATTTCCAGTTGGATTTCAGCACGAATTTCAGGAAAGGTCGGGATCTGTTTTGCTAAACCATTTAGAAGAGCAGATAAATACAAGCCAGTTCCACCTGTTATCAGAACTTTTTTTCCTCTGGCAAGGATTGTCTGAATAGCATTGAGAGCCATTTGTTCATAAAGCCCTGCACTAAAAGGTTCGTCTGGATTTACTACATCTATCAAATAATGCGGAATGTGCTCCATTTCCCCCTTTGTAATTTTGGCAGTACCAATATTCATATATCGATACACTTGCATGGAATCCATGCTGATTATCTCAAAATCGAACTCTTTGGCAAGTTTTATGGAGAGAGCAGTTTTGCCTATGGCTGTAGGCCCTATAAGGACAACAATCGGATCAGGAATAGGAAATGAATCATTTTTGAACATTATCTTTTGAAAAACTAAAATAGGATTTAAAATTTTCCATTCTTTTAGGCCCTATGCCTTTAATCTTCAAAAGATCTTCCGGCCCGGAAAAGCTCCCCATGTTATTCCGGGTTGCGAGTATATTTTCGGCAAGGCTTGGCCCTATTCCCCTGATTGACATGAGTAATTCCTTGTCGCTGTAATTTATAGCAATAGGTTTGAAAAAAAATGGAGCGAAGTGAAAGGTGTCCCGTGAATCTACCAACTCTGAAACTCTTATGTCACTGATGTTTTTACCACTACGAAGAGATGATATGGCAAGAACATTTGTTGGTAAAATACTCAGCTGAGATTCTTTTGGAATGACAGCTTTTGAAAAAGATAGTGAAGAATACATCTGTACAACAAAAAAGAGGACACAGAAAAAAAGCACGACACGCTCAATTCCTATCTCCTCTTTTGGGTAAGTGGAATGATCAGGCACTTTTTGCGAGACGCTGATCATCGCGCATTAATTTATAATTGATGGAGTCAACGAGTGCCTGCCAGGAAGCTTCAATAATGTTAACTGAAACCCCAACTGTCCCCCACTGCTCATACTGATCTTTGGATTCTATAAGAACTCTGACTTTTGCTCCTGTCCCATGTTGTCCTGTGAGAACGCGAACTTTATAGTCAACAAGTTCAATCTCTTCAAGGGCAGGATAGAACCCGATAAGCGCTTTACGCATGGCTTTATCAAGCGCATTTACCGGACCATCTCCCATGGAAGCAGTGTGAACTTCATGACCTCCAACTTCCAGCCTTATTGTCGCCTCTGTTTCAGGAGGTCTGTCCATTTTCCTCTTCGAATTGATGGCTCGGAACCCCTTTAAGGTGAAATAATTTGCATGAGTTCCAATGGCTCGTCGCATAAGAAGTTCAAAGGAGGCTTCAGCACCCTCATATTGAAACCCCTGATTTTCAAGCTCTTTTAATTCTGAAACAATGGACGCTGCTATTGGGCTTTTAGGGTCAAGCTCAATACCAAACTTTTCCGCCTTATGGAGAATGTTTGATTTACCCGCCTGATCCGAAATAAGGATACGTCTGAAATTACCAACTTTTTCAGGTTCCACATGTTCGTAAGTTAAAGGATTTCGTTTCACAGCCGAGACGTGAATGCCGCCTTTGTGAGCAAATGCTGATCGTCCGACATAAGGCTGATATTTATTATGCGGAAGATTGGCAAGCTCATCAACAAACATGGCGGTATCGTACAATTTATCCATATTTGTCAGGGATTCAGCTGTACAGTCCATTTTAAGACCAAGTGCCGGAATGATGGATGCAAGATTTGCATTACCGCATCGTTCACCATAGCCATTCATTGTACCCTGCACTTGTTTTACGCCAAGGCTAAGAGCCAAAAGTGAATTTGCAACAGCAGTTTCGGAATCATTATGGGCATGAATACCAAGTGTTACATGAGATCCGTGTTCAGCAATAAAGCTCTGTACACGTTCTATGATTGGTTTCACTTCGTGTGGCAGCATACCACCATTGGTGTCACAAAGGATGAGACATTCAGCACCACCGCGGATGGCTTTATCCAAGCTGGCTAATGCATAGTCCTGATTCTTTTTAAATCCATCAAAAAAATGTTCCGCATCATAAAAAAGATTTTCAACATGCGGTTTCAAATAGGCAAGGGATTCTTCAATGATAAGCAGATTATCTTCAAGTTCTATCCGGAGAGCATCATGCACATGGATATCCCAGGATTTTCCAAAGATTGTAATAACAGAAGTTTTTGCATCTATTAATGCCCGCAGGTTTTTATCCTTTTCACAAGGGTTTGAAAAAAGACGTGTGGAACCAAAAGCTGTAAGCTTGGCATGCTTCAGTGTCTGGCCCTGCATGGTTTTGAAAAATTCAACTGCCAGGGGGTTTGATCCGGGCCAGCCACCTTCAATAAAATCGATTCCAAGATCATCAAACTTGTGGCTAATCCGAACCTTATCCGTTACAGAAAGATTAAAATTTTCAGCCTGGGTACCATCCCTCAAGGTGGTGTCATATATCTGTACTGATTTAGTCATGAAATTCACCAGTTATACTAGAGTTTCCTCTTCTGCCATATTGTCTTTATCGAGTTCAAAGGCATCGTGAAGAGCGCGAACAGCAAGTTCGGTATATTTTTCATTAATAATACAGGAAACTTTAATTTCCGACGTGGAAATCATCGAAATATTAATTCCTTCATTTGCAAGTACGCTAAACATTGTTGATGCAATACCTGAATGATTTCTCATACCGACACCAACAATGGAAATTTTAGTTATGGTATCAGAACCATGGATACCACCAGTTGCCTCGGTGCTTTCGACGACAGAATCAAGTATTTTCAATGTTCTTTCGTAGTCGGAACGTAGAACAGTAAACGTCATATCGGTCATGCCATTACCGGTGTCCTGATTTTGAATTATCATATCAACAATAATCTTGGCATTTGAAATAGGGGTGAAAATCTTTGTTGCAATCCCCGGCTGATCAGGAACCCCTGAAATCGTAATACGAGCTTCACTCTTATTATACGTTACACCTGAAACTATTCTTCCTTCCATTGCTTTCTCCTCCTCAACAACCCATGTTCCTTCTGTATCGGTGAAAGCAGAACGAACATGGATAGGGACGTTATACTGTTTTGCAAATGTTACGGATCGAATGTCGAGTATCTTTGCTCCTAAACTTGCAAGTTCAAGCATTTCATCGTATGAGATCCGGTCAATTTTTCGTGCTTTAGTGCAGATATTTGGGTCGGCAGTATAGATCCCTTCCACATCGGTGAAAATTTCACATGCATCAGCTTTGAGTACTGCTGCAAGGGCTACCGCAGTTGTGTCTGAACCACCACGGCCAAGAGTTGTGATGTTGCCGTTTTTATCAACTCCCTGAAAACCGGCAACGACAACAACCTTATCACTATTTAGAACTTCCATGATGCGTTCAGTCTCAATGGATTCTATGCGGGCTTTAGTGTGTGAACTGTCAGTAAGTATTTTAACCTGATCGCCAAGAAATGAAATACAATCATCTCCAAGCGATTTCATAGCCATTGCAAAAAGCGAAATGGTTACCTGTTCACCGGCTGCAAGCAGTACGTCCATCTCCCTGCTATCAGGAATATCCTGCATGGACATGGCAAAGTCTGTAAGTCGATTGGTTTCACCAGACATTGCAGAGAGAACGACCACCATCTGGTTACCATCTCTTTTATTTTTGAGAACTCGTCTGGCGACATTTTTAATTTTTTCCGGATCGCCAACGGAGGTTCCTCCAAATTTTTGTACAATTAACGCCATTTACTTCGAACTCCTGTTTACAGAAACGATACTATTTACAAAAAATATAACGGCATACTGATAAAAAAAAGACCGCCGTATCAGCCTTACCGATTAAGAACCACTATAATGTAGTATCTGCCTGAAAAAATGCAACTCTTTCTTCTTTTTCAAATGAATGCTATGTACAGACCTCATAAAAAACAAGTATACCAAGCATAAGAGTCTTACGGGGACGCCCGACTTTTCCCGTTCTTATATAAGCTCATGACATATTTCAAATAATAGCTAACTCGATTATTCAGTGTTTGAGGTCGTGTTTAATACGACAAATCTTTTTGGGAGAAAAATGTGTTTGAGTCATTTTTTGCCATCAAAAATGCACCATACAGAGGAATATTGATACAATCATTATCTTCTGTGAAGTTTCTGGGTGAAGTACGATATATCTTGTGTGGATGGTATCTATCTGCGTAACTTCGTAAACTCTTGATATTTCGATTGAGACCACTCTTCACTTCCAACGGGAGGATAGTGTTATTATTCTGGAGGATAAAATCGACCTCGGCATCACTCTTAGATGTCCAATAATAAAGCTCTTTCACCCCTCTGCTAACAAATTCTGAAGCAACAAAGTTTTCAATAAATGCCCCATTATATTCAGCAAAAAGCTGATTGCCTGTAATGATAATATCAGACGAAATATTGAGCATTGCCCCAAGCAACCCACAATCGAGGAGATAGACCTTGAATTTCGAAAAATCAGCATAGCCCGATAAGGGCAGTTTGGGTACACTGATATTGTAGGCGACATTGATCAAACCCGCTTTTTTCAACCAGGTGACAGCTTGCTCAAATGTTGAAGCTCGAGATTTTTTGCGAGCCTCACTGTATTTGAACTTCTTCTTCTCTTTTGCCAACTGCCGCGGGATGGACTGCCAGAACTCTGTAATCTTAATTGTCAGAATCTTGTCGGAATACTTTGAGAAATCTCTAGAGTATGCTTCAAGTATTTCATTTTGGATTTCGCGTGCGAGGGCAATATCTCCATTGGTCTTGTACTCCTGCAAAACCTCCGGCATCCCGCCAAGGTAAAGATACATTTTTAGATGAGACAACAGGCTTTCGTGAATCACTTCTAAAAAAGGTTCTGGATTGTTTTTTTTGTGTATCTTCTCTGCTAACAGCTCTTCACCAAAAGCAATTAAATATTCATAAAATGACATGGGGTAAAGCATCATAAAGTTTACTTTTCCGACAGGAAAGCTGCTTTCTTTTGCCACACTTACCCCGAGCAGGGAACCCGCCGCAATAATATGATACTCAGGAGCCTCTTCCTGAAAATATTTCAAACTTGTCAGTACTTCAGGGGCGATCTGTATTTCATCAAAAAAAATTAAAGTATCCTGGCTAGATATCTTTTTTCCGTAATACAGGCTAAGATTTTCTATGATATCAGCAGGGTTTAAATTTTTTTTAAACAACTCCCCCAGAGCGGGATTCTGTTCAAAATTGAATTTAACAAAAGTACCGTACTCACTCACCCCAAACTCTTCTACAATGTATGTTTTACCAACCTGCCTGGCACCTTGAAGCAATAATGGCTTGCGCCTATGGTTATTTTTCCACGCCAGCAATTTTGGATAAATAGTTCTCTTCAATGTGTGATCTCCCCAAAAAAGTACTTCCCTGCACGAATAACCTCTGATTTAACGTAATAAGTATCACTTTATTTATCGGAAAAAAAGTGAATTGACAAGAAAAAACCCATTTTTGCAGTATGATTCCATTCAAGGAGTTTGAGGAAATAATTGGGATTTCACAAAAAGTACATTTGCTTGAATTGTTGAGTTATCGCCGGTCTGTTCGTATTATAGCTCATGTATGAGTCAAGCTTGAGGGGGGGGGCTGTTGACTCTCGACTCAGTCAACATTCAATATAGATATGTTGACTTTTTGAAAACTTACTGGGTTTTCCATTTCGTTGGAGCTTGCCCGATTTGATTCTCTATTTTGCGTCAAATCTAACCGGATTCTGCCTCACTGTTAGATCAATACCAATAACCGTGATATCATCGATTTCAGCTCGATTCTGGATATAGTCTTTTGCGTGTTGCTGGAGCGCTTCAACCAATGCACTGAATTGTATTAGTTGATTGGTTATTGGATGTTCCCACTTCTTGTCTCCACCCCGGAACACAAGAAGGAAAATACCGAATCTTGTCCAATAGTCACGGAGATAGTCATTGCATAGTTGATTTTCTAGCCGTTCGAACAATTTACTTCCAGACCATTTAGCTGCAATTTTTAGCTCAATTGGTACTGGTGTGCATAGGCCACCGACACCATGGATCCTGATATCAGGTTTTTTTGCATCCGCCTGCTCTTCCTCCTGATGAACGGTATACTTCCCTGCAGCATGCTCCTCCATCCATTTTGCAATCAGAATTCGCAACTTTGTTTCTTTAGTTTCCCGCTGCCAGGTATATGCGACACTATTTTCTCCATTTTCCAGGTCATGTTTTAAATCAAGCAAGCGCTCAACAGACAATTCAAACAACTGCTTGGCATTATTAGGCGTCTGCTCTTGATCCCTTGCAAAATCAATAACATCTTCGAGACTCCACTTTCCAATATCTGCATCCTGCTCAGCTCGATCTTTTACAAGCACTTGCATCAAAGCGCGGGATTTCTCGTCAGGGTGTTCAGAAGCAATCTTTTTCAAGGCCAAGTATGTAAGTTTTCCCGGTATCTGCTGAAGCTGAGTAAGAATTGCACTCCGAGCATCTTGAGCACCATCACGTAATCCGGGTGAGTACGCGCCTCCACCTGATCGATTAAGATCTTCAGAGACACGAATATATTGGTGTATTAAAAGATAAAGACTCTCCAAATGCTCCACACATTTATGTTTTTCGTGGGAATTTTGGTAATGAAAACGACTTCCTCCCATTAAATTGACCACGAATTTCATTGCGAATTCTGTGGCCTTTTCAGAATCAAAAATTTCTGTTAAATAAGCTTCCAGTTGTGGGATTGCCTCATGGGGATTCACTGACACCCAAACTGCATACCAAATTGCAAAATTGTCGAGGCTGCAAGGTAAGCCTATTTTCTTTTGGACAAGCTCTACCAAATCTGTATCGCTTACCGTTTCTGATGAAAAAATAATACTAAGCGCTTTCTTTAAAGTTTCCGCATGGGTTGGCTCGTGTCCCTTCAAAATGTCCAACACTGAATTGCTAAGCTGACTCCGTAGATCTTCTCCGTGCCAAATCAATGAGTCAATGACATAATGAGCTGGCTTATCACCATCATACTCAACTAACTCCCACTCAATTTCTCGGAGAAAATGATCTTTTACTATCTCAGGAAACCCTGCTTGTAACTGCTGTAGCCAGTCAGGCAACCCATTCATCTCCCACAAAGCAAACCGAACGGCATGTTCGGCTTCTTCAACTGTTAAAGATGATCGCCAGTCCGAGTGTTCGTTTGCCTCTATTGATAGGCCACTCAGCCCGAAGATCACTCCATATGGGATACTATTGGGATTTTCAATGCCTTCTGAACGGATGGCCGGCCGATATTGTCGCCAAGAATCTATCAAAAAGGCTCGAAAAGCCTCGGCAACATCTGCATTTTGATCTGCAATCAGGTCTTTCCAATTGTTACAAGCCCATTTTTGCCCGTATGAGCTAAATTTACGCAGACGTTCATACAAATAGCGTTGTGAGTTATAATTTTTCCCCTCTTTCACCAGTTGAGTATCCGTTATGTTGTCAATATGGCCAGAGAGCCAAAGCTTCCAATCTTGCTTGCACTTCTCCTCTTTTTCTTTCCTTTTTTTAATCTGTTGCAGGTAAGACCTTTCCCTTCTTTTAAACTTTTTTATTTCTTCGGATTGGCGAGGTGGAGTCAAATAACTCTGCAACGAATTTTCGAGTTCAGGAATACCGGAAACTACCTTTTTAAATGTTTCTCGTTTTTCTCTTTTCCGCCCATCTCTAACATATGCCCTAAAGGCGAGAGACAAGGCGACAAGCTTATCTCGCATCTCTGATTGACTATTGATCCAAGCAAGTGCAGTATCAAAGCCAATAACATCGGGACTCCAATATGTTCCATGGTAAGGATACTGAAATATCTCCGGAACATCCTTGTTACATTCTTTTCTTGCTTGCGAAACTGCATACCAACAAAATTTCTCATTGAGAGCAGACCATTGAGGAACCAGTTCAGAAAGCGACAGACTGGAGTCGTTTTCATTTCTATATCGTCGATAATAGGTACTACATAATTGCATCAGGTTAATAGAAGTCGAACTCAACATAACCTCCGATCGATGACGAATAAGCCGGGCACAGCATCTTGCGGCAATGGGCACTAACCAACTATGTTGTTGGGAAACATCACAGTACTTGCCTTCAATGTGGGGTTTTTTCATCAGCAAATTTGGTAACTCTTTCACAAAAGTTTCCAAATTCACTAATGAAGCGCTATTTATCAAATATTCAAGCGTTAAATCCAGATGTTCTAAATTAAACTCGCCAGGATGGGGAAGGCGATCGAGGATGAGTAGTAGCTTTGAGGCTGAGAGCTCTTTAAATCCGAACGATTCAGCTACAGCATTAAGGATCAAAAAATTATTGTCCTCACAGTTTGCGACAAAATAATCTACGACCGCCAGCCGTTCCGGCGGTGTGCCCGCTCCTCCAATTGCCCGGATGGCACTAATTCTGCTGTATTCTTCGAGAGTTTTGTCTTTGACTAGGGACATTGCAAACCCCACACATGAGTTGAGTTTTCCTTGCCAAACCATGCGCAGAAGTAATGTTCTAATCTCTGATTTCTCATGGTATCTCACA
This sequence comes from Desulfocapsa sp., assembly GCA_022712975.1. GTDB lineage: Bacteria > Desulfobacterota > Desulfobulbia > Desulfobulbales > Desulfocapsaceae > Desulfocapsa. The sequence goes on from JAFLJO010000044.1 coordinate 18,070, forward strand.
AGAAGACTACAGATGACATCCTCAATATCAACACCGGCAAACCGCACAACAGCCGCAATATCAAATGAGTAGTGGCGGCTTTGGGAAACAGCCATCTCTTTACATAAAGATTTGAGGATATCAGACCGAACTGAAGCTGGGAACTGTGAAGAGTCTCCTCCTTCGAGGAGCACTTCAGGGGCTATCCGTAAGGCCTTCTGCCTGAACTGGTCATCACTAATGGCAATCCATGGCAAAATTGCACGGAGTGAGGGCGTAATGAGTTCTTTTGTATATTGTACTCGGAAAAACAATTTTTCAATCCGTCGGCGTGACCCCTGTCTGAGCAGCTGTAAAAACCATTGGGATGCTAAATATTCCCGAACAGAGCGATGGTGAAAGCGAATAGTGCCATAAACAGCTTCATCGAAGATCGGCAACTCAAGCAGTGAGTTACATTCATTGAGTTCCCAATCTTTCAAAATTCGGGTAATGGGTAATGCACCGGGAACCCTTTTCTTTTCTGGGACTGCGACTTTTGAGTTGGAAGTCAGTGTAGTCGCAGCCGCAACCAATTCAGCTCCTGCCAAGGCTTTTTTATAGGTAAGCGGTTTAAGCTTTGCCCGCTTCGTGTCTGTCTCCAAGAGCTTCTGTTTAACACTGTCTTGTACAAGCTCTAACCGGGAGCCAATTTTTCCGTGGGTTGTCCAGTAACTAATTAAATCTGCTAGGTCTTGCGGTCTTGCCGCAAAAAGAGATGCATCTGCTCGATGAATTGCTTCAAGGAAACTATTTGTGTCACCGATATCCTTTGCCTTGGCAAAAAGTTTGATTTGCTCGTTGCCCAACGGAGATAACGAGTAAACTTTAGGATCTTGTTCTTTATCGGGAGTCTTTTCAGGGACTTTAACATTTGCACTGTCAGATTGACTCAAGTTGAGATCAGGATTTTCTCCAGTTTCAGATAGTTCGGCTCTCTGTTTTTTTGGATAGGGTAATAATCGTTTTACCAGTGAAAACTCGGTATATGGCTCCCAAGTAATCCGACTCGTAATGACAATATTGGTTTGGTGTATCCTATCTCCAAGGTGGAATTTAAACTTGAGAAGAGCTTTTTCGAAATCACCAGGATCCCGCAATTTTGCCTCATCTACGGCATCCAGGAAGAACCATGCTTTTTCAGTCGTTTCTTTCCAAGAGGTAAATTCCCCGAACTCCCCCATCGCACCACCCTCAAAAGCCAGTTTAAACTCATCTCTCAAGTCTTCCAGCCGCAAAAAAAAGGCTTGTTTTCCTTCGTCTCTTAGACTTTTGGTTATCTCACGTATTTCATATGTTTTACCTGCCCCTGCCACTGCAAGAATGACCACTCTGGGCTCTTTCAATAAACCTTCCCAATGTATCTTTGATGAGAAGCCGAAAGATATCTGCGTTTCAATATCCAAGGCCGACTCGGCCTCGTCCATGTTCGAAATCGGGAGGAAATCCCGGTTTAGTTGGATGAATTCGTCTTGCATTATTGTACACTCTACTGAGCTAAGGTTTTAAGGCTTGTTCGGTTTGAAAAAGCACAGGATTCTAGGAGATTGATTTTTTCTGAATTCCAAGTCAATATACTCCCAATAATTGGAAACAGGGGTGGTGGGTCAAATCTGTTGTTTTGTTTATTCGCTTGAAATTTCTAGGGGCACAAACTCCGCTTAGAACTAGCCTTGTATGCGTCTCTGCCTACAGCGACACAAACAAGAAACAACAGTTTCGACCAACCCACTACCCTTTTTTATTAAGAGCCACTACAAAGGTAGTATCTGCCGGAAAAAATGCAACTCTTTCTTCTTTTTCAAATTAATGCTATGTAGTTTAACTTTTCATTTCTTCACATTGCTTCATATAACTAGCTTTAAACAATTCCTTTCAACTGAAAAAGAGTTCTATTTTAACCATAAACAAAAACACAAAACAATGAACGACAACGAAACATTCCATATAGTCCTTGTTGAACCAGAAATTCCACCAAACACTGGATCCATCGCAAGATTATGCGGAGCCACCAACAGTGTCTTGCATCTTGTACGACCTTTAGGGTTTTCAACCGACGATAAACATCTTAAACGTGCCGGTCTTGATTACTGGAAATTTGTTGACATTCGATACTGGGACTCCTTTGAAAAGTTTCTTGAGGCTCAGGATGAAAACAAATTATTTTTTCTCACAACTAAAACTGATAAATCCTATGTTGATGCACCTTTCAGGCTGGGGGATTATCTGGTGTTTGGTAAGGAAACAAAAGGACTTCCGGAAGAATGTTTAAAGCTTTACGCAGATAGATGTTTCACGCTGCCAATGCCTAATCCAAATATCAGAAGCTTGAATCTTGCCATGACTGCTGGGGTTGTATTGTATGATGCCATACGAAAAAATCCAAAAATATGACCGTGGCTGTCCACTTAATATAAGTGCTGAGAGCAAGGCGATTTTCAGGAGAATGTTCCTTTTTGATTTGTTTTCGTGCAGTCTATAGATGCTGAAGAGTAAGGAATATGGTAGCATAAGCAGTTTGACAATGTTCGGTGTGCAACACTTTAAACAGAAAGAAGAAAGCTGCTCTTATGGTTTGTTTTTTTCAGACTTGGGCAGATTCCCATAATGTAGGATTTAAATATAATTTTTTGTAACAGATTTCAATCCATTAGGTATTCTATTGTTTAATAGAAGGAGCAAGAAAGATGGCTGATCGTGTTTATAATTTTAGTGCCGGCCCGGCGACACTGCCTGTTGATGTTCTTGAGCAGGCCTCTAAAGATATCGTTAATTTTAAAGAAACAGGCATTGGGCTTATTGAAATGAGTCACCGTTCCAAAGAGTTTATGGCTGTGGCTGCTGATACTGAAAGCATGCTTCGTGAGCTTATGGAAATTCCTGACAATTATAAAGTCCTCTTTTTACAGGGTGGTGCGTCGAGCCAGTTTTTTATGATTCCCATGAATCTTTTGGGAACAGGTAAAAAAGCGACTTATCTCAACACCGGAACCTGGGCAAAAAAAGCCATTAAAGAAGCTAAGCTCTTTGGTGATATTGATGTTGCCTATTCCAGTGAAGAACAGACTTTTAACAGAGTTCCTCTGAAAGATGACTATACGGTTGATGCGGATTCCGAGTACCTCTATTTTGTATCTAACAATACTATTTACGGCACCCAGTTTCCAAGCTTTCCAGAAACGGATAAAGACTTAATTGCTGATATGTCATCGGATATTCTTTCAAGAAAAATTGATGTGTCCAAATTTGGTATTATCTTTGCCGGTGCCCAAAAAAATATGGGCCCAGCTGGTGTTACAGTTGTGATTATTCGAGATGATTTACTGGATAAAGCTCCAGAGAACACCCCAACAATGTTAAGGTATAAAACACACGCTGATAAAGATTCAATGTTCAACACCCCACCCTGCTTTGCAATTTATGGAGTTGGAGAAGTGTTGAAATGGTTAAAGCGGCAAGGCGGGGTTGAAGCAATGGAGGCTAGAAATATTGCAAAAGCCGGATTGCTGTATGATTGCATTGACAGCAGTGATTACTACAGAGGTCATGCAGAAGTTGCATCCAGGTCTCTCATGAATATTTCCTTTAACCTTCCGACTGCTGATCTTGAAGCAAAATTTATAGCAGAGGCTGCTGAGGTTTCCTTGATGGGCTTGAAGGGACATCGTTCCATTGGCGGATGTCGGGCATCAATTTATAATGCCTTTCCGGTTGAGGGTGTTGAGAAGCTTGTTGCTTTTATGAAAGATTTTGCGGCTGCCAACAAGGCTTAGGAGTGTATACAAAATAATATGAATTATGATGGAGATATTATTCGCCCGCCAAGTGAGGCGAACTCCATCATTATTCAGGTAACTGTAGGTTGTTCCCATAATAACTGTACTTTTTGTGGAGCATATAAAGATAAAAACAAAAAATTTCGCATTCGCAGCGATGAAGAAATAACTGAAAATTTAGCTTTTGCTTCACAATACTGTAGCAGACAAAAACGTGTTTTCCTTGCCGATGGTGATGTTCTCATCCTGTCTCAAAAGCGTTTACTCACTCTTTTCAAACAAATTAAAAAATCTCTTCCTCAGGTTAATCGCATCGCATTATATGGTAATGCCAAAGCAATCCGCTCAAAGTCCGTTCAGGAACTTAAAGAGCTGAAAGAACGTGGCCTGCATCGTATTTATATGGGGCTTGAAAGTGGCGACAATGATGTTTTAGCTTCTGTAAAAAAAGGTGAA
>JAFLJO010000017.1 GCA_022712975.1 Desulfocapsa sp.
AACAAAAACGGCAAAAAGACGCCGAACAAAAGCATACACACCGACCGGCTCACACGTCCAATTTCCAGAGGTTAATCAAGCTATTTACCTCGCTCAAAGTTCACGGTCACTCTATGGCCGGCGGGTGATGCAGGACGTTATATTGAAAATATCACCAAGCACTCGTTTGACTTTTTATTGACAGAATCATACAAAAATAGTATATAAGATCACTTTTTGTGGCAAATGAACCACTATTCATTCTATCAACAAGGAGAGTGCCATGCTAAGCTGTTACGAAGTTGCAAATTTTTTTCTGGCACAAGCCAATGAAGAGATTGGAGATTTAATATCTAATCTCAAACTTCAAAAATTAACATATTATGCTCAAGGATTCTGCTTAGCCATAAATGACGAACCACTCTTTCCAGAAGAGATCGAAGCATGGACACATGGCCCAGTTGTTCCTGAACTATACCATCACCACAAAGAGCATAAGTCTAACGCCATACCATCCCCCACTGACTTAAACTTTTCCGTCTACGATCAAAACACTCAAGATTTTCTTAATGAAATCTACTCTGTATTTGGTCAATACTCTGCATGGAAGTTAAGAAACATGACCCATGACGAACCACCATGGAGAGATGTCGCAGAGGAAGCTGGAGTAATTTCACACGCTGCAATGAAAAAATACTTCATTACCCAAATCGAAACAAATGCCTAAAAAGAGAGGGTTCAAATCCTCTCCTAATAAAAGTCTACAAATAAAGGCACCTGCATCCAAGCAAGAATCTCCCGAGCAACAACCGCCTTACTTTTCTCTCCAGCATTTAAATAGAAAATTTTGCCTCTCTCTTTGCGAAACAGAAGAAAAAGCAGCTTTTGCAGATACACTCCACAAACTCAGCCAATTACCTTGGTCTCAACTTAAACAACAACCTCGCCATGGCCTTGGTTATGAAAAAATAGCAAGAAATCCTATCAAGTCCGGTATCCCGAGTCACATAAAAGCGGATGTGATATTTATTGCTTTTCGTTTTCACGCTAAAAAGGCCATGGTTGGTTATAGATCTGGTCATGTTTTTCATGTTGTCTGGCTTGACAGATCATTCAAACTCTATAAGCATTAAAAAAATATAACAAATGTTTACAGCAGACCCCAAGCAGCGCGGTTTTCCAGATTACCATCATCGGTTATTCAAGTTCATATCTGCGAATCACCTTCACCGGTAATATCGCTTGGGGCGGCTGAAACTAGACGTTACCTTACTCGGCACATAAACTATTCTCTCTTGGCTTTGTTTCGAGGTTTGTCTAAAATCTTGCTAAGATTTAGGCCTCCAGCTACTAATTGTTCCGTGCTTTTTGGAATTGTATTCCTGAGTACCATGTGAAATCCTCCCGACAACTGGCACCTGCATTTAACCACTTGTTGCCTGAGAGGTATCCAAGTAAAAAGCCTTGCTAAATAACTTGGTTAAGTGAATAAGGGGGCAAGGAAAATCATTGCAGCTCCAAAATTTTGTGATAAAGTAATCATTTCTGGTTTCGTGCCACGAGCATGGTTCCGAGTAAGGCCACCAGTCTTTATGCAAAATGGGTTGCTGCAATCGAAACTGTGATATTTGCCCGGCAGTTTCTTTGCTAATGGGTAATCCCAACTGTGTGGCAACATTCGTATAGAGTCATCGGCCAGCTGCCAGGACAATTGCACTGCATTTATAAATCAGCTTGGGTTGCATGGCATTGTCGCCAATTAACAATAGTCATTTCATGGGACAGCCGAAAGGTAACAAAGGTATAAAGAGGGACTTGCGGGCAGCGCGGTTTTCTGGAAATCACCTGCTATCAATGTCTCAGGTAAATAAAAAAAGGGCAGTGGTGCAAGTCCCGCAAGCCCCTTATACCAGCCGTTCGGCAGGCAAACATAACTATTTGGTCGTAATCTAAAAGTAGAAAGTATCCGTAGAGAGTCACAATGGCTAATTTAAAAAAGAAATTGCAACGGGAAAAGCAGCGGAGAAAGAAACAATTGTCAGCAACAGCTATGCATAGCTGGATAGATAACGCAGGATTGCATTGCATTGGGCAAGGAACACCTCCATCTGATGAAGATTATGAACAAATGACACAAAATTATCAGAAAAGGATAAAAAATTCCCCAATGTGGGACGAATGGATTAAACAGTTCGGTAAAAAGAAAGCCGAAGAAATGCTCAAAGAGTGCGTTGCTAAATCAGGTTAAACAGATAATCGCCCAGTAACACTAGAAAATATTATGGGAAAATGTTCAATTTGTAACTCCAGAAAAGGTAAGAGAAAATGCAAAGTAAATGAGACTTTTATTTGTAGTCTTTGTTGCGGCCAAACACGTAAGATCGCTAAATGTGAAGGTTGCTCATTTTTTTAAAATGTAAATCAGAACAGAAATTATCGGAAAGTACCCTTCTATGAAACAAATCAACTGTCTGACTCTATGGAACTCCAAGACATCTCAAATACTATTGAATCAATTTTATGTGGTTTCGAATTGAAATGTGAGGAACTATTTAATGATAAGAATGCTATTGGGTTGTTGGAGCTGTTTTTTGACAAATATTATTTCAAGGAATTGGAATTAAATTTTGGTCCTACAGAAGAAAAAGAACTATTTAATGAAATGGTTGCAACACTTGAGAAAGATTTGTCTTTTATCCCAAAAGAACAACGTATAAAAGTCATGGCCTCTATTTATCGTTCAATTCAGCGAAGAACAAACGGAGGAAGAGAATATCTGCAATTTGCTCAACAATATGTCGGTGTAAGACCGCTAACCATATAATATTTCAAAACAAAAACGGCAAAAAGACGCCGAACAAAAGCATACACACCGACCGGCTCACACGTCCAATTTCCAGAGGTTAATCAAGCTATTTACCTCGCTCAAAGTTCACGGTCACTCTATGGCCGGCGGGTGATGCAGGACGTTAT
>JAFLJO010000178.1 GCA_022712975.1 Desulfocapsa sp.
AATGTTGCTGGAGGCCGGGAGTCTTGCAGTCATGGGCAGATCCCTTGCCGCAGTAGCGCATGACATGAGATCACCCCTGATGCTTATTGGCGGTTTTGCCAGGCGTATTTTGAAAAAAATGGATGAGAAGGATCCTGCCTGCCTGAAACTGAATCTTATTATACGGGAAACCGAAAAAATGGAGCGGATGACCGGGGATATGCTCGACTTTTCCAAACCCTTGAACTTGACGCTAATAAGGGGAAATATAGGTACAATTATCCAGAATTCCCTAGCCAAGGTAAGAGAACTGTCCAAAAAGAAAAATGTATCTGTCAAATACCACCCCAACCCCGAAGCTCCAGATATCAAATTCGACACCATGCGTTTTGAGCAGGTGATTGTTAACCTTGTGCAAAATGCTATTGAAGCCTCTCCCGAGGGGGGGGGGATAAGCATAACAATTTCATTTTCATCACCCAAAAACCTTATTCTTGATATTGCTGATAATGGCTGCGGCATACCACTTGCCAAAAGACACCAGGTCTTTGATCCATTCTTTACCACTAAAAAAGAAGGAACCGGTCTTGGTCTGCCAATTGTGAAAAAGATCCTTGACGCCCACGGTTGGCCACTGGAGATTCTGGATAATGGTAGTAGCGGAACTCTATTCAGAATAAACCTGACGGAGGACAACACCAGTGACCAAATACATAAATGAATTAATAACAGGAAGATACCAGCCAACTACGAATACTCCGGCATCTGAAAAGCATCCAAACCGCAACAAGCGGATTATACAATTTTTCCTGTTTGGCATGGCCGTTGATCTGCTGCTTATCGTGGCTGAATTTGCCGCAGGGATATCCCCTCTGGAAGATATACATCGTCATCCCTGGCTTTATGGCTATATCTTTCTGATCACAGTGGTGGCATTTACATTCTTTGGGGCAATGGTTGGTTCCCGGGAGGATCAACTGGAAAAACTCGCCCTGCGTGATCCACTCACCGGGCTCTTTAATTCCCGTTATCTGTGGACTCGTATGGAGGAGCAGTGGGCCACCGGGAAACGGGAAAAAAGCGACAGCTCACTGATCCTGTTTGACCTGGATTTTTTCAAACGGGTGAATGACAGGTATGGACATCCGGTGGGTGACGAACTGCTCAAACATATTGGAAATATTCTGCAGCATGCTGCTCGCAGTAGTGATGTGGCGGCTCGAATCGGTGGTGAAGAGTTTGTCTTTTTCCTGCCAAACACTTCTGAGGCTACTGCTGCAGCCATTGCAGAACGTATTCGTGATACGATCAGCCGAACAGCGCTTACAACAGACAAAAAGCACCGTATCAATATTACAATTTCAGCAGGTGTTGCCAGCACAAATGACTACAACAGTACCATTCCCAGAACACTTTATGCTGAGGCTGACAAGTCACTCTACCTTGCTAAAGAACTTGGTAGGGATCAGGTGGTTACAAGCACAAGTCGGTCAAAGAAAAACGTTCAAAAAAAGGTAGAGACAAGAGTGTAGGCAAACCACAATCGTTGTTAATTAATCCACAGGAGAAAAAGAATGGCGCAGTACAGTAAATCAGCAACAATCTGTTTCACCGGAACACTATTCTTTCTGTTCCTTCTGTTCTGGAGTTTCCAGGCTCTTGCCTCAAATAATGACACCATCCATCAGAGTATTCTGAATCAGGTGACAAAGCAGGCAACTCTTAGCTCAAGTAAGGTTACAATTTATGTTGAGGATGGCTTTGTTCTGCTCACCGGCAGCGTGCATCGTTACCTGCACAAAATGCATATTGAGAAAATTTCCTGGAAAACAACGGGTGTCAGCGAGGTAGAAAATGAAATCATTGTCAAAGCTCTATTCCCCCTTAGCGACACTGTTATCGAGAAAAGAATACGCCTGATCCTGACAGACTGTGAGTGCTTTCACGGAGGGAATCATCTGGTTCAGGTGGCCGCAGGAGCTGTTTCGGTGACAGGGGTCTTTTTCCACCCCCGTGATGTGCAGTTTCTCAAACGGAAAATTGCTGAAATTGAGGGAGTAGTTGCCATAAATATTCATGCCACAGCCCTGCTTGCAAGAGAGACGGTATCACCTGAATAACACCGGTGATGAATGGTAATTCGGTACTCGCTTCTTTGCTTGTACCTCAAGGTTCGTTCAAAAAAAAGTCGTCTTTTCAGGAAAACTGATTACGATATGACGACAGGTATTATTAAAGGTGTTGTTGCAATAGCAACGGAAGATATAATCTTTTTACCAATCTGTTCTGATTTTTTTAGAGGTAAATGAAAATGCCAAAAGTGCTACGTAAACTGATCGGATTGACCCTGCTGTTTTCCACCATTGGTGTAGCGACATGGCAGGCGCTACTTGCCCTCTAATCATGGGAAAGCAAAGCCATCCTCCCGACTGGTCACAGCTGTTCAAATCACTGCTCAGTGAAGGGACAAAACTTGCTGCCCGCTGGCTGCCAAAAGGTGCCGACGGACTTGAGAAACAGATCCGACTAAGAACAGAAGAACTTCAAGAGTTTCAACAGCGCAGAAAAAAGGCAGCGGCTCTCAGGCCACGTAAATCCCGCCTACTCTGGCTGTTGCCCCTGCCGTTAATACCCGCAACAGCCATTGCCCTTGCCATCGGAGATTTTGCAGCTTTTGCCGGTAATGCCAGTGCTTATGGGTTATTCCTCGCAGGCGCCATGCTGACCCACATAGGCTTTAAGCAGGAAGTAAGCCTTGGACAACAGAAGTTCCTGACCACCGGTCGCAGGCCGTACAAGACCGTGGGCGGTCTAACTATTGCACTGGCTACAGCCCTGACAGCCTGGGCAGGTGCCGGACACTCAATACCCATAGCACTTGCTTTTGGAGGAGGAGCATTTGGCGCCTTTGTCCTTCTGTATGGTCTTGATCCGCGCCTGCAACAGGTGGTGGCAGATAAGGGTGATACCAATACCCAGCGTGTCACTTTAGCACTACAAGAAGCAGAACAGAAGATCCTCACCATCGAAGAGGCTGCTTCCCGTATCAACCAACCTGAATTGGACAAACGCCTTACCCGCATCATTGTGCTAGCACGGAAAATTCTGGTTGAAATAGCCCGTGACCCTGATGATATGCGTCGCGCACGAAAATTCCTGAGCACCTATCTTGATGGTACCCAAAGGGTGGTCACCGGATATGCAGACACACCTGTCACCAACCGGGTACAAACGATTGAAGATAACTTTAGCCGTGTGTTAGTGACTATTGAAGAGGTGTTCGGCCAGCAATACCAGAGGCTGCTGGAGAACGATCTTCGTGATCTTGACGTAAATATGGAAGTACTTGAGAGCCAGCTTAAACGTGAGGGTCTTAATTGACGCAAACCTACCAAAGGAAGCTAAACCATGATTGACGAAACAGAACTTAAAACCATTGAAACCGATATGTTGCAGGGAAAATCCCTGATGCGCTATCAACAGGCCGAACCTCTGGAACGTAAGGCTATTGATGCACTGATTCAGGACATTGACCTGAATGACAGCCATTCTCTACTCTATTTTGGCGCACCCGCACAGCAGCAACTTGCATCCATTTCCGATGATATGCTGGATGGCGTACGCAATAAAGATACAGGGCCTGCAGGAGAGGCACTGAACCGTATGGTGGGTACGGTGCGGAACTTTGATATTGGAAGTATTGACCCCACCAGCAAGCCAGGATTTTTTGCCCGTCTGCTCGGAAAAACCAGATCAGTAACCAACTTTCTCCAGCGGTATGAGGAGGTACGGGATCAGATAGATTCCATTGGTGATGACCTTGAGCGTCATAAAACGCAACTGCTCACAGACATTGTCTCACTCGACCGTCTCTATACGGCTAATCTTGAGTATTTTCACCACCTGGAACACTATATCATGGCGGGTGAGGAAAAGTTAAGGCAACTTGATACGGAGGCTATCCCTGCCATGGAGCTTGAGGCCGGAGAGAACGAAGCATTGCTCCCAGCCCAGCAGTTGCGCGACCTTCGCTCCAATCGGGATGCTCTTGACCGACGGGTTCATGATCTTAAACTGACTCGTCAGGTGGCCATGCAGAGTTTACCAAGTATCCGCCTGGTGCAGGAAAACGATAAAGGACTGGTGAACAAGATCGTCTCCACCACGGCAAACACCCTGCCCCTGTGGCGACAGCAACTTGCTCAGGCGGTGACCCTCCACCGCTCCCGCGAGGCAGCGGCCACAATCCGCTCTGCCAGTGATCTCACCAACGAATTGTTAAAAGCCAATGCCGAAAACCTGAAACAGGGTAATGCCGAAGCGCGCCGGGAGATCGAACGTAGCGTATTTGATATCGATGCAGTGAAGCAGGCCAATGCGTCACTGATTGAGACCATTGAAGAGAGCCTGAGCATCGCAGATGAAGGCCGCAGAAAACGCAGTGAAGCAGCTCTTCAGCTTGAAGTCCTTGAATCTGAACTGCGCAGAAGTCTGGTCAACGCAGGTGTTCGGGTAACTGCCGGATCAAGTTAAGAACATGATACCCTGTGTGCAGAAAATATTCGGTATTAGGCATTAGGTATTCGGTATTCGGTAACTGACAGTTCACATAGGAACGATTCCCACAGAAATTTTAATTTTCCGAATCATATACATTAAAATATTAGTTTATAGTGTTTAGTTTCCAGTTACTGCATCCAGAAAACTGTTCTGTCTTACTGAATAAAAGATTTCTGCGCTCCCACCTGGTTTTCAAGTTCTACGACCAATTCCTTTGGCAGACGCAGGCGTGCGGCTAGCATAGTCATGTAGCTTGTTTCTGCAGCGGTATCGACTTCGACAGCCAACAGTGATGCTATGTAGATTTCTGCTGCAACCTCAAGGCAGTCAGCACTATTTACGATGGCGTCCATGTCAACAGGATGCCCCATTTCCTCCACCAGCAGGGTCTGGCTTTCACTGTCCAATCCCAATGATTCGATCTTCTGGAAAATGGCTTGGCTTTCCACGGCATCAAGACGCCCATCGGAACGTGCAGCGGCAATCATGGCGCGTACCAGTGTCAGCCCCAGTGCCTCAGTTGCCGCATTGTCGTCAATTTTCGGCATAAATGCAGTGCCAGGAGGAGCAGGGGTCAGTTCCGTTGTAGCGGGCGGCAGGGCAGTTTGAGCCTGTGAGGTCTCTTTTTTACTGCTATAGCGCTGGTATGCGGTGTAAGCGAGTGCGCCCACTGTGGCAATTCCACCAACCTTAAGCGCTTTTTTAGCCATTTTCTTTCCCTTCTTACCGGTCAGCATACTACTGGTCAGTCCTCCGGCTAATCCACCTGCAAATCCACTGGCAGCACCACTGTTAAGCAGCTTGCCAAGGAGCTTGTTCATGTCGATCATGGTCTTTTGTTCTCCTGTCAGGTAAAAGTTGATTTCTGAGTATTGTACCTATTGTAACAGACTCTCCAGAGTTTTTCACAACAGATAAGGAAGAGTTACCCTGCTTTGTTAAAAACTTTCCATTCTTTCAATGTAGCGGAAAATTACAATCTCCGTGGGAATATTTCCTATGTAAGCTGTCAGTTACTGAGCACTGATAACGTCCCGTATCGGCCGCCCCAAGCAATTTAACAGACCAAGGTGATTCGTAGCTGTGAACGTGGATAACCTACCAAAGTCATTTGACAAACCGCACTGCTTGGGGTCGGCGTTAAATTATTTGTGTACGCCCGGCATGGGCGTGAACTCATGGGGGGTAAAGTCCCCTGTAAGTGTTCCATGTAACGTTGTGAAACGTAACAAAATTACTAGCCGATGGCAGGTAAGCGAGGCACGAGACTCCGAACGCCAAGGGCAATGCCTTGGACACGGTGAAGGGCTGAACATTAAGGAGAGCAAAGGTAGTTGATGGCTCTGGATATGCGTTGAATCCGAATGGAGGAGCAGTGTTCAGACGTTAATCGACAGAACAAACTCAAGTCTTTACGTCCGGTTACGACCCGACAACCTTAATGAAACGCCCCGTGCGCGCCCTGAAAGAAGTGCCCTTGGGGTGCGCCCTGAAAGAAGTGCCCTTGGGGTAGAGCCGCATGCGGGGTGTTGTGGGGGACTGGGGGAGAAAATCCTCCGGCTACCCGATTATCTTTTGATTTATCTATTAACCTCACTATGCCAAGATGGGTTTGTCGTGAAGATGTTAATGAACATGACTGGCTTTATCTAAAACTCCCGCTGCCCATTGGTTGATGCTTTTCCCACTGACTTCAGCAGCAGATGCTACAGCGGCATGAATTTCTGCGGGAACTCTTAACATTAGATTACCGGAATATGGTTTATTTGGTTTTTGCCCAAGCTCCTCACAAGCAGCTAAATAATTATCAACTGCTTCATGGAAAGCTGTTTCAAGCTCTGTTACCGATTCACCATGGAAACCGACAACATCACGTATGCCAATTATGCGTCCAACGAAAATATGATCCTCGGCGTCAAATTCAACATTTGCAAAATAGCTGTTATAATTCATACCTTTCACAGTGTTTCTCCCAGTTTCGTAAGGAATTCACGGGCAGCTTTAATGCGATATCTTAAAGCTGCTTTAGCAGGATATGGCCTATGAAAATATGCACGAATGCCATTTTTTTCAAAAGTAACACTTGATCCTGGCCCTTCAATCGTGCGGCAACCAATAGCACCTAAAAGAGATTCGATTTTACTCCATTCCATATTACCATTCACAGGGTCGGTGAAAATGGTTGTAAGTATTTTTCGATACTTTGACTTCATATGAATATGATAACAACGAAGGAAGACGCATGCAAGCAAAACATGATTGCATGTGGATTGTTTGTTCTGGGAAGCTAACGCCCCGCTTCACTGGTTCATCCTGTGCAAGCGGTTGTTGGTAATAAGTGGCTCGAATGGTTGTTATCCTTTCAACTGCCAGCCTTGTTTCTCCGCTGGTGGTAGCTCTTTCCTGCCAGACACCACCAAAAACAAAACTGACTATCTTGAAGCGGGTGACTGTCACATAATCTCTATCCGAGTTAGAGGCAATATCCTTTTTCTATCGAAACCGATGTCAG
>JAFLJO010000128.1 GCA_022712975.1 Desulfocapsa sp.
TTGAACAAATTAATGCCTTTTTCGTTGTCTTCTTCGTTGCTCGTCGCTCACGTAACCCGCTACGCTCGCTCCTCGCGCCTCGAATACAACAAAAAATCCTATTAATTATTGTCCAAGTTATTTATTTCCCGTTCCTAAGAAACGTACACGAACATTCCTAAGACGATTGAACTATTCTAGCATTGAACCAGAAAAGATTAAACTTTATTAAGTTTTGCCTTCCAGAAACATATATGCTCTATTGCTGGAACTGAAAGGAGAAAAACAATGTTGCTTGCAATAAATCCACATAATCCTCAGCAGAGGTTAATTCAACAAGTCGTAGATCGCTTGAAACGCGGAGCCGTAATCTGTTATCCGACAGATACCGGATACGGGATTGGTTGCGATTTTTCCAGCCAGAAGGCTGTCAAAAGGATTGTTCAGATTAAGCACAGGCCAAAGGGAAAGCCCTTTTCTTTTATGTGCTCAGATCTTAAACATATTAGCAAATTTGCCCATGTATCCAATATTGCGTATCGACTCCTGAAAAAGAATCTTCCAGGCCCCTATACCTTTGTTCTTCCCGGAACAAAACTGGTTCCAAAGGCCATGTTCACCAAACAGAAAACCGTGGGGATCAGGGTTCCTGAGAATCCAATTTGCCGGATGCTCCTTGAAACCCTGGGTAACCCGATTATCAACACATCCCTTCTCACTGAAGAGGATGATGTTATCGCATCCGATCCCTATGACATCGACTGTCAGTTCGGCAAACTGGTGGATCTGGTAATTGATGGAGGGGATTTGTTCCCGGATCCGTCGTCTCTGATTGATCTCACTGGGGACTTTCCGGTGGTTCTTCGTGAGGGGAAAGGGGATGTTTCTCCTTTTATATGAACCCCGTCAAAAAAAACAGATTCGTGTAGACTCCGGGCACACAATGAGTTATAGCCAGATTCAGTGTTAGTTTTTAATGAGTGCTTCTTTCAGAGATTTGCTCATGGTAAAATGAATGGTCTTCCGTTCAGGAATATTCATGATTGTCCCAGTTTTCGGATTTTTTGTACAGCGAGCCTTCCGTTTTCTGATAGCAAAACTGCCAAACCCTCTAAGCTCTATACGACGATCTTCTTTTAGAGCATCTTCCATGGTTTTAAGCATGATATCGAGCGCAGCAGTCACGTCATTTTTATGGAGAGCAAGATCTGTGCTTACCTCATTGACAAGTTCTTTTTTTAGCATAGTTATTACAAACTTCAGGTATAAAAAAAGTTGTTTTACCGAAAAGATTTCTCTTTCGATAAAACAACCTGTTGGATTCAATTAACGACTGTTGACTTACTTCTCGTCAGTTGCTTCCTGACCATTATCGTCACCGGCAGCAGCCTTGAGCAGATCGCCAAAGGTAGAAGGTGCAGCAGAAGCGGCCTCTTCTTTCTTCTTGGCGTAATTCTTAGCAGCACCCTCTTCGCCATCTTCTTCAAGCGTTTTGATGGAGAGTCCGATTTTTCTGTCTTTAGCGGACACATTGATAACAATGGCTTTCAGGGTATCCCCAACTTCGTACATTCCAATCGGAGTTTTGACTTTATCTTTAGAAATTTCAGAAACATGAACAAGTCCTTCAATGCCTTCTTCAAGCTGTACAAAGACACCAAAATCAGTAACGTTGGTGATCTTACCTTCAATAATGGTGCCTGAAGGGAAGTTGTTGTAGGCTGCCTGCCATGGATCCGGCTCAAGCTGTTTGATTCCAAGTGAGAAACGCTCATGTTCTTTGTCAATCTTCAAGACAACAGCCTGAATGGTTTCACCCTTGGCGTATTTCTCGGAAGGATGCTTGATGCGCTCGGTCCATGAAAGATCAGATACATGGATAAGTCCGTCAATGCCTTCTTCTATTCCGATGAAGATACCAAAATCAGTAATGTTTTTAACTTTTCCTTCAATAACAGAACCAACAGGATAGTTATCAGTCACCAGATCCCATGGGTTTGGAAGAAGCTGTTTCATACCAAGTGAGATACGTTTGGTCTCAGGTTCGATGTTCAGAACCATGATCTCAAGCTCATCACCGACAGTAACCATCTTGGATGGGTGGCGAGGCTTCTTGGACCAAGTCATTTCAGATACATGAATCAGGCCTTCAACGCCTTCTTCAAGCTCTACAAAGACACCGTAATCAGTGATGGAAACAACTTTACCCACGGTTTTCTCGCCAACGGGGAATCGCTCTGCAACGGTTGCCCATGGATCGGCTTTGAGCTGTTTAACACCAAGCGATACTCTGTCATGCTCTTTGTCATATTTGAGTACTTTGACTTCCAGTTCCTGACCAACTTTGTAGAGCTTGGCAGGATGGGAAACGCGTCCCCAGGAAAGATCGGTGATATGACAGAGACCGTCCATGCCGCCCATGTCGATAAAGAGACCGTAATCTGTGATATTGGTGATTGCTCCCTTGATGATCTGTCCCTCTTCCAGGACTGAACGCATCTTCTCGCGAAGTTTGGCGCGAGCCTCTTCGAGAATTGCACGACGGGAAATAACCACGTTGTTGCGTTTGCGGTTGAACTTGAGAATTTTAAAATCAAAGGATTCGCCGATAAGGGCATCGAGATCTTTAACGGGTCGCAGATCGATCTGAGAATAGGGGAGGAAAGCAGGAACGCCGATGTTAACGGACATGCCGCCCTTAACACGATTCTCAATTTTTCCTTCAATGGTTTCATCTGCTTCCTGAATCCTGGCAATATCTTCCCATACTTTGATAGCTATGGCTTTTTCCCGTGACAGCAGGAGACCGCCTTCATCTTTGCGGCGTTCTACAAAAACTTCAAATGTGTCGCCAACATTGAATTCAATGCCTTCGTCCAGCTGGAATTCGGATTTGGCAACATAGCTCTCTGCCTTGTCTCCGACGTCTACAAGGACGTAATCGTCCACAGTACCAATGATGGTGCCGATGGTAACGTCGCCGACGTTAACCACTGTATTGTTTTCTTCCATTTCGAAGAGTTCTGCAAAACTCATCTCTTCGTTGTTGTCCGGGGTTTCCTGGTTAAGTTCCTCTGTCATGGTTTATACTCTTTTTGCGGCCTGATGTTACGGCCAGGTTGTTAAATTTCAGGGTTACTCCCTGCAGTTTGCCGTTGATTGTCAGCGACTTAAAAAATAAGAAGAGGCCACAGCTTGAAAAACTGTAGCCATTACTTTTTAGTGAAACTTCACTGTATAGCAAAAGAAAAATGGAAAGACAAGAACTTATTGGGGTGAAAATGAAAAAACTTAAGATGTATTTAGAAAGCTTGTTCTTGCTTTACATGTATGTGCTGATATGCTACTTTTTGATAAACAACGTGGCCCTGATGACGACTTACGCCTCCATTTTGAGGCAGCATCTAACCTTGATCCCAACGAGAAAGGTGTTATCAAAGAAATCATGGAAGGGATGTTACTTAAACACGATGCAAAAAAATTACGATCACTACAGAAACAAGCTGTTTAAGGAGGGTAATAAGTGGAAACTTTAATTGATGACAACAAAATAAAAAACCTTTTCAAACAGGCTATTATCGAAGCCATTGAAGAAAAAAAAGATGTTGTGCACGACTTTTTTATTGAGGCCATGGAGGACATGGCAATGGTACGAGCCATTGAGGAAGGTGAATCCTCTGATAATGTCAGCAGAGATGATATCTTTGATGTTTTGGATGGCAAAGAAGGAACTGCATGAAAACAGAGTTTAGGAAAAGTTTTTCAAGAGACTTGAAACGTCGAAAGCAAGACCATCTTTTTTTGAATACTACCAGAGAAATCATTGAAAAAGCTAAAAGTATTGTTGACATAAAGAATTTAAAACATCTTAAAGGAAACAGTGAATTCTACAGGATACGTTTTGGAGATTATCGTATTGGAGTCAAAATAAACGGCGATACTGCTATTTTTATTCGTGCTTTACACCGTAAAGATATCTACCGTTATTTTCCCTGATCAGAAAACTAAGCTCTTAGTAGATCCGAGTCTTTCATTACGGCAACGGATCGATAGGCCTTACAGGGAGCACCCTCACTGCCATCTGAGAATGTCGCACCACGTTTAAAATCAACATGAATATCAAGTCGTTTATTCGCTGCTTCAAACTCGATTGATTTTACAAACCAGGGAGATTCAATTCCAAGAGCCTTCTGAAATAATTCTTCCATCATATCATCCTTTGTAGGGTGCTTTTCGCTTGACCCTACAAAGGATGATCTTAATTTACCCACTCAAATTTCAAAAGAGCCAAAATTATCGATGTCGCTTGGTATATCTGCGGACGAATTAATCTTTGACAACAATACCAGATTGCATCTGATAAAATTTTAGATAAAGAACTTCTTGAGCAATTTGAAATGATTTCTCACATGAATTTGCACGATATTAATGCGACCCAGACTATTCTGGACGGCAATGCACGAAACATGACCGTCCTTTCCAGGGCTTTTAAATGTTTTGCTTTGCAACGTCTTAGATTGCAGCAGCAATTTCCGCTGCCCAGTCGTCCACATCACTGGAAGAATCACTAGGATCGCCGTCAATGCGCAGCGAATCACCGACCACCTTTGCACCTAAAGATTCCATTTTTCCTTCCAGTTCATCGACTGCACCGCAGAAATGCTCATAGCTGGAGTCACCGCAACCAAAAATGGCTACTTTCTTATCTTTCAGCTCTGCTTTATCCATATCTTCAAAAAACTGAGCAAAATCTTCCTGAAACTCGATATCCTCCTCGCCCCAGGTGGAAGAACCAAGTACGGTTAAGTCATACTCCTTACCCAGTTCTGCAACTGTTGCGTCGACAACATTTTTAAGTGTCACCTCAACACCTTTATCTTTTAATATCTCTACAATCTGCTCCGCAACTATTTCGGTGTTTCCTGTGGTTGATCCGTAAACAATTAATGCTTTAGACATACTGTTCTCCATGAGTTATAGGTTAAAAACTTTTCTGATAAATAGCCACGCTCTTAGGCTTTAGAGTACTGTTTAGTCACGTCTAATATTATTGTCAACCGTAAACTTTACTTGTGCCTCCATCCATTCATGAATATACTGCTTTCATCCTCTCTCCCTAAAATCAGTCCTGTTTCTTTTCCGCACAAGCACTTTGCGGAAGAACCAGTCATAGCTCCCTGTGAGGACAGATACTAGCAGGAATAGTCCCCCAAGAGGCACAACCAGCCATGTGTATTTTCCAAGGATAGGCCGAAAAATCCTCCCGTTATGGCATTCAAAGAGGAAATGCCACAGAGATATACCGGAATTCTCAACATCATGTGGCATCGGCAGCCCAGGAATCATTTTACTATTCAGAATTTGAATTCCCTTGCGATAATCTGCCCAAAACAGCGGTTGCCCGTCATATACAGCAGCACCGGATGCCATCCAGCCAGACCGTATGCGACCTATATTATGTCCTGCCGGTAGAGGATTACCCAGCAGATCCCTCCCCTGCTGTTTTTGCCTGTCCCAGATATAGAGCCCACTGAACGATCCAACAAGAAGTCTGTTATCATGAAGAGGCCTCCAATCTGTATAGCGATAAATCTCCGGCAGTAATACAGCAGGGACAGTTATTTCACGGAGTAGAGAAGGATGGTTAATCAGGACACCGGTTATCCCCATCATGAGAAAATAGAGGACAAAGACGAAGCGGTACCCACTCTGCATTATTCGACGATATCCCTGCCTTTCTCTCTGATGGAATGACCGGGACCTGCATCAAAAATCACAACGAAATCAGTTTTCGGTTTATCAAAGGTGAACTCATCATCTTCGCTCATTTGTCCTTGAAGCAGAATATTACCATCCGCATCTTCCACGCGTATGGGAACACCTGCGGCGGAGGAACCATCAGAAAAGCCGCCCCCGCAGGTAATGGTATCATCACCATTGTCAAAACAGGACATTAACGAAGAGTGAGCCTGAGCAATCACCGGGGCTCCTGCTAATAAAAGAAACAACGCTGTAAAAAAAACGATTATATTTTTCATCATCTGTTAGTTTACCTGGAATGACATGGTTGCTGTGTATTTTTCCTCAAGAACCTTCCCCTTATGCTCTTCTGAGGGAGGCTTACGGACATCGGCCTTCAGTATCCACTGGCCGGATTGTAATAATTTTATGTGGGTAATCCCTTTGGCATTGGTTTTACTTGTCCAGGCATATGCCTCTTTGGTGGAAAAACCAATATAGGTTGCAAAAACATTGCAATACTTTGCAGGTTTACCATCCATCAGCACCTGTACTTCCAGGAAATCCCCGGATTTTTTTAGAAAGGGATTTTCAAGAGGCACTATCTCAATAGTATGCCCAACCGGTGTGGAAAAAGCATCTTCTGCCGACGCCCCTGCGTTAATCAATGCCTTGGTATGGTTTTCAAAGTAAAGGCTTACAACAACATTTTCAAAACCCTCCATGGAAGCCAGTTTATGGCGGATTTTTCCATTTTTCTCAAACATGGTGTAAAAACCATGTTTCGTGGCAGCGGTAACAATATAGCCGCCTTCTTTTTTAAGAACCAAGGGAGTCACCAGAAAACCGCCTTCTCCAGCCTCGAGCTCTTTAACAACACCACCTGGCTGAATAAGGTTAAATTCTACTAATTTGTCCCTGTCAAGCACATCAGACACCGGAAACTTATGACCAAACCCAAAATACATTTTTGTGTGCGCGCCTGTTTTTCCTCTAAAAGACGGCGAGTAGTCTGTAGCGTTCAACCAGAGATTATGGCACTGGCCAATACCTGCTGAGAATACCAAAAAGATTCCTACTGCCAATGCAGGGATAAAACAATTTACGGATCGAAACATTACAATCTCCTATTATAAAAAAAATATGGTTTGTCATTCCCGCTGTTGCGGGAATGACCCAAGACCATCTTAACACTGTGATTAATTTAAAATTGTACCTTCATGCCAGTGTAATAAAATGAGCCGGGACGTTCCAACACACCATCATCGGCGGTCGGGCCATAGTAGGCTGCATAATTGTCAAAAAGGTCATCAACACCTATATAGAAATCCATATTTTTCGTAATTCCTTTTGTGAGTTTGAGAGAGGTAACAAAACCTGAATCATTTCTGAACTGTGCCGCTTGTCCCCTGCCCACGTTATACCCATAGTCTCCCATATATTTTGTTCGCAGATTAAAAAGGAGATCCCACGGTTTGTAGTCATAGTCCAGCTTGAAATTCGCAAGATGTTTAGGTTTGCCAATAAGGCGTTCATCGGTGGTTTCATCTTTGGCATCAAGGTATGTGTAGCCAAGGCCTAATCGAAGTTCTTCTGTGGCCTGCCAGTTTCCTTCAATTTCAAGCCCCTGCAATTTTGCTCTTTCTATGTTTTGATATTGATAGGTCCTTGTTTGCCCAGCAGTGCTCTGGTATACTGTTTGTATTAGATCATCAATGTCATTATAGAAATACCCAATTCTACCGAACCAGTTTTCTCCTGAACTTTCTACTGCAAAATCAAAGGAATCACTGATTTCAGGATTCAGGTTCTTATTTCCGATAATATGGACTCTGCCGCCCATTCCGGAATAATCCTTGAAAAGCTCACCAGGCCCGGGTGCTCTGAACGAATGGCCGTAATTGGCCTTGATGCGCAGTTGTTTTGTCATTTTATAGACAAGGCCTGCTTTGGGTGACCATTCACTGTCAAAACCCTCGTAATCATCGTAACGAATTGAAGGAACGAAAACGAGATGTTCTCCAATCATCCATTCATCCTGCAGATACACAGCACTTGAATCAGGATCATAGCAACCGACATTCTGCGTTACTCCGTCTCTTGTTACTGTACTGCATGGATTGCCAGCAGCGATCCGCACACTTTCATGTTCTTCTTGACGGTATTCACCACCAAATGTTACAAAATGATCACCAATGGGTGTGATAAACAAACGGTCAATTTTGGCTTCTACTACACTGGTCTCCCGGATTCCTTCATCAAAGTCAGTACCCTCGCCACTGATACTTCCAGCATTTGTTCCTTCTGTGAAGCGTTTTTCATAATCTTTTTCGTAATGGGAACTGTACAGCCGAATCATAGCATTTAACATCTCACTGCTATAGTACAATCCACCACTTAAATCGTAGCTTTCGTACTCATTGCTACTTGTCGTAAGAGCCCTGTTTGCTCCCCGACCTGTAAACAAAGAATGTTCCTTGTCCGTTTTATTGTATCCGGCATCAAACTCAAGTTTAATGCTGTCAGAAAGATCGATGCCAAGACTTCCCGCAAGAGAGCCGGTATCGTCGTCGGGAAGCAGTGTGCTGCCATCACCAACAACCATATTATCCTGCCACAACTGCTGGCCTGACAGTGAAAAAGAGACCTTTCCAAGGAAATCATCCCGTGTGGTATCCGCCAACTGCACGGTGAAAGAGAAATTTGTGGAACCATCACCATGGCTGTAATTACCGTATTTCAGCCCGGCACTTACATAGTTTTTTTTCGCCTTTTTGGTGATTATATTAATTACACCACCCATTGCCTCAGAACCGTATAGGCTGGACATTGGGCCACGTACAATCTCGATACGTTCAATATTACCGCTGGTAAAACGGGTAGGATCATCAAATTTCCCCTGAGGACCGGCGTAGCGTTTTCCATCAACAAGGATGAGTGTGTGTTTACCGTCAAATCCGCGGATTGATGGCGTGGATCGCTTCATACGCTGATAAAAAAAGACCGAGGTCGAATATTGCAAAGCATCTTCAAGAGTGTCCGCAGCAACTGCTTCTATATCCTGTGCAGTGACGATTTCTGTGGAAGGTGTCACATCCTCAACTTTCTGCAGATGTCTGGTGGCTGTTACCAGGACTGCATCTGTGTAGATATCTTCAGCCATTGCCACCGTTCCTATTGCAACACATGACGTCAAAACAGAACAAAACGTTCCTGATTTCCATTTTTTCCTGTACTCTTTCTTCATTTTTTCTCCTTTTTTTAGCGTGCCGATACCTATTACGTTACCCCTAACCTACAATGCAAAAAAAAACTGCTTAGGGACGGGAACGAAACACATTGAGCATAGTACGCTGCAAGGTATTTCGTGTACGTTCCTTTATCCGATTTCCAGAATAGCCGCCCCTGTTGCCTGTAAAAGATCTGGATCGTGGGTTGCCATAACAACGGTTGCTCCCTGTTCACACAGTTTCTTAATTTCACTCACCAAACATTCCAATTGATGTCCATCCATTCCGCTGGTTGGCTCATCAAGCAGCAGGGTACTCTCAAAACTTTCTCTTAATCGTGCAAATGCAGCTGCCAGCACAAGGCGCTGCATCTCTCCACCAGACAGTGTAAGCGGATGACAATCTCTTACCTGTTCAAGATTAAAACGGGTTAACCATTCCTCCTGCGCGCCTTTATCCGCACTAATCTCTTCTACAACTGTGGATGCAAAAAGCTGTAAATCAGGATGCTGAAGAGCCAAAGCTTTTACAGATTCAGGGTTGGTGAAAGTAATCATTCCTTCGCCGGATTTATGCAGCCCAAAAAGAAGACTCAGCAGGGTAGTCTTTCCACAACCGTTTTTTCCTGTTATGGCAACCACTTCGCCTGAGTAAAATTTCCCATCCAAATGACGCAGCAGCCAATCCTGTTTCTTTCCATAACGAAACCCAACCTGATCCAATGTAAATACGGGAGCTGATCCATTTCGGCATGACGATTTTTTACTATTTACCCCTTCTTCCAGTTTGACTGATACCTGAAAACGAAGCCCGAACTCTTCACAGAAGACCAGGTCATCAAGTTTATCCTTATTTCCCTTATAAACAATGCTCCCCTTATCAAGAACAACAAGTTGATCCACCAGTTCCCGCATCCATGAAAAACGATGCTCGGCAATAACAATTGTTGTCCCTTTAGCTTTTTCTTTCTGAAGAAACTGCAACAGGATTACAATGCCGTCCGCTGACAAGTTTGCCGATGGTTCATCAAGCACAAGAATCTTAGGAGCAAGGCTCATTGCCGTGCCAATGGCCACCCGCTGCTGCTCCCCGGAGGAGAGAGTATCCAGCAGCCGGTGACGCATTTTTTGTAAGCCAAGATTGTTCAGCAGCACATTTAGCTGTCTCTCTGATTCTTCATGCTCATGCTTATGACGAACCCTTGAAAGGAGGAGTTCCTGTTCCACACGAGCTGAGAAAAACTGATGCCGCGGTTCCTGAAATACCGTCCCGACACTGATTGATTTTTTCCAGAGCGGTACGTCCCTCCAGCGCTGTTCGTCTTTGCCAATCCGAATACATCCCTGCAAATCCCCCTGATAATATTCGGGAACCAAACCGCTTAGAACATGAAGAAGGGTAGACTTACCAGAGCCGCTTCGACCTGCAAGCAAAACACATTCACCATGTTGCACATCAAGGGAAATACTATCCAGACTGTTTATTGTTCTTGAGCCAAAACGGAATCCTACATCACGGAGTTTGATATGAGCCATAATCCTCCAACAAGTGCTAAATTTGTGACGAGGAAGATCCAGTCCTCACTTTTCATTGACAGCTCTGCCAGTTGAAGCTCATTATCTGGTGCTGACAGGCCGCGCAACTCAGCAGCAGCCCCCATGCGATCAGCCACCTTGAAGCTGCGAATAAGCAATGGAATAAGTATAATACGCATCGTAGATACCGGATGGGTGAAAGGATCCTTCCAGCCGACCATCACCCCGCGAACCTTCATGGCCTGAACGACATGACGCATTTCCCGTCCAAGCATTGCCACATAGCGCATGGCAACCATTACGGCATAACGCATTCCTGTAGGCATACCGAGCTTTCCGAGTGCAGTGACCAGTTTCTCAATGGAGGTCGTCATACCCAAAAGCAGACCAATACACATAATGGGCAGCATGGTGAGCGTCAGTGTCAGATACTCCATAAACTTTGGTGGTCTACTCAGGATAAGGGCTTCAATAAACAGATACATCACCATGGAAATCACAAAAAAAGCACCAATAAATAGAAGTACTCTTCTCTGCCCGGCCAGGAGCAGGTAACTCATGGCAGTAATTGTGAGAATTCCCAGCATCAGCTGGTTTTCAATAAGCGGCCCGATTAATGAAAAAATCAGCGCCAATCCCATTTTTACTCTGGGATCAAGGGAGTGAAAAAAGGATTCGCCATATTGTGCCGCCTGTAATCT
Source organism: Desulfocapsa sp. (assembly GCA_022712975.1). Lineage (GTDB taxonomy): Bacteria > Desulfobacterota > Desulfobulbia > Desulfobulbales > Desulfocapsaceae > Desulfocapsa. The sequence goes on from JAFLJO010000128.1 coordinate 11,185, forward strand.
GGATACCATTTCCATAGCCAATATTCCTGTATTGTGAATATATTTTATGTTGCAAGTAATCCTGCACGACTCAACTCTTTTGACAATTTTACAGCAGCCCATAATCCAATCAGCACTCCGACTGCAGAACCTGCACTGTTAATGAGGATCAGCGTCCAGGCAAGATCAGTCTCTGCAAAGCCAATCCACCATGCTATTAGCGCACCAAAGACAATAACACTAAGCCGGAAGGTGAGTACTGCAATGATAAGAGCTGCCTGTTTTTGATAGCCGCCCAAGAGCCAGGCAATGCAATCACCAGCCATCCCGGCAAGGATAAAGGTTACAAACATGAAGGGATGAGCAGGGAAGATAAAACCGTAAACCGTTCCCATGCAAACGCCCAGAATGGTTAAAAAGCCAAGGCGTGGCAAGCGCATAATTGACAGCCCGATGATAATGGCCTGTATCATGCCGAGCACAAGCGAGCCAACAGCGGGAATATTAGAGATGAACAGACCCAGCACAACTTTAATCAGTACTCCCATAACGATACAAAGTGCTGCTGTTACTCCGACTGCGGTGTACTCTTTAAATGTCCAGCTATTGAACAACTTCATTTGTTTGTTTGCTCCTGAGAAATTCTCTGCATAAGCTTTTCTGCAAACTCCCATGAATCCTGCTTGGTCATTCGTGTTTTAAATGGAATTTCTCCACTCTGTCCCATCATTTTATAAAATTTGACCAGCCCTTCTTTGTCTTTGTCATCAAGCAGCAGGGGATTAATCTCACCACCAAGCAGACCGGCATGAACAGGGGGCGCAGGAAGCAGATTAATGAGCGGCATGATATACTCCCATCCGCCATGTACCTTGCCTCTCACAAACACTCCGCTTGTATCGATGGCTACTCCAAATACCGCCGTCTGTTTAGCGCTCAGAATATCCCGATAGTACCCCACGTATTCTTTAATGGAAGGTAACACGGTATGGCTGTAAATTCCGGAACCAAGCAGCACCACATCAACATCCTGCGGATCTGTCATTTCCCCTGCCGGGGCCACCGTCACATCGCCTTCCAGACGCTCACCAATCCAACGACCGGTCTGCATGGTTGATCCATACTTGCCGGCACAGACAATCAGATATTTTCTTTTTTCTTTTATCGTCATTTTTATTCCTTATCTGCCATATTCTGTTATGCGCAACAGCCGCAGTCTTTGGCTGAGGTAAGCCGATCACGCAGAATCGTAAACAGCTCGATCTGTGGAGGAAGTAATTGTCGCTTTTCATCCCTGCCAAGATACACTTTAAACAGCGGCGCTCCAGATAAAGTGAAAAACTGAACAGACATGGATTTCATCCCCATAAAAGGACGTTCCACAAAATAGATGGCAGAAAGAAGATCTGCACGAATATGGCCGCCGACATTATAATCCCGCCCACCAATCAAATTAAAATACCCATGCCCATGACTCCCTGTGGGGATCATGCCTTTGGCTTCAAGTACCATGTATTCAGTCTGAAGAATAGTTGTGACATTCCCCCAGGTGGCAATCATTACCATGACCTCATCAAAATGACGAACATCGGCTTTTCTCATTTCTTCTTTTGGCAGACATTCCATAATGACCTGTTCTGGAACAGAGAGTTCTTTTGCCAATTTAAAGATCATTGCTTTGGGATCTTCTTTTAGTTTATCTGTGACTGTCTTCCTTAGCTCATCGCTTATATGCATAATTTCTTTCCCTTCCTTATTGTTTTTTGTTTTTTGTCATTAGCCCAAAATAGTCAATCAGGGCCTGAGACATGGTTACCGTCCAGAATTCCCCGGCTACCGTCGTTTCAAGCCATCCGTTTTTGTGATGTGTCACAAGACCCGTCTTCTCCCATTGCTCAAGAAGAGGTTTAAACATCCCGGAAATATCCAAGTCATACTTCCTGCCAAGAGTGTGAAGATTCACCGCTCCCTCTTCCATACAGCCCACCAGTTCGCTGAAAAACGGTGTCAACCGAGGAAGTTTCATAACAGTGCCAATGGGTTTCTCACCAGATTCCACTCGTTTATAATAGTCGGCAAGTTCACCCTCCTGAAAGAAATGATACCCGTGCAAACGCCCGCCTGCACCACAACCAAAGGGGATACAGGTCGCACCAAACCGGGTAAAGGAGTTGTATCGGTTACGTTCTCTGCTTGATCTGCCCCAGTGACACTGTGACAGCCTGTTTAAACGGGCATCCTGTGCCATCTGCCGTCCAACACTAAACATCTCTGCCTGAGTGGATATCTGAGCACCCGGTGGCACCTTTCCCTCTTCAATGGCATTGGCTAGAGGACCTCCATTAAAGATATTGAGCTGATACATGTCACAGCCGTCAAGCTCAGTATCTTCAATGAAGGTGCGTACATCCTCCTGCCAGACATCCATGGTCTGATTAGGCAAACCATAAATCAGATCAATGATCACGGATGCCTGATTTCGATCACAGAGTTTCCCAAGCAGCTCAAGAATTTCTTCCCGCTTTGCCCGCCGTCCCATCAATCTGCGAACGTTGGTATCAAATGTCTGTACGCCGAGTGAAAAGCGGTTTGCCCCGCCTCGAATACAGGCATCAATTTTGCCATCTGTAAAATTGTCCACCCGGCCTTCAATGGTAATTTCACAGTCATTGGCAAGGGGCAAGTGTTTACGAACGCTGACAAGCAGCCGCTCAAGATCTCCTGCTTCAAGATCTGTCGGGGTACCGCCGCCAAAGTAAACTGCATGGATCGGCCCTTCCTGTACCGCTGTCATTTCACCGGCCATGCTGATTTCGTGGAGCAGTCCATGACTGTATGTTCGGCTGGAATGCTCTTCCAGCTTATACATGTAAAACCCGCAAAATCGGCAATGAGTGCGACAAAACGGGGTGTGTATATACACTGTTCGACGTTTGGAAGGATCAACCTTGTTCATGCACTTGACCCAGGTTTCCATCACCTTGTCTTTTTCCAGATAGGTGCCGCCGGCTCCTGCGTGAACCGTTGTCTTTTTCTCAAAGGCATAGCGGAGAGGATCCACACCCTCTTTGGCAAAAAATGTTGAAATCTCAGGATGAAGCCGACTGGTCGAACGATTCATATCTCCCCAGTTCCCCGGCTTCTTTTTCTTCTCTCCCCCATCTTTACTCTTTTTGCCCATACTTTTTTCTTTTGCAAGACGAATAAGTTCTGGCGTAATAACTCCAATCCCCTTCATGCGGGCATATGTTTCCACACCTTTTTTGGCCATTGGCCGGACAAAGGGTGGTACCTTTTCAAAATATGCTTCTGCTTCTTCAGTCCACTGCACTGGCAAGCTCCCTGACTTCTTTTTTGGTCGGTTCATTGCGCGGGCTGATGGTTACGCCGCTACGCTCTGAAACCATGATTCGTAAAAGCGGCAAAGATTTTCCCGTACTGAGATAGTGCTTTTTATACCCGCTGTACTCACCATTTTTCAGTTGCAGCTGTTCTTCAAGATTATCCCAGGCTCTTGCCACATCTATCGGGTTAGTCAGTTTTTCAAAGGCAGCAATACCAAAACAGGAAACGGCCCGATACCGCCTGCATTGTGCATCAGAATCACAGATCTTGACACAAACAGCCCGTGTTGAAGCAAGACATTCTGCTGTTTTCCCTCTTGGATGTACCAGTCCACAGATATCACCATTTTCCAGAAAATAGCTGAACTCTATAGCGTAGGGCCGTGCATCAGGATCGACCATACAGAGTGTTGCCCAACCAAATCCTTCCAGCAAAGCATCAATTTCATTGTCTTTCATGTTTCTCATGGAAATACTCCTTTTAAAACTGATAATTGCCCTACAATCCTGTCAAATTCCATCATCACATCCCAAAAACCAACCCGGAGATCTGTTATTATTCCGGCAAATTCTTTTGTGATAAAGGCCATGATACCGCAAGACAGAATAGTCAAAAAAAACATACCTATTTTATCACCCCGATCCCAATTGTTTTCCATCACCAAACACCTCCAGGCATAGTGATACTGCCTTAATTTTCCGGTTAAAAGGTAACTCTGACTCCGGCAAAAAAGTATGGCCCGACATTCGAGCCAACCAGTTTATCAACCGATTCATCAAAAATATTATTCACACCGCCATAAAGTTCATATTCTCTCTCTGCACCAAGTGCGTATTTTGCAAACATCCATACCTTCTTCAGGTAGGGAAGAATTTGTTCCTTTACCACATGCGCATTCAGACATAATTTTTACAATGCTCCACTTTGAAAGTAATACTGGCAGCCATCGGGGGTGCCAGTAATTTGTTGTTTACAGCTCAAGAATATAATGCCAGATCCGGTCACAGGAGAAATTGAGAGGACACCAAGGCCTCTTGCAGAACCGATTCCGAAGCGTGCCAGCGAGGCTAAACTTTCGAACGAAATCGGCCTACAAGCTCCAGAAGGAGAACCGGAGGCGGCTTGGAGCCAAGGTGGCACAACCCAGCATTCTGAGTCGACCACATTTTGTGTGTTTCTACTTCGGTCAAAAAACACCATCATTTTTTTGAACACGATGCACAATTCTCAAGTTTACGCTGCTTTCTTTTTATCGCAGCTGCAGTTTTTACATTTCCCGCAGCCACCATGGCCGCGCTTTCTCTTTTTGTAAACAATCACTTTTCCTCTATCATGGCTTATCTCCAGCCCTTTTTCTCCAGTGAGATACACATTTTCCCTTGGTAATCCTGACATACCCAGCAAATTGTTAAAGGCAAATTGGGAGTCTGGATCTACGCTTGTTAATGCGGCAGTATGGATAAATATATTTCCTCGTCCTACATAGGATCTCGTCATTACCAGGGTAAGTTGTGCTGCTGTATCCGGGGTAAATAATCCCCCAATTTTGATATGCAGATTGCCGTTGCGCTGATCTGTATCGATTGCTGCCATTTCCATTTCTAATTCTCCTGTTTGTGTATCTGTCGACTTAGGAACGTACACGAAACAACTTGACTTCTTATTTCGTTCCCGTTCCTTACTGAACTATTTCCGTCAACCCCTTCGCCAAAGAAGACAATCCCGAACTGCGCATCATCACATAGGGTTTCTGGTACTGTTTACATATTTTTTTAACGCAGGTGCATGCATCATGGCTGATACAATCTATGGGACATAGAACTGCATCAGCGGTGCTGAGCATCTTTGGTAAAATGGCACGGGAAGCTTCTTTGCCACCATCATGGTGCAGAAAATTTCCGCCATGACTCTCTACGAGTTGCCGATAAAGGGATACCATTTTATGCAGGCCGCCAACATAAAGTATGGTTTTTCCGCAAAGATCAGGACCTGGGCAACGGCTGGTCTTCTGATCATCGCAGTTTGAGCAGCCGCGTGAAGAATCCAAACTGCCAAGCATTGCAGTTTCCATGGAAGCAACTTCCTGTTGTAATACCGACATGTTGCCCTCAAGTTGTATGTTTTTCGACATGGTCACTTCAGAATCAGCATTTGCCAGTTCGAACAGTTCACTTTTATCTTCCAATTTCCTTTTTAAAGTCTCAACCTCTCCATTAAGTCCTGCGTTTCGCTTACTGCTTTCCCTAAGCTGCTCTTTTAATTTCCCGATCTCTCCTGACAGGCTGATACCCGCAAGTTCTGATGTAAGACGAATATTTTTTTCAACGATTTTTTTATTCTCTGCTGCGAGCAGGACACTCTTTTTTTGTACCTTTTTGAGATTTTCCATCTCACTGACCGTGGCCATTTGCTCTTTTAGGTGCGTTTGTCTTTCTGACACCAGCACCTCTTCCAGCATGACAATTTTATTCGCTGTCTCCTCGTGGAGACGATGTTTCTGCTGGTTGCCGACAATATTGTCGAATCCCAGCATATGGTTCTGCCCATAAACTTCAGTTCGCACATCGCTGGACAAAAGTTGATTTGTCATAATGGCCCAATATGCTCCGGCAACTGTTCCTTTTTTCACGTCTTGATTCCAAAGTTCAAGAACTTCATCATCATGGGCTGCAGCATATCGTTTAATCGCTACACGGTATCTTCCATCCAGAAATTTATGCATAGCCCTCGACTTCGAATTTCGACTTGCCGCAAAACCAACGAGAGTTAAATGAATCTGGTAATCACTATCCCCTGATTCCATCTGAAATATCTTTTTCCTGGATAATCTTCGCAAATCTGTACGTCGTAAACAGGTTCCCAGTATGGAACAGTGATGCCCCTCACCAACTTCCCATAGTTTTTTTCGCCGCTTTGAAGTATTTTTTGTTTCCACTGGTAAAGCAGTTTGTTCACACATGGTAACCCCCTATCGTGTTTGGTGTTGAAAGTTTTATTAGTTACAACTAAGCCAAAAGCCCAAAAAAAATCTCGCTGCCCCGACAGGCTGACCAGCTTGTCGGAGGAAGGAGATAGAGAGCAACGAGATTTCAATCAGAAATCAGATAAAACCTTTTCTACCTGACTGGAAATGATGCCCTGCGGGCAGAAGGTATTCGGTATGCGGTTTTCGGCAAGCAACATAGGAACAACTCCCACAGAAACTTTGATTTTCCGATACATCAAAATATTAACTTTCCGACACAGGCACTTAATGTTTTTGCTATGCCAATAATTTAGCATAGCCTAATTTAACTGTCAACGCTAATTGTATTTTACACACAAAATATATTACTCCAGAAGAAAAACCTAGCCACCCCAATGCCTTTCCGATAGAACAAGACACACTGTAATTAAAAACGCCACCGCTATTGACAATTAGTCTATAGATAGATAGAGTATAGACACCAACAAAGAGAGGAGTTCTATGAAACATCAGGGGAAGCGAAGGGGGCAAGGACGACGGGCAGTTGTCAAAAGAAAAATAACAGGCTTTTTACAGCCCATTTTTCTCCTACGGCTTTATGGACAGGATCGTCATGGTTATGATCTGTTACAGGGTTTGCAGGAATTTGTTTCAGATGCGGAAAGCTATGATCCAAGTATCATTTATCGGATCATGCGTGATATGGAGGAAAGTGGCTGGGTGACTTCATACGACGGAACAGTCAGTCGTGGCCCCCGTCGTAAAATGTACAGTCTTACTGGAGAAGGAAAGAAACAGCTAGCTCAATGGATGGATGATCTGCAAAAGACAAAAGAGGAAATCAATCACCTTTTGACGGCTTACAGACAACAAACAACATAGAGCCGGCTAAAAACAAGCAAATTTAATTGTGGAGGAAACACAAATGCCAAATCAGGATCAGACAGGTTCAGACGAACAGGGAACAGGTACAGATAAAGGTCTGGGTAGATGCCAGAATTCCAAACAAAAATCAACAGATCAGAACACGTCACTTTTGGGCGCATTATGCAGACGATTTCGTGCAGGCGGACAGGGGCAGGGACAAAGAAAAGGACGGGGTAATGGTGCCGGATTTCGTGGTCAGGGGAGACGCTAACTGAGCAGAATTTGTCCGTCTTTTATCGTGACCTGTTTTCGATTGTTTAGTTTGAGAATAAAGATTTTCTCCTGATATCGGCGGATAGATCTTTTATCAGAAAATATTTCATTTGACACTTCAGGAAAGATTCTATATTGTGACTTCAAATTGACATCACAATGTGATGCATTGCAAAAAAGGAGTTTATACACAATGAAAACAATAACTGTCAGAGGGATAGATTCCATTTTATCAGAAAAATTGAAGCAGGCAGCCAGGAAAGAAGGTAGAAGTGTAAATCAGGTCGTCATAGATACCATGAAACAGCGTTTTGGGATTAAAAAAGAAAAAAAATATACCTTGGTATATCATGATTTAGACCATATGTTTGGCAAGTGGTCCACAGAGGAGTTTGAGCAGATTCAGGGGAAAATTGATGAAGAACGAAAAATAGACAAAGAACTCTGGTCATGAAAAATATCCTTATTGATACAAATATTTATTCATATGCTCTGAAAGGAGATCAGGATACTATTGCTGTTTTACAAAAGGCTCAAAAAATAGGAATAAGCGCTATTAGCATTGGTGAGTTAATTTCCGGCTTTAAGGGAGGAAACCGCGAATCCCAGAACAGAGCGGAACTCGGGGAGTTTCTTGATTCACCTCGTGTGCATATGTATAGCATTGATGAGGATACCGCAGAATTTTATGCTGATATCCTTAACCGTTTAAAGGAGAAGGGTAAACCGATACCGACTAATGACATATGGATTGCTTCTGTTGCCCGACAACACGGCTTAAAAGTGTTTTCAAAAGATCAGCATTTCAAACATATATCAGGACTGATGCTCATTTAATGAACAATCGGGGACAGCCCCGATTATCTTTCTGCGGGTGCAATACAATAAAGTGAAAAATAATGAACGGGATCATTGCACACCAACAGACGTTATTGGATTTTTAAATTAATGCTTTAAATCAACCAATTAACAACATGTAAAACGTATCACTTTATTGTATTGCACCCCGAGTCACTCACCACGGCGCTCGGGTCGCTTCCCTGCGTTGCCCTATCCTCCGAGAGAGCAAATCAACTATACCAGAAATCACTAAAGTGTCAAACAAAAACAACGCTAGCATGCTGATTTGCCGACCAAAACCCACAGCATAATCTTACTCGCAACATAATGTCCCCCTTTCTACTTGACTTTACTTATCATAGATGTCCCCGATTGTTCCTTTAACGAAAATAATGTCCCTTTTCTTTGACCGTATAGATAATAGCGAGTATAGTGCTACAATATGGAGGCACAAATAAAATGTGGAGAATATGAAGTCAATAGATGTGTATACTGCGAGAGATTTGCGTAATCAGTCCGGGAAATTAATGCGCGATGCTGAACAAGGACATGTTTCATTAATTACAAAACATGGACGTCCTCAAATGGTGGCTATTCCTTTTGATAAAACAATCCTTGCTCATGGGGTGCATTATGCTTTGGCTTTGCACCTGTTTAAGGCAGGAGATCTCACTCTTGTCCAGGCAGCAAAACTTGCTGATATGAAATTGGATTCGTTTATTAAATATCTTGGAGAAGCTGGAGTGGATGCCGTGGATTATCCGGCTGATGAATTGAAAAGTGAATTGGAAACAGCCCTGTGAAGAGAGTAGTTGTGGCTGATACCGGTCCTCTAATTATCCTTTCCGGGATTGCTCACCTTTTTTTGCTGAAAAAGATGTACAGTACAATCCATATCCCGCAGGCGGTTTTAGAGGAACTTCAACTGGGTCTTTCTTATCCTGAGACAAAAAGCCTTATAGTTGCATTGAATGCGGGCTGGATAGAGGTGCACCATCTGAAAGAGAATACGTATCCGTCGTTTACAGAATTGAAAAAAGTTGTCGATCCCGGAGAAGCAGAAGCTATTGTGCTTGGCAAAACAATAGACTGCGATTTCCTTATAATCGATGATCGCAAAGGACGAAAAATTGCCGTAAATCACGGTTTACAAATAGTTGGTGTTGCTGGAATACTTTTGGCTGCCAAACACAACGGATATATCAAAACAGTTAAACCACTACTGGGAAAAATGGCCAGCCTTGGTTATAGACTCTCTTCCGGATTGTGTACAGAAATTATCAGGATTGCTGGTGAAAAATAATCTTTCTGGCAAGGCAAAAACATACCAAGTCAAACAAGTGCTCAAAGCCATTGAAAGAATGGAGGTTGAACATGACTCTAAAAAATGACCGTTATACTTACCGCGTTACTTGGTCTGAAGATGATAGTGAATATGTTGGGTTGTGTATAGAATTTCCAAGCCTAAGCTGGTTAAGTGAAAGTCCAGAATCTGCACTTATGGGTGTTCGCAAAGTTGTGAGTGATGTTGTGCGTGATATGGGTAAAAACAAGGAAGATATCCCAAGCCCAATTGCTAAAAAAAATTATAGTGGGAAATTTTTAGTGCGCATTCCCCCTGAAATCCACAGAACCCTTGCAATTCAAGCTGCTGAAGCTGGAGTTAGCCTTAATCGCATGGCTAGTGCTAAGCTAAGTCAATAAAATAGCATAATTGGGTAGCCCGGGGGATTTTCTCCCCCAGCCCCCACAACACCCCGCATGCGGCTCTACCCCAAGGGCACTTCTTTCAGGGCGCACCCCAAGGGCACTTCTTTCAGGGCGCACACCGGACAAAGTAATTGACATTTAATAGTCGTCCTTGGTTTACTCTTTTGATCGGTCTCTTTTACCCGTTTTTTTATCGTGGTCTATTCCCGATTGTTCTTTGTTTTTCTTTTCATTTCCGGTTGACAGCTGCCACCAATCCGCTTATTTTATGAATAATTATCCAATAATCGGGAGGTAAACTAATGTATGCTAAAGACTGCTTGTCAGTAACTGCGCTTTCAAAAAAAACATCCGCAACCCTTGAGGCAATGGACAAGGGAGATACGGACAAGTTATTCATTCTCAAAAATAACACCCCTAAAGCGGTGCTTATGTCTATCGATGCCTATGAATCCATGGAAGAAGAGATGGAAGATTTACGCCTCGCTACCTTGGCTTTAGCCCGCTTGGAAAGCTTCAAACCGGGAAAAGTACTCACACACACAGAAATGATGAAAAAATTCGGCTTATGAGTTGGACCATTATTTACCATCAGGACATCGAGGATGACCTGACAAGTGTCGGTCCATCTGCAGCTCGACGAATAATGCGTGCAATCGACACAAAATTGATCACAGAGCCATTACAATTTGGCGTTCCGCTTTCCGCAAATCTGACCGGGTTTCGCAAGCTCCGGATAGGCGACTACCGAGCAGTTTACCAGGTTGTTGAAGCAAAAGTCATGATTTTCGTTCTTGCGGTCGGTCCGCGCCGGAACAAAGAAATATACAAAATCGCAACCAAACGAATCATATAACGCAGGTTAAATCGTGGCCTGTCCCTGATTGTTCCCCAAATACGAAAGGGAAACAATCGGGGACAGACCCCGATTACCTTTCTGCTGCCTCCTGTCAGAACATTAATTAATATCAGGGGTCGTCCTTGCTTTGCTCTTTTGATCGGTCTCTTTTACCCGTTTTTTTATCGTGGTCTGTCCCCGATTGTTCCGAACTATCATACATGTGATTGACAGCCTTCTTCGAGATGCCAAGTCAAAAAAAGCTTATGCTCCTCATGTAAAAAAAGAGGTGTATTATGCAGGCACAACAATATGCACAGGATCTTTTGAATAGAATTAACAGGCTTCCACCAGAAAAGATTGCAGTTGTCGAGGATTTTGTTGAATTCTTAGGGCATCGTAATGAAATTGATCGCCTGATAACGGCAGCAAGCAAACTTTCTGAAAAATCTTTTCAGAAAGTTTGGGACAATGCAGAAGATGCAGAATATGACACCTTGTAAATTCGCTGATATTATCCTGGTTCCATTTCCTTTCACCGATCAATCAACGACTAAGAAACGGCCTGCTGTAATTGACATCGAATACTTTTCTTACGACAGGGGTTCTGTTCCAGCCCTGCCCGATAGTGCTCCACTACTACTACGAACAAATAATGGACAGGCCCCAATTAAAACAATCGTGGTCTGTCCCCGATTGTTTCACTTGTTATTTTTAATGAGAAACAGCCATAAACAAACGTATATATTCCAACACAGGAGCGCAGGAACAAAGCGCCCCCTGCTTTCAGCCCAATCTTTTTTTCTTTCGTCGTTGCATAACAAGGAATCCAATGGCCACTACCATCAGGATGCCGGCCGGTACAATGCTTTTCCTAGAGTAATACTCAGTTTTGGTAATAAAATGAAACACCTCTAAAGGCGTATCTGCATTCTCTGGTGCGTACATCCATTGGCCGTTTTTCTGCCGAAAAAAGGTTAATGATTCATCAAAACGACTATTTTCTTTTTTATCAAAGGTGACAAACAACAGAACAGCCTTATCGTTTTCCTGTGTAACATTTGTAAAAGTACTGACATAAAATCTGCTTTTTGATGGTTCATACTTATCCTTGTATAAATACCTGTGAACATATGATTCCGTAAAAAAGGCAAGATTGTCAATTGTCAAGGTATCCTTGTTCAGGGGTACTTTGATCTTGCCCACTGTACTGTGTGCATGGGATAGATTTACAGATATAAAAACAAGAGCAAAGGTCAAGCAGAGTAAAATAGTTCTTTTCATGTTAGTTCTTCCTTATATTGTTTTATTGTATTTTTTTTGTAACTGTTCTGCATGAGAACGAGTAAATCATTGAATAACACACGTAGGGGCGAACCTTGTGTTCGCACAATTCCATTATCATTTATATACTAACCCCCAGAAAAATAATCGCCGGAAACACGATGGAGTAAACAATATCAGATCGTGTAATCTTCCTTACCTCGGTGGATCGAAGCAAAACAAGAGGGAGAAAAAAGAGAACCATCAACGGCATTCCCGGCATAAAGAGCGAGGTTGAATGGGCTAGGAACAACCCGAAAAGAAGGCCAAGCCCAGAGACCGGAATTTTCAAGAACCTGTCATTAATCTTAAATTTTTCTGCCCCCGCCGACAATAACACCAAAAGCACCACATCGGAGACACCGAACAGGGGCATGAAATCAGAAAAACCCCATACCGGTATCTTGATAAGAAAATAGTCGGCAAGCGGGGGAGGTGCTGTCATTGGCCCGGCATAGTAGTCCTGCAATACAGCGACTAACTTTTCTGTCGGCCCTGCCGCAAAGCTTGCAAGATCGGCAGCCGTTGCAACCACACAAACAGGTATCAGCTCTGCCGGTCGCTTAAACCCCGTAGCAAGGGCACGCCCCAACAAACCCGCTAGCACAATCAAGTTCAACGTACCAATAACACCGACAACCTTTGAAGGAAGATTCCCGGCTTGGTCAAGAACAAATAGAAGAACCCAAACAGCAAGACACGCGACAAACAAAAGAGTAGCATTCCTCTTGCTGAACTTTGGCATCAATGACAAAGCCGCAATCATCATGAGGAAGAATACAGGAATAAAAACAGCCATATACACTCTTTCAGGAATAACAACACCGGGCAACCAGCCCGATAAAAAAGCAATACCCAACGAAAGAATTGCCCAGACAAGACAGGCGATCACAAATAACATCAGGAACACACTCGACATATCCAATGATTGCCAAACAAACCCAATTGTTCTGGATAGATATTAATTATCAAGCTCCTTATTTGTGTTAATAATGCTCAGAATATCTTCTATTTGTGTTAGACACTGATTGTGATCAATGTCGTTGGTCATATCATCCTTGAGTAGTGTCAGTTTGTCTGCAACGTTTTTATAAACCAAGCGACTTTCCCTTATTGAATCGATCACCTGATTCAAATCGTCTGACAACTCTTTAAAGGAATCATTGGTTCTGAAGCTTATTTTTTTCTCGGGTAGTTTTCCCCCTGCAATCTGCCGTAAAATCAAACCAGTTTTATGTGCAGGCCCTGCAATTGTATGGGTAAATCGTATGGAAAAAAACACAACACCGCAGGACAGAAGAACAATTAGAAAGAGTATTTGCCAAAATACTCCCAAATTACTCGTTGCGTACAGCCTGCTATCCATAAAAACAAGACAAAACCAAGCTGTTACAAAGGTGCTCGCTAGTATACATGGGATCTGGATTGCCGTGATTTTAAAAGCATTGCCTAATTGAAATTTTTTATTGATTAGATACCTGCGTTTCACTGTGTTTTTTTTCTTCATAATAGCCCATTTATCCCATTGTTCGTTTTTTATCCCGATATTAGTCTTCATTATGGTCCGGTACGAATCATATCATCTTCGGTATCTAAAATACCATCAGGTCCCATGCTTATTAAAGAATAGGTTTTGTCTTTTTTAGATGACGTATACACAAGCTTGTTTCCCCAGTGGTCAGTTGCGAGATCTTTCAGGTCGTTTTCCTTGAAATTTGTTTCCAGCCATTGCTCAAACCTGTCCGGGGCTGGTAACCGCCCTTTTTTCATATAGGAATAATCCAACAACAAACTGATGGAGCGCAAATCACCAGCTGTGGCAATCTGCTGGGCCATTGTAACTGTTTCATCAAAAAACTCCGTGATATGATCGGCATTTCCCACAATAAGTCCCAAGCCAATACCTCCAGTTATCAATTGTCTTATTATTTCAACCATAGGCTCATATTACCTCCGTTTTTGTCTGGGAGTTCATCGTATTCTCATCTTTTTATTTGGATCGTTCCTCAATAAAAGCGTCAAGATTTTCTTGATTTATCTCAACCTTATATTGCTTTTTAAGCTGGGCATAAAGATCCTGCCATGCTGCTTTGTATTTCTGGGATAGCAAATCATTTTTAATAAAGGCCTTTCTATCCTCAAAAGACTGTTGAACAGGCTCAGTTTTATGGGTCAACTCGAAAATATAATACTCATCCCCGATTTTATGGGGGCCTGATACCTTGCCTACTTCAAGGGCTGAAATTACTGGCTGCCAGCTTTTTTGAAATCTTGCAAGTTTCCTATTGCCAATATTTCCGCCACGATCTTTTGATTGCTCATCAGTTGAATAATCAGCTGCCGCCACACTAAAATCAAGCTGCCCGGTATTGATTTTTTCGATTATCTCCTCTGCCAGCTCAGAGCTTTCGGTTTTAATCATATTCACACTGAGTACTGCTTTGTTTGTATAATTATCTATGTGTTTATCATAGAATGCCTTTAATTCCTCTTCGGTAAAATCATCCTTGTTAATTACAGGAATAATATGATGCTTCATAATATTGATAAACAATTCTGACATAAACTCATGAAGTTCTGCTCGTATTTTTGGGTCAAGATGCAGGTTTTCATCAAGACCTTTTGTAATGATCATCTGCATATTCAGGGCATGGTCAAAGATTACTTCAGGTGTAAGTTGATCGTGTTTTTTCCTGAAATGCCGACTTTTCTTTAATCGCTCATGATGGGCGTCAAGATCCATGGCCGTTAAACTGCCTCCTTCAAATTCAACAATGACTCTATTTTTGTCGTCGGTATCCTTGCATCCGGACAATATGATTACAATTACCAGAATCATAAAAGGGTTTACTATAAATTTTTTCATTAAAATATCTCCGTTGTTTGTTTTTATCCAAAGGTATTTACTACGCTGTTCAGCGTAGCAAGAGTAGCCCGACTTCTGGAAATCACGTTTTTTGTTTGAAGGGTACTATGAAGTCATGGCAAGCATGCCGGCAACAAGTCCCCAGGCCACATAGCCCACTAGCCCTCCTAAGCAAATAATCAGCGCCGGCTCAATCATTGCTGTCATTTTTGCTATTTTATTGATAAGAACTTTTTCATGAAGCTCTCCTACTGTGTTCATGGACTGATCCATAAGACCTGTCTCTTCTCCTATTTTGATCATTGCCACAACCATTGGTGTAAAAAATTTTTGCCCTCGAAGCGCAGATGAAAGCGTTTCACCGGCAAGCACTTTTCCATTCATCCCGGCTATCAGTCTTTTCGCTTCCAGGTTCGGTACAGTATCTCCCACCGCCTTTAGAGCATCAATAAGTGTGATACCACTCTCAAGAAGAGAAGCAAATGTTTTGGCAAATTGAACAATAGCGCCATACCGCATCACAGGACCCAGAACAGGGACATATATTTTCCACTTGTCTATATAAATCCTTGTGGCCTGGGTTGTCATAAGGATGATGATTACAAGAGTTAAAATAGCAACACCCACCAGTATTCCCACTATATTAGCCTGTAAGACTTCTGATACATCCAGAAGAAATTGAGTGTTTGACGGAAGCGCACGTCCCTTGAGCAGGGGGGCAAACCGGGGTATTACAAACCCCACAAGAAACCCGACAACTATAAGGGTAACGATAAAAACAACCGTGGGATAAATCATGCTAAGAAACATTTTGCCTCTTAGGGCAGCACTGCTTTCAATAAAGTCGGAAATCCTGTCGAGTACGACATCAAGAATACCGCCAAGTTCACCTGCCTTTATCATATTGGTCACCAACGGCGTAAATATTTTTGGGTACCTGGAAAATGCATCACTGAGGGGCATCCCACTTTCTATATCGCTTTTTATACTTATAAGGGCATTTTTCATTGCCTTGCTTTCCGCCTGCATCTGTAGAATAGTCATTGAGTCAGAGATGGTTACATTGGAATTAATCAGAGCTGAAAACATTCTAAAAAAAAGAATGAGCTCCTTTGTTCCGACACCACCGCCGATACTGAAACCTTTTTTGCCGGCATCGGCACCTTTTAATTCAACAATTTCCTGAATAATAAAGCCATCACCACTCAGGAGTCTCCCTGCCGCTCCCTCATCAGGTGCATTAATGGTGCTTTTTACCTTATTCCCTTCAACGTCTATTGCTGTATATCTAAAATTCGGCATTTATATTCAAACCTGCTAATCCAGCGTGACCCGCAGAACTTCCTCCGGTGTTGTAAGCCCCAGTCTCACCTTTTCTACCCCGTCATCCCGTATAGTCATATAATCCGTGTCTTTAAGAGCATACCTTTTAATTTCCTCAAATGTGGCCATTCCCATGATCATCTTGCGAATTTTTTCATCAACAGATAAGAGTTCATAAATTCCCATTCTTCCTTTATAGCCCATGGTACAATTGTCACAGCCTTGGCCTCGTTTGATCTTAAATATCTCATCTTCAGGAAGTCCGAGCATTAACAATTCGGTTATTGTTATATCCTGTAACTCACCGCAAAAAACACATACTTTTCTTACCAGTCTCTGGGCAAGTATGGCACGAACCGAAGCAGCTACAAGAAAAGGTTCTGCTCCCATATCTATCATTCTTGAAAAAGAGCTGGGCGCATCATTTGTATGAAGCGTTGATAACACAAGATGTCCCGTTACTGCGGCACGAAGTGTGACATTGAGGGTTTCCGAATCCCTGACTTCACCAACCATTATGATATCGGGATCCTGCCTGAGAATAGCCCTTAAAGCATGGGCAAAGGATATTTTTTCACCTGTCTCGATCTGGGTTTGATTTATGCCGCGTATGGAAAGCTCAACAGGATTTTCAATGGTAGTAATATTTGTGCTCTCACTTCTCATTTCCTGAAGACATCCGTACAAGGTTGTTGATTTACCGGACCCGGTGGGACCTGTTACCAGCACAACCCCATAGGGAGAAGCCAAGCTTTTGTTAAAGGATTTAAGCATGGCAGGATTCATGCCAAGGGTATTCATATCTATTATTTCATCATAGGGCGGAAGAAGCCTTAAGACCGCCTTTTCACCATTGACCACCGGAAGGACATTGACCCTGACATTGACCCCGTCGATGGAAAGATCAAGAAGCAGGGGCTTGAATTGGAAGGAACCGTCCTGAGGCTTTCTTTTTTCTGCAATATCAAGTGCTGCTATGACCTTGATTCTTGAGATAAGCTTTCCCGCAAATTCATACGGAAGTGTTTCCGTCTTTTTCATAATGCCGTCTATCCTGAAACGAATGACGAGTTCATCGCGCTCAGGCTCCACATGGATATCGGAAGCACCATCATTTATGGCTCGTATCATTAATTTTTCAAGAAGCTCGATAACAAAAGTCGGGTTATCCGGTTGGGTTGCAGCTTGAGGTTGTATTGATGTATCAAATTCCCTGGAGTAATAATAATTTTGAAGTTTTTTAAGGTTCTCCGGGGTTGTAAGAACCAGCTTGACCTGTCTTTTTGCAAGACGGGACATATTCTGCATAATGGCTTTTGGAACAGGCCCTGAGCAGGCAAGAAGAAGTTCATTGTTCACACCTAAAGCAACCGGAAGCACATCGGATTTAAGGCACATTTTTTGAGGAACAAGATGAATCGCCTTACTTTGAATTTCAGTTACCGTTTCTGATAAAAGAGGGATTCCCATGAAGGCTGAAAGATGCACAAGAAGGCTGTCCGGATCAAGTAATCCTTCCTTGACCACGGCAACGCCTATCTTTTCTCCAATTAATTTTTGCTTGGCGAGAAGTTCTGTAAGCTGTTCTTTTGCTATTACGGAGTGAGTTACAAGATATTCTCCGAATCGTTCACTGCGCGCCATATTCCCTACCTTTTAAACCACGTTTTTTTCTTTACATTCTCCGGCTCTGTTCCATCTTTTTCGCCAATCTGAAGGCGTTGCTTCATGGCAGTTTTATTTTTTGCTGCCGAAAGAGCTGTCTCAACGGTAATTTTCCCATCGTTTACATGTTTTACAAGACATTGCTCCATGGTGATCATCCCTTCATTTGCCCCTGTTTCAATGGCCGAATAGATCATATCGTCTTTTCCTTGACGTATAAGGTTGGATATTCCAGGCGTGGAAAACATAATTTCCACGGCAGGGACTCTTCCTGTATTTGAAACATTTGGGAGAAGCCTTTGTGAAATCACAGCTTTAAGCGTTGAGGCAAGTTGTTGTCGTATCTGAGACTGTTCACCTGCCGGAAATGCGCCCACAAGACGGTTAAGCGTTGACACGCAATCACGGGAGTGGAGGGTTGAAAAAACAAGATGCCCTGTTTCTGCGGCCATGATTGCCGTACTCATGGTTTCAAGATCCCGCATCTCACCAACCAGGATTACATCGGGATCAGCCCGCAAAGAATCTCGTAAGGCTTCTGCAAATGTGAGCACATCAGAGTGGAGTTCACGCTGATTTATGATGCTTTTACTATTCTGGTGAACATATTCAATGGGGTCTTCTATGGTTATAATATTATGTGAAAATGTTGCATTGATTTCATGCATTATTGTTGCCAGGGTTGTTGTTTTACCTGACCCTGTTACACCGGTTACAAGCACAAGTCCGTCCCTGATATGGGGCAGTTTTGACAGACTTTCCGGAAGACCGAGACTTTCAAAAGTCGGAATCCCTGCAGCAAGCATCCTGCAGACAACAGCGAGTGAACCTCGCTGATAATAGGCCGCAACCCTGAATCTTCCCACATCGTTGATACTTACAGCGAAATCCACAGAACGTCTTGTTTGAAGTACCTCTTTGTATTTCTCTGTAAGAATATCATCCATCAGGGTTTCAATATCCTGGGATGTGTATGCCTCATGATCCTTAAGTGGCTGCAGTTGCCCCTTAACCCTGTACATGGGCGGGGTGTTGGCCGTCAGATGAAGATCTGATGCATCCAGCCTGAAGGTCTCCTTAAAAAGAGCTGTCATACTCTTTATTTTTGAGCCGTCGATGGGACTTGCCGTACATACACATGTCGTCATTTTTTATCTCTTTTTGACTATCAATCAGTCTGTCAATAACTTTTCTGTATGATCGATTATCTTTTTGTTTGAGCTTTTTCTATTAAGAAATCGAGTGGTTGCTTCACCGGAGAAGCCTGGATGGTTTATAATATGGGGCGTAAGAACGATTACGGTCTCGGTTTTTCGCGTTTCGTCCCACTTTTGTTTAAACAGAAATCCAAGCACAGGGATATCGCCCAATATGGGTATTTGTTTTTCGTTGCTTTGAATCGTTTCCCTGATAATGCCACCAAGAGCGATTGTCTGGCCGGATTTTGTAGTGACAATGGATTTGATCTCACTTTTACTGATCCCGTCAAGGGCAAATTCTACCATGTTTCCCCCGTCATCTACCGTTGTTACGGATGAAAAATTGAGTATAATTGAAGATATTTCAGCATCTATTTCCATGGTAACGGTATTGTCCTCATTGATAAATGTAGACATTGTCAGCGTCGTTCCAAGTTCTTCGGTTGTTGTGTCAAAAAGAAAGGTGTTAAGCGTTCTGCCATCCCCTATGACTATTGTTTCTTTTGATATACCATCCCGCAGGGGCACCTCTTCTCCTACGAAGAATTCAACAGTACTGTTATTTGCACTCATAAGAAAAGGTGAGGAGACGTTATTTACCCGCCCTTCACTTTCAAACAGGGAAATTCTTGCTCTTATATTGTTGGTGTCAAACACAGCTCCTATGGTTGATGCGGCGGTAGTCGCTCCATGAAGAAGCCCTAAAGCAGCACCTTCAATGAGGGTGGTCGATGGATCAATCCTGCTGACCACAGGAGCTCCCCCATAATCACCGTAATCAATCTTAAAAAAGCTTTCGAATTCATCCTCCAGGCTTATCTGAAGTATTTGTACCTCAAGCAAAACCTGGCTTGTGGGGGTATCAAGGGTCCCAATAATTTTTCCCATTTCATTGAGCAGGCTGGCGTCCAGTGACCTTGCAATAATACTGTTATTTCTTTTAAAAACCGTGAGGATGGCAAGGAGCGGTTTTCCCCCTTTTGCTGGCTGGCTAGCCTGTGCTGTGCCCACTTGTCCATCTAAACGGTTAAAATCGGCATTCCGTCTATTTAAGGTGGTATTCCGTGGCCGAACAGCAGGAGTATTCATTAATATTATTCTCTGGGAAGGGGCGTTTTCATTCAGGTCTGGCACCCTGCTGTATCCCCCTCCGCGCATGGAGACATCTGCTTCAGGATCAACATGACCATATATTTTTTCATCTTCGATTGCCGACAGGAAGACCTCACTTCCCATTAATGCCTGTATAACTTTTGCCATATCGGCAGCATTTGTATATCTTATATGAAAGGCGCGGGTATGCTCATTCTGACGGATTTCAATATCTTGGACGTACTCCTGGCGGGTCATAAGGGTGACAATGTTATCCCCCTCTCTGAACCACAGGTTATTGAGCTTGCAGATGGTTTCAAGGGCTGATCTCAAGGTGATATCCTGCATGAAAATACTGATTTCCTGATCGGCAACACTCCTTGTAGAAACCACATTATACCCGCATAGTTCCGTGAGCAACTGGGATATCTGATGTACCGGAACATCCCTGAGAATCAGTGATTCTATGTGCTCCGACATCCCCTGGAGACGTTCAATCTTTTCACTTGTTATCAGTTTTTGTGCTTCAGCAGCATCTACAATGTCCCCTTTGATGATTTTTACAATGGGCTTTTCATTCTCATACGAAAAGTTCTCTAATAGAAAATTACTTGCTGTAAAGCCATTGATGTTGATTTTGCCATCAGCTGGATTCTCTTCTTTCAGTGGACGATTTTCTTCTTCAATGCCAGAATACGGATGTATGTCATTTTTTCCGACACAACCTGTCATTATTGCGACGGATATGAACAGTGTGAACAACGTGAACACAGTGGCCATATTTACAGATCTGTGTAGTAATGCAATCATCGCGCTTCGACCTCATAAGTTTTCCCATCTTCTCCTATAAGCACAATAGCCTTGCTTTTTATTGCATGGAGTGTGAATTGATGTATTTCCTCATTACCTTTAATGAGTATCCTGTCTTTGAGTGAGTATACAGAGGTTGTTTCACTGTCATTTAGCCGCAAAATAACCTTCCCATCTGTTTTTGTTCTGATAATACCGATAATTTCGCAGTTTTTTGCAGCTTTTGAATAGTCATATATGGCCCCTATTCTTATAGGCTCTACAAAGGGGCTACGATCTGCCGAATATGAGATCCCTGGCATAACAAACACTAACAGCGCTGAACACACTGATAGCATTGAAAAAAATATGGTGTTCTTGCCGATATCCTGCATATTCTATCTTCCTGTTAGATTTTCAATGTAAATTGTATATTGACAACGCTTTCTTTTTGTTCTTCTGAATTTTCAAGAACCAGGTCTCGGATCTCTACAGCGTCATCAAGGTCTTTTATATCTTTCATAAAAGCCACATAACCGCCAAATGTTCCGGAAAGATCCATTTCAAACGGTGCCCATCGGAGATAAGGGCCGATTATCTCGTCTTTTGGAACAATAGTATTAACATCAAGTTGGTTTAACTCGATTATCTGGTTTATTTTACTTAATAGTTCCGTGATCTCATCAGGGTTACCGGTCTTAACCGTAATAGTACCGCTTTCTTCGCGAAGCTCTTCCAGAATTTCTTTGTTTTGCTCGATTGTCTTTTCTAATCTAAAAAGCGAGGGGACCTCGGCTACCCGGTTCAGCTCCGCGACAATCTTGTTTCTTTTTTTAAGTGTTGTCTCCAGCGATATTGTCTGGGGGTCATACATGTATTTCATATAAAAAAAAGAAGAGCCAATTACCAGGGCTGCCATCACCCCAAACTTCTCAAGTTTTGTCAATACTTTCATATACTTGAGTCTTTCACTCCCAGAGTCTTTATCGACATTTCAAAATCAAGTTTTTCTGTATCGCCTGCATTAACTGCATTTATGACAGCAGAAGCACACCATTTGTGTTTCTGGAGAGCAGTGGCAAACGTTCCTATCGGTTCAAGACCATAGGAACTTCCCTTTAGCAGAAAAACGTTTACTTTGTTTTTATCTTGAGATATTGATTCCAAAACAAGTTCTGCGGGAAGATCAGAGGCAAATGTATTAAAGTAGGTAATTAGATCCACCAGGTTTTCATCAGCCTTTTCTTGTATAAAATTTATTTTTTTCCTGATATTTCTTATATCTTCTTCCATTTTTCCAGATTCATCCAGCAGGCCTTGATATTTCTGGATTTTTGCTTTGTTTTTTTTCAGATCTACAGTAAATTGTTCTATTTCAAGCTTGAATTGTCTTTCCTGAAATTTCATATATTGATTATGCCCCAAAAGACTTATGGCAATAAGTCCAGTCGTAGCAAGTGGCATCATATAAGCATTTTTCTTTAACCTTATATAAAGCGGATCAAGGTCATTAATTCCAACCTGTCTAAACTTTACGCCTTTAAGTTCTCTTATGCCGGCACCTGCGACGGTACCAAATACAGCATCAGACGGGTCAGGGTCTTTTGACATGACACCTGATGTTTTTGAGATTAACAGTGGAGTCGCACCGTTTATTGCAAATTTATTAATAAAATCTGTTATTTCAGGGATACTAGCACCAAGGCCTGTTAAAGTAATCGGCTCATGGTCAGGAGCCTGTGAAAGAGTATATTTCAATGTTTCTTCAAGGTCTTTTGACTTAAACTCATTTTTAATATGTGCTTGTATGGAGTCACAACTGAAAGGCAGCGTATTGATCTGGTTTGGATGTTTTCCCATAAAAATGGCAAAATTGGAATAATCCTGGCTTATTTCAAGAACTGCCCGTGGAGTATCAAGGTCACCCGTCATAAGAGGCATATAGAATGAAACATCGGGTGGATATATTCTGATAAGTTTTAATCCTGCCGCCCTGAACCGTTCCTTGATGGCAACATAAACATTTCTCTCTATTGCCGAAATATTCACCATCACTTCATCGCTTTCATCCTCATAAACAATGTCACCTGGCTTGCCTTTGAGCTTTTTCTCTTTTTCACCACCAACAAGTGCGTTACTTCCATTAATTCCCGTATACGGTTCGATCTCCCATTTGGCAGCCTCTGAAAGCTGGTAGAGATTCATGCCTGAAACTTTTGCCTTATCCATAAAAAGTTCGCAAGCTCTGGCAAGTGCCGTAACATACACGGCATTGCCCTTTGGATACCCAAGCTTTTCTCCAAGCTTTTTCAGGGTATCAATATCAGGAAGATCTGCATCCGAGGATGGCCTTTTAAAACTTGTATAATCAACAATGGATATCTTCCTGCCTTTGCTTTCGAGAAGTGCTGCCCTGATAGTGTCACCGGCAACTTCTACGGCAAGTATTTTTTGTTTGAGGAAAATCATCTTAATTTTCTGGTGTGTTTATGGCCACGGCAATGGTCACGGCAATGGAATAAAATCAACGGAGTTTACCCTTATTTCAGGAATCTGATTTGAACCGGGCTTTGCTGTTATATTAAGAATGACTGCTTTGAAATTTTCGCCTGCATCAATCATACCGTCGTTATTTACATCATTCCAGAACACTAAATATCTTGCTCCTGTATGGATTTTACCTGCTGTTGTATTATTGTAGATAAAGGCGGGGCTTCCTGTTGAACCCGTTATCCAGTCGTCAGGCGTGCCGTCTGCGTCTTCATCTGTCAAGGGTGTGGTAGCTACAAGGGTTTGCGCTAAGCCTTCTCCCCTGAAAAGTTGTGCTTTGGTGGTGCCATGGGTGCCATGTCCCACCACGGCATTTAAGACAATAATTTTTTCTATTTTGATATATCCGGGACTGTATTCATAAGGGAATATGATGGTGTATATATTATCCTGGTTTTCAGGAAAAAGCGGGTCATACGTTGTAACATCAACGTTTTCTGTAAAGTTTAAGGGTTCTGTTTTTTCAGTATTCGTACTTGCAAAATCAAACTTTCCATCATCACCCCGTGACAATACAAGAATGGCGTTATTGGCAGTATCCATAAAGAAAAGAAGCTCTCTTCCCCAGGGGTCAACTATTATTTCACCCCCCTCTATCCCTTGGGGGGCAGGGAAGTATTTTGTCCGCCAGCCTTCTCCCCAGACACTGAGGGTAATATTATCTGCCGCATCTTGAGAATTTGGTTTGGCTGTCCATAATCCTCTGGGTTGTCCCTTTGTGTACTGGGTAGGAGTTCCATCCTTATCATCCCAGGTACCTGGTGTGCCCGCTTCCCATCTGAAAAGTTTCGGTAGTCCCTGCATATCCCCGGTAAAGCCGTAATTACTGTTATGGGGTGAGTCGCCGATAATGGATTTTCTTATATTGTCAATAAGTGCTTCGCTTTCCTGTTCTTTTCTTATTTTTTCTTCCAGAAAAATTGCCTCAAACTCATGGGAAAATATTTTCATCACAATATTATCTTTGTTTTTGTCTGCATCTTCATCATAACCTTTTCCACTGATATTGTTTGCATTTCCCATGGTATCATCTGTATCTATTGTCCAAACAGTGCCACTGCAAGTACCCTTTGTGGGATATTTTCCATCATAGTCCGGACCTTCGGATATAATCCAGAAGATCTGGGAGTCGGGCCTGTCCTTGTCTGCTGTTATAAAAAACCTGAAAGAGCGTCCCCAGCCATCTGTCAGCCTTCCAGCGTTTTTCAGGAGTCTGAATTTCTCCTTTTCGTCATAAAACTCGCCCAACGCTCCTGTAGTCGGGCTATAATCTCCGTCTTCCCAGGTTTCCATGGAAGTACCGTCCCATTTAGGTTCAAGCAGGGAATATTCAAGATCTGATTCGGCATAATGTTCCCCACTTTCCAAATCTACCTCAACGGGCGGAAGGAGATAGGGGCCTTTCCAGTTATCGCCCTCTGTCATGCCGGGAGCCGGATGTCCAGTGAGATCAAACCTCAGGTCTTCTGTAAACCTTGTCCATAATCCCCTTGGCTGCCCCTCGTTTTCGGTCTCAAGCCCACCGATATGGTCGTAATTGTCTGTGGTATCATCAAAAAGTTTTCGATACGGCCGGTGCCATTTCCATTTTGTATTATCAAATTCACCGGAAGGTCTGAAAAATACATGGACAGGGTCAAGTACGTATGATGGTCCCTGACCCAGGCCGTGATCAGGATTAGGCCATGTGTTCCCGCTAAAATTTGGTTTTACTTCAGCCCGAGCCTCCCAAAGGTCGGGAAATTTTTTCATATCACCAACATACCCGCCGATAATTCGTCTGCCCCTTGCATCATATTGATCTTTGGGGCCGATGATTGCCTCTCTTATTGTTTCCATTTTTGCAATGGTCATTTTTCTTCTTTCATTGTCATCCAGAATGCCCATTGCGGGTAAGACCATGGCGGCAAGCAAACCCATGATTGTCACTACAATCATCACTTCAAGAAGGGTGAAGGCGGATACGGATATGGTCAGTGCATTTGGATTGTATTTCTTCAACATTTATCTACTCTATTCTGAAGTTAATGAAGAGAAGTGAAGAGTATTCAGTAAAACAAAAAAAACTGCGAGGAGGAGGTACCCCGCCTCGCAGTTTATGGAGTCAAGCTAAGCAAATAAGATTACGAGCAGTGAAACTTTTACCCATTCTTTTTTGCCGTGTACAACAGGCGGGGTGAAAGATTCCTCCCCGCCTTTGCTGGGTTGAGACTATGTGAAATCAGTCAATTGAACCGGCAGTACCACCTAGATCTACACCCCAAAACTCTTCGTCAGCAGCAGGGAATTTATGACCTTCCGGGCACATGGTATCAAACATCCATACATTCTGAGCCTCGGTGATAGTAAATGTTCTTGTCTTGAGGAGGTCAGCGTTGGCAGTAATATCGTAAGGAAATACTGGCTCATCATCGTAAGCAACAGCAGCTACCTGTATTCCGGGTGCGCCATCGGAATCGGTAATGACGGCGGTAATAGGGTTAGTAGCATCCTCCATCGCCGCAACAGTTGCTTCAAGTCTTGGCAGAACTACAATGTAGTCATTGTAACTAAAGTTGTCTGCATTCTGGAGTCCACCAGGGCAATGAGCTGCATTGGCAATCATACCGTCAGTGATAAGACCACTCTCTGGTCCCATACCAAGAACAATTCTTCCGAACATGTCAGGCTCACCCCAGCCACGCTCGGTAGCAACACCAACAGAAGTATTACCAAGCACCCATGCACCACCACTAGTAGCAACTCCGGCTCCAACAGTAAGTACACCTACGCCTGCTGCAACATCCACCTCTTCATAGGCTTCACTAGTTGGATCAACAGGAGCACCAAGACCTTCCATGCCAGGGTTAAGATTAAGAACCTCGGCAATACCCATTCCTTTCAGCTCGGTCGCTTCTGCAGCACTCAAGATATGAAGGGCATAAGCGTTTCTGTCTACAAGCTCGGCGGCAAAGGTCTCGTTACCGTTATCTGGCATCTCGTCGGAGGCAGTGGGTACTGCATAAGTACCAGCATCATCATTGACCATATTGGTCAATTTAGAAGGGAAACGGCCTGTTTGCTCAACATAGGTAGCCATATAGGTAACCATACGACTTTGATTAGTATCGCATACTGTACCGACAGCACTGTCTGAAATACCACCAAGTCGTGGTGCGATCATTGCGAGAAGAAAACCCATGATGGTAAGAACAACCAGGATTTCAAGTAAGGTAAAACCTTTATTATTTGTTAATTGCGATTTCATTCGTACATCTCCATAAATGATACATTAATTGGATTCGCACAAACAACTCATCCATAGAGTCTGCTGTACCGTAAGTAATATTCTTTCCACTACTTAAAGGCGGTCCAGCCATCCTTATATTCTGGATTAAAATATAAGGACCCGAAACTTTCCGTCCCGGCTTTACAACCGGTTTGGCTTTTTACTTTCTTTATGCTCTTCCCCCCCCCTGGGTGGACAGAGTGACTACCTAAAGCTTTTGTCAGCTTTACTTGAAACGATCATCACCTCCTTTTTTCCATTGCTGTTGGGTAATCGATTACGTACCTGTAATCTTTACCGCACTTGATAATAATTTCTTTCTGACCTTTTTTTAAAAACTTTATTTCCATTTTTAACTCACCAAACCCATCGTGCGAAAAAAGATCCAGATACAACTCAAATAATTTTTCCTTTACTTCATCGTGTGCTTCAGAGAGTCTCATCTATTAGTACCTGCCATACAATCTCCCGTTTTATAAACTGACCGACATTGCGCCAAATAAAACTTGTGTCAAGAAAAACAATACGCCATTACTAACTTTTCTATCGTTGCCTGTCAAGATTAATAATCTAATTAAAATCAGCCGTCAACAATAAAATACGTTAGGTCTAACTTTTGTATCGCATTAAACCGGTAAACCGCGGTCAGGCCTCGATTTCGTTGCTTAAATATCGAAGAAAAGAAAGTACGCACGGTTTGATAAGGGAGCATTGGGGAAGAAAGAACTCTGGTAGCCGCGTGCGGCAAAGCGTTATAAAAAGAGCCAAAGGGATTATTTTAAATCGGTATTCTACTCTACCTGATTGTTCGTTCCTCTCAGCAATTAATCTGATACATCTATATGTTCAGTATTTTTAGTTTGTTTTATCCATTTTATATTGTACCTTTAATGTCGGATGTGAGTTAAATTGTGACAAACTCCGATTTCCTTTCTGCTGCCTCCCGTCAGAACATTACTTACTACCAGACACGTCCCTGGTTTACTCTTTTGATTGATCTCTTTTGCCTGTTTTTTTATCATGCTCGGTTCCCGATTGTTCAATTATTCACAAACAAAGACAGAGGACTTAAAAATGAATATCTATACGGAGCAATTACCCTTATTTTTGCCGTCATTGGACATGGCGCTTGTTTACCTGATTTTATTTGTGTTTGGTAGCTGTATTGGAAGTTTTGCAAATGTCTGCATTGCAAGAATTCCAAAATCATTGTCTGTTGTTTCACCATGTTCCATGTGTTTCGGATGCAAAACTCCTGTGAAATTTTATGACAACATTCCGGTTGTAAGCTATATCCTTTTAAAAGGGAGGTGCAGGAACTGTGATGTCAAAATCGGGATGCGTTATTTTCTGGTGGAGATCATATCCGGAACCGCTGCTGTTTTAATTTTTTCATATCATGGAATATCACTGGATGGATTGTTCTGTTTTACTTTTTTTGAACTTTTACTGATTCTATCCTGTATTGATATTGACCACAGGATAATACCCGATCTTATATCTCTTCCAGGGATTTTGTTTTTTTTCGCAGTCTCTTTTGTTCCAAATGGTATCACATGGCAGGAATCCTTCCTTGGCATTATGGCAGGTGGCGGGACTCTTTATATTGTAGCCCTTATCTATTTTAAGATTAAAAAAACAGACGGGATGGGAGGCGGTGATATTAAATTGCTGGCCATGGTGGGTGCCTTTATTGGCTGGCAGGGAGTACTTTTTACTATCTTTTTGAGTTCTTTGGCCGGCACGCTCACTGCGATTGGAATGAGCCTGTCAAAACAAAAGCTTACTATGAAAACCAGTGTTCCGTTTGGACCTTTTATCTCTTTTGGCGCCGTGGCTTATCTATTGTTTGGACAGCAATTGATTAACTGGTATTTTTACTGGTGGCCTAGGGTCGCCATTGACGAAAATATGTTGCTGGCAATTTTTATCATGGGGTTCTTCTGCCTGATGCTTAGAATCCTGGCACTGACGTCAAACTTCAACAAGAGGAACTGCTCTCTTTTGTTTGGTGCATGCCTTGCTGTTTGGGTGCTTCTTTTTGTTGGGTGCAATACAATAAAGTGAAAAATAAGGAACGATCGGGGACAGACCCCGATTATCTTTCCCACTACCTGCTTTCAGAACATCAATTACTTTCAGGGGGTCGTCCTTGGTTCACTCTTTTGATCGGTCTCTTTTACCCGTTTTTTATCGTGGTCTGTTCCCGATTGTTCGTTCTCAACAATTCATCTGATACATCTATATGTTAAGTATTTTTTAGTTTGTTTTATCCATTTTATGTTATATCTTTAATACAGGATGTACACAATGAAAGGAAAAACAAAGGATTTGTCACCTAAATTTCCAAATACGAAAAAGGAATAATGTGTCCGACCATGGATCTTATGGACAGGTTGGCAAAAGTGTTTGAGGTCAGTGTGGATTGTCTTATCAGGGACAAAGAAAATGTGACCATCAGTAAAATCAAGAATCCTGACCTAAGACATCCGATTGAAGAAATGAACGCTTTGCCGGATGCAGAGCACGAAACTGCGGTATCATTTTTGGATGCATTTATTAAACGCTGAAAATTTGAAATGTTAGTACATAGCTAAGGAGCTTATCGTGAATACTTTTACAGCTGTTATTCATCGTGAAAACGATATTTACGTCGCGAAATGCCCGGAGGTTGGAACTGCAAGCCAAGGGAACACTTTTGAAGAATCAGTTATCAACTTGCAGGAAGCAACCGAACTCTATCTTGAAGAGTTTCCACTGAAACAGGTTTATCGCCCAATTCTCACAACCTTTGAGGTTCCTGTCCATGCCTGAGCTGCCCCGCATTTCAGGAGACGAGGCAATCAGGATTTTCAAGAAACTGGGTTTTCATGAAGCTCGGCAGAAAGGAAGTCATGTGGTCATGCGGCGAGATGACAAAGGTTGCGTTATTCCTCGGCATAAAGCGTTGGCCGTTGGGACACTTCGTAGTGCAATCAGACAAGCAGAAATAACTACTGAAGAGTTTGTGAAAGCTAGTTAAATCGGGAACAGATCCCGATTGCCTTTCTGCTGCCTCCTATCAGAACATTAATTAATATCAGGGGTCGTCCCTGGTTCACTCTTTTGATCGGTCAAACCTGACCTAAATTTGAGCGCGACTTTGTTCAAGTTATTTAAGCCTCGTTCCTTACCCATTTTTTTTATCGTGATCTGTCCCTGATTGTTCTTATTATTGTTTCTCTTCTCACATCACCTTCTCCAGCATGCGCACGTACTGCTTTGGAATCTCGATACGATCGACCTTTTGAAATATTTTCCCATATTTTTTTCGCGCAGGCCCATCAAAATCAATGGACGACCAACTCAGGAATGACTCTCCTTTATTGGCAATAAACCTATAATTCTGAATGGAAATACTACTTACCCGATCATCTTGACTAAGATCAAAAGAGATACATCGTTTTTTTCGATCTAATTGCAGGTCAATCAATTCCCCAAAGTCTTTTCGACCATTTTTAAGTGCTGATAATTTCCTGTTAAGAAGATAAAGCACTGCACTTTTGCCATTGATTCGCTTGAATTTCAGTTTGCGAAATTTCTTAAAAGTCTTTAATAATTCCATTCTGTTTCCCCTTAAACAATCGGGGACAGACCCCGATTATCCCAGTTATCCCAATCCGTTGTCCTATGGAAAAGACTGGTTTACAGCCAGGAGTTTTGATTTACCTGACGCCTGATTGTAAGCCACCAGCCTCTGCAATCGCAAATTGGAAGATTAAAAAGCTATCCTTATGCCTGCGTAAACGTTATGGCTTGAATACTCTATTGTCGTAGTGTCAAACTCGGGATCGGCAGTTCCCATATAACGATATTTAACATCAAGAGTAATTTTTTCGTTCACGGCATACCCCACACCTGCACCTACCTGATAGGCTACCACCGTATCATCATCAGTAGCAAAGGAGACTTCAACTTTAGCAACTCCAACCCCTACACCTATAAATGGCGTAAATTTGCTCTCGTTTACAATATCGTAGTAGCCATTCAATAAAAGAGCAAAACTCGAAGTGTCACCAGCCACAGGGAAATCAACACCGAACAGGCTGCCTCTGTTCAAGTCGCTTTTCTGGTATGCGATCTCACCCTCTAGTCTGAAGTGGTTAGCAAAAGCATAGCCTACGGCTCCCCCAACATCATTGCCATTGCTGCTACTGAAATAGTTTTCTTCACTTACTGCTCCTTTTTGATTGCACCCAAAGGCTTATGTTTATTCCGTCGAATTACCTGGTATCTCTACTATACTTTAGCCATGGAACGTTTGGCAGCCTTCAGCGGATTGACCCGCTGCGCAACTTTCAACTTTCCGGGTAACCATGATGGATTGTACTCTATTGCTCCTGTTTCATATTGTTCCCGCGTTTCCCTGTCTTTAAACACCAGCACCAACTCCCACTGGGAATATTTAAGTTTTTGTGTATCCACACGGACATGTTCAATGTTTTTTTGCTCAAATTCATCAAGCAGAACATTCATCGGCCTGACATTGCGATAAATAACTCCACCTTCAAATCTAAATGCGACTCCTAGTGCCATTCTCTGACCTCCTTATGCTGCTAATGTGTTAGATACCGTCCTGGCTCTTGATTCCATGATTTCATAACGATACTTCTCAACATCATCGGCCATGGAAGCCAAATCATAGACACGCTCAGACCATGAAACATCATTTGTATTTCTGTGTATTGATTCGGCAAGATGCAGAAGATCATCTGCACTAGTAAACCTCTTTTCCGCCAGTACGTATAATTTGTTGTACAACTCCACTTTTTGTGCGGCGGGAGCAATAATATATCGAATGATCTGATCAAAGCTGAGATGCCCCTTACACAGGTCAAACGCTTTTTCATAGAGGGCTGCTGCCCATTTCCAATCATCCAGAGTTTTATGGACAGACAAGGCCAAAACCATAAATTCCGACTGCAATTTGCCGCTAGCTTCTGCCTTCAGGTAAAGGCTGCGCGCCCATTCCTCGTCTTCCAAACCATCAAAAACACTCACGGCAAGTCTGATCATGCCCCCAGTTTGATTATAACTTTCCTCCCTTGCCAGATAAAGCTCTTTAGCCCACTCCCTGCCGCTGTCCACCTGAACCAGAAGCTGTGCAACGATTGTGTTGATCTGTGCCAGGCTGTTCCATTTAACAAGCATATGATTATATATGCTCTTGAGCCATACCTGATCACCAAGATGCTCATGTACCCCGCTTGCAAGCAGCAGGTAATCGTCAAAATAGTTGCAATGGAGTGCTGCTTTTTCGTACAGTCTTCTGCAATACGGCGTGTCCCCGGTCTGGAGATGAACTGCTTCTGCAAGTTTTCGAAAACACCCGTTTGTATTGCATTCTTTTTCAAGGTTCATAAATTCTGCGTACAGATCACTGTTCTGTTCACGTTTTTCAAGCTGAACTGCTATATCAGCTTTCCAGTTTTCATCATCTGCATAGTTAAGAACTGCCTGAGCAACATCAGCAAAAGCCTTTACGGTTGTTGCTTTTTTCTCAGCCAGTTTTAAGAGATAAAAAGCCTTTTCCTTATCATCAATTTTATCTGCAAGTGCGGTGGCTGAAGTCAGCATTTGATCTGAGGAATCTGCTGCTTCACCAGCCATTGAAAAGAACCGTGCAGCAAGCTCCGTATCTTCAGTTTTGACCAATACAGAACCTGCAAGTGTCATATAATTACCATGTGAGCTAAACAGCTCCCCTGCTTTATTGTAAAATGTTTTTGCGAGAGGTTTGTCATCAATGGTATCAACGCTTGTTTCAGCAAGCTTAAGCAGCTCATCTCCTTTTACCATTCTGGATGCGGCTGCTACAAAAAGTTTAGCTGCATATTCGGGGTTTTCAAGATCTGTTGCACTGCTAACGCCAAGAGTCATGAGATCAAGGCCTTTTTCCAGCTTCTCTTCAGCTTCTCTGAATATTGCCAGCGCCAACTCTTTATCGTCTAGTCCTGTTAGCGCAGCCTGAGCAAGGGATTGATAATCAGTACCGGTTTTACAGGATTCTTTTCCCTGATCGAAAACCTTTCTTGCCCATTCCTTATCAGCAAATTTTTCAAGAATGGCTGCTGCCAGATCCGCAAAATCAGAGGCTTTACTGCATTTTGCAGTGGCTTGCTGAGATAGCTCTTCTGCCAGTTCCGCATCTCCTAGTTTTTCTTTTACATGGCTGCCAAGCTCAAGAAAATCAATAGCTTTAGTGCATTTTCCGGCCACTGCTTTGTAGGTTTCCCGAGCCATTGCCTCATCGCCCATGGAAAGGGCAGTGTCGGCAAGGGAGGTCAGATCAGCTGCTGACTGGCACATTTCTTTTGCACGTTCCATGTACTCAGTGCCTTTTTCTTTGTCCCCAAGCACCTCAACTGCGCAGCCTGCAAACTGTAAAAACTCGTCTGCTGTGCCAGCCCATTCCGCACCCTCTTCCATCACTTCCAGTGCCCATTCCTTATCACCCAGATCTTTGACGATATCAGTGACAACATTGATATAATCTTCACTTACCTGGCATTCGCCTGCCTGCTCTTCCAATTCTTCCTTAGTTGCCATTGTTCTGCCTCTCTATTGAATTAATAGTGTGTTTTAAATTCTGTTTATTCTTCCTGGGACGCTTCACTCCCAAATAGATTCAGCATCTTTTGTGCTGCAATGCTTGCGGCAATTTGCTCTTTTGTTTCTGATGTTATATTCAGTTCGCCCTCTTCACTGACAGGTTTCCAGCTATACACCTCCCTTACCACCTCTTCATACGCAGTGCGCAGCATCTTGAAGGACTCCTCTACTTCTGGGTATTCTCCGGACTCTCTGAAAGGCAGGCGGATACATCCGCTACTGGAACCGTTTTTAAAATGGGGGACACTGATATAGTGAAAACTTTCCGGTTGCCAGCCATCTTCCCGCTCGTCACAACATGGTGAACACCAGGAGCGATTACCTTCCGGTACCCTGGGGATAGTGCCTGCTATATTGATTGCATGCATGGCAATGGCCGCTTCATGCTCTTCAAGACTGATATTATACGTGAGCATTGGACGAAAGTTGCCCCGCTTCTTTTCGACTTTCCAGTTTATTTTCATCTGTTGTTCCTTATTATTTACAAAGATATTACTTCTCCAAACGGAGGTTCTCTTAAATTTGTCCCGACGTTAATCCACAAAACCGGGTAATCCGGCGCGAATTCCGGAAAGCTGAGACACTCCATGTCTGTCAGGTAAACTAGACATGCAGGATTGAAAGCTTCCCTGTCAATTAGTTGAAATACCGGCCGATAATCTGTTCCCCCGCCGCCTTTAGGCTTCATTGTCATGGGCAGATCACTTCGCTCAAATACCTGATAGTGCTGCACTTTCATGTCGCAGTAAATGAGATGTACACTTGCAGGGTACTGTTCCATAATTTCTGATATCTCTGCTGCAAACTGTGACAAGTCATCGGGAACAATCGAGCCTGAAGTATCTACAGCAATAGCTATCCTGTTCAGTTCACTGTTTGAGAGCGAAGGAAAATAAATCCCCTGATGAATGTAGCGCCTGTTCGGGCTCATCCACGAATAGTCTGAACGGGCAGAACGTTCTATAAAACGGGCAAGCAACTCCCGCCAGTTGACTTTTGGGTTTATTTTCTTCTCTATGAAGGCTGCAATTCCATTCGGCAGCTTACCAATCTCTCTTGCATTGTGAACCGCCTGAATGAAGGCCTCATCCCAATCGGTTTCCATTGAAGGACTGTCAACAGCAGATGCTCCAGATATGGCATCACGAACCTCTCCTGACTGGCCAGGGTCACCATCGGAGGCTTGCTGCTCCTCTTCTGTGCCGTCATTCTGACTGTCGGACTCCGGCTGTTCTTTTTTATTCTGTTCTTCCTGTTCTTCCTGCTCTTTCTGAGCGGAATTCTGGCCATTATCATCTTCTTCATCTTCGTTTGAGTCGTTTTCTTCCTGTCCCTGCTGCAAATGTTCGTATACGCTTTCTGCACTTCTGCCCCGATATTCCTCAAGGTAGAGATAGGCATCGGGCAAGGTGAAGCCCGCATCAAGGAGAATCCCGTTGATGGCATAATCACAGGCTCGATTCCACATCTTCGGCTCCCGCGACTGCCGCCTTTTGTGATGATTGCAGGCCGGATGCATAACAAGATGGGCAGCCAGTCCTTCAAGCTTGGCTTGAGAGAGAATATTGATGTAGTCAGGGTTGTAGGCAAAAACTTTTCCATCTGTCCAGGCTGTCTGACAGCTTGTATCCTCCTGAACTGTTAAGCGAAGAGCAAGGGATGCAAAAAATGGATGATTCAACAGCAAAGAAGTCCTGGCCCGGATAACACTTTTATATGCTTTTTGATCCTGCATCATCTCACTCAAACAAGAACATCTGCATGCTTTACAGCCCATCTGGCAAAGCCTTCGGAACGTGCAATCTCGTTACAGTGACGCACTGCTTCCCTGATCAAAAGCACTGAAAATTCGTCTGGAAGGCGACCTGCAAAAATCAACAGCTGATCGCCCCGTTCCATCGTCGCTGCCCTGCCCACCATCTCACACAAGGCAAAAAGGATTGCCGGGTCCGTGGGAATTTCAATTTGCCCGGGGTTTGCTATAATATCTTCAATTTCAGGCAGACTCTGCCATATCTTCATAAAACCGGAGAACTCTTTGGCAGCCCCTGTACCCACAGTTCCGGCTAACAGCTCATAAAAAATTACAGGATCTGTGGAACTCTTCAGGATACCGGATGCAAACTCCCAGGAGCGTGGTGAAGGAAAAGCCTTACCGCTTCGTTCAGGATTGAAATCATGAAGAAGAGCCGGACGAAAACGTAAGAATGCAGTCAACTCCGAGGCAATGTCTGCTTCAGTAGCCCAGAGCAGCCATTCATCAAAATCCACTGTAAAGTCAATATGGATAAAACGATTTGCTAAAGCCGATGGCATGCGATGGGTTACGGATCTGTCTTTCTCCCGGTTACCGGCAGCTAAAACAGACCAGCCGTCCGGTAAAACATAGTCCCCAAGTCGCCTGTCAAGTACCAGCTGATAACACGCCGCCTGTACAAGGGGTGGTGCTGCATTCAATTCATCAAGAAAAAGAACTCCCGATCCTTCTTGTGGCAAAAATGATGGTATGCACCATTCAGACAAGCCATCTTTACTAATTCTGGGCAAGCCCCTCAAATCAACAGGATCAAGTAGAATGACCCTGATATCAATAAGATCAAGACCTTGACTCTTTGCTGTTTGTGCAACTATCTGGCTTTTTCCAACACCTGGAGGACCCCATAAAAAAACAGGCTGCTTTAGATTGATTAACTGTTTAAGTGATTTTGCAATATTTGATGCTTTCATTGTAATGATTTACTCATGTATTTTTCTTCTTTAGTCTTTCTGTACTTATCGAGACCAACCTAACTTAATCGCTAAAAAAATAACCATATGCTACTTTCAGAAAGTAGCATATGATCACAATATTTATCCTTAAAAAGGCTATTTTTCTCTACAGTCTCTGGTTACGTTATCTTCGAGTTTTCTAATAAAAATTCATGCATTGACAAGAGTCCATACACCTATCGCAACAAACCCTATCCCTGCAATATAATTCAAAGTTTTCTCACCTATATACTGTGAGATTACTCCTCCTGCAAGAACACCGATTGCCGAAGCAACTATGAGTGCCAATGAGGCTCCAATAAAAACAGTAAATTTACTAACCTCTTTATCTGCCGCAAACAGCATGGTTGCGAGTTGCGTTTTATCTCCGAGTTCTGCAATAAAAACAGCAGCGAAAACAGTCAGTAATATTTTGTAATCCATCTTCAATCCTTGTAATATCGTTCACCGCTACCTTATCTTCGTTCATTAGAAACTGCGCCGCCTACTAATGTTTATGCGAGTAGATTCTAATGAACGAAGCTGAAGTGCCTGGTAGCCATTCCCACATGATCATTCAAGCACGGGCAGCATCCGGATAGGTAACAACAGCCATGGTCACTCGCATAACTATTGATGGTTTCGTAAAAATTTTATATTGTGTACTGTAAATGAAAAAAAGCAAGTCTGGCTCCAATCAGCACCTCCTGCACAATATCTTCTGCTCAAGCCATGCTATTTGTTTTAATAAAGCTCTACTTACTTAGCCATTCCTAATTCTATTGTCAAGCGTAAATTCTTGACTTTCCAGAAAGACTCCTGTATTTATTTGTTCATATTTTCAGGTTCCACATTGGTGGATAAAAAGGGAACCCAGTGTAAATCTGGGACGGGCCCGCCGCTGTAATCGGGGACGAAAACTGTACGATGTCACTGGTATAAAAAACCGGGAAGACGCAGTTGTAGAATTATCCGAAAGTCAGAAGACCTGCCTGAAAAGAAGTACTGAAACCTTCGTGGACAGGAAGATTTCTATTGTAGCATCTGAGGATCAACAAGGGCATCCCGGATCAATTTTAATTGGTTCGGGTTTTTTTATGCCCGGATATTCGATACAGATAGAGAACATGATGCCCTGCGGGCAGAGGGGTAATCGGTATTCGGTAACCGACTTAAGAACAATTCCCACAGAAACTTTGATTTTCCGATACATGAACATAATGCCCTACGGGCAGAAGGTACTCGGTAACGGACAACGTACATAGGAACAATTTCCACAAAAACTTTAATCTTCCTATACATAAATATGAACAACACACTTTACATAATTGGCGTCGGCCCCGGAGATCCCGGACTACTCACGTTCAAGGCACACTCTCTCCTGGAAAGCTGTACTGTCATTGCCACACCTAAAGGTTCAAAAAATGGCAACTCCACAGCATTGTCAATTATACAACATACTGTGGAGTTGGAAGATAAAACAATCCTTGAACTTTATTTTCCCATGAAAAAGGTTCGAATGGGAACAAAGCCGGATAGAGAGGTGGAAAAAGGTTGGCAGGAAGCAGCCCAGGCAGTGCTTGCCAATCTGGATGCAGGAAAAGATGTAGCCTTCCCAACCTTGGGTGACCCTGCCATCTACTCCACCGGCTATTATCTCTACCAGATGATTATCGGGTTACGCCCAGATGTCAGGGTTGTTTTTGTACCGGGAATTTCGGCTCTTAGTTCATGTTCCGCCACAATAGCTACACCGATCTGCCTTGGTGATGACAGGCTTGCCGTTATTCCGGCAACATTTAGTTCAGACAAACTCAGAGAAACCCTTCTGGACTTTGATACCATCGTTTTGATGAAGGTCCATAAGGTCATTAATGAATTAAAAGAGTTGCTTGCAGAGCTTGATTTACTGGACTGCGCAGTTCTGGTTGAAAAAACGGGTATGACAGATGAAAAAATCTATACTGATCTCAGCAAACTGACCGAGCCTATTCATTATTTCTCTACTATTATTGTCCGCAAACATTTCCTGTAACAACGGGTGCAATACAAAAAAGTGATACGTTTTACATATTGTTAATCAGTTGATTTAATGCTCTAATTTAAAAACAGAATGTCGAATGTCGAACAAGGAATATCGAATTATGAAGTTTTCTTTTCCTTCATCAATCGATATCGGAGTCTGCGCTTACCTCCTTGTTCGACATTCAATCTTCAATTTACATCACGGATGTCTCGCAAGCTCGCTTACCTAAATCACTACAAAATATACATCCTCAATTTATCACTTTATTGTATTGCACCCTGTAACAACATGACCATAGCTAATACCTGATTCCTCCCACTGCCGCAGTAATTTCGTCATCTCAGCAGCCGGTTGAGGTGCACTAAACAGATACCCCTGCACCTTATCACATCCACGTTCTCTAAGAAACGCTAACTGCTCAACGGTTTCCACTCCTTCTGCCACAACCTCCAGGTCAAAACTTGCAGCCATGTTGATAACGGTGGAGGTAATGGCAATATCTTCATCACTGTCCGGAAGATTCATGACAAAAGCTCTGTCTATTTTCAAAGTTCCAAAGGGAAACTGTTTCAGGTAAGCCAGAGAAGAATATCCTGACCCAAAATCGTCAACAGCTATTCCTATCCCCATATTCTTCAGTTCCCACAGAATAATAGCTGCATTATCTTTGTTTTCCATCATCATGGTTTCCGTAATTTCAAGTTCCAGCTGCGCAGGAGCCATGCCGGATTTTTCAAGTGTTTTTATTACTGAGACTGCAAAGTCCGCCTGCTGCAACTGACGGGCTGATATATTTACAGCCATTTGCAGGTCTATGCCTTCTTCCTGCCATAACACAGCCTGCCTGCACGCCTCACTCAGGACAAACTGACCAAGTTCCACTATGATCCCTGTTTCCTCGGCCACTGAAATAAATTCCAATGGCGGAATATATTTTCCAGGTTCGACTTCCCAGCGTATCAGAGCTTCAACACCACTGACTGTGTTTTTCTTTAAGGGGGGTAGTCGGTTAGTGCCCCATGGTGTATGATCCACGCAAAACCTCTTTGCTGAGGAGATGCCGTGAAAATACCCTTGATATCAGGTCGCGATTATCCCAACACGTATCGCAGTTTTGTTGAGATGTTTCCTGACAACACAGCTTGCGCTTCATATCTCATAAAATTACGTTGGCCGAATGGGTTTATCTCTCCAGCCTGCAAAATAGCCACTACTCCAAGACAAGGCAGTCGTGGTCGCTTAACTTGCCCACTTTGCCGCCATCGTGCCTACGCCCAAGCGGGAACGATTTTTGATAAGACACGGACACCGCTAACAACATGGTTCGAAGCAGCGTGGCACGTGAGTACAGCTAAAAACGGTATGTCTCTGCTAAGACACTGGAGCGCACGCTTGGCACAAAATATCGGGTTGCTTGGACCATGCTTCAACGCTTTCGTGTG
Source organism: Desulfocapsa sp. (assembly GCA_022712975.1). Lineage (GTDB taxonomy): Bacteria > Desulfobacterota > Desulfobulbia > Desulfobulbales > Desulfocapsaceae > Desulfocapsa. Next base: position 50,944 of record JAFLJO010000128.1, read on the forward strand.
GCTATGGTAGATACCGAACGTAAGCCACTCTCCGGAAATGTTGAAGTAGACGAAACCTTTATAGGCGGCGTCAAGCAGGGCGGCAAAAGAGGCCGTGGCTCTGAGAAAAGCATAATAGCGATTGCCATAGAAGTCATGGACCCCAAGGGCTTCGGGCGGGTACGAATGCGTCATATTCCCGATGCTTCTGGTGAAAGCTTGATACCGTTTGTGTGTGATGAAGTCGCGCCAGGTTCTGTTGTGTATACCGATGGATGGAGCGGCTACAATGGATTATCTGAACATGGTTTCACCAGAAAAATTACTGTGCAATCCTCTTCAGGCGAGCCAGCACATGTATCCATGCCGGGTGTTCACCGTATAGCAAGTTTATTGAAACGTTGGGTCCTGGGAACACACCAAGGTTCAGTAGTTCCTGAACACCTACAGGCTTATCTGGAGGAGTTCACTTTTAGATTCAACAGACGTACTTCTCGGAGCCGTGGCCTTGTGTTCAGAAGATTGCTTGAACGGGCGGTTGCGACGGATCCGGTTACTGAAAGCGATGTAACGCACGGATATAACTGGGGCTAACTCTTGTGGGGCACTAACCGATCACCCCCCTTTAATTTATTAGCCACACCAGCAGCTTTTTCTGCAACTATTGAAGAATCAGCAGATTGGGTTCAAACTGACCAATTTCTTGAAGTATCAACCGCCAATGCGCCCCAAACACTACTGTCCGGTAAAGCCAAAAAAATAAGAAGGCCGGAACTCACTAAGTCGATTGTAAATGCACCAACTGTAATGACCAATACAGCTCCAATGACGACAATGACAGCTCCTCCGTCTCACAGTATTAACTGTGCTCT
>JAFLJO010000147.1 GCA_022712975.1 Desulfocapsa sp.
TTGAACATCTTACTTGCCCTTTGTTCCGCCACCTGTACTTGAAAAAACGTTACATACTGGTAGTATGCAAAGTTTTTGCAAGTACAGGTGACGAAAAAATTGCGGCGTAATATGTTCAAGTTATTTAGCTCCCGTTCCTAATAAAAGTTTGTTGCATTCTTAAAGAAATTCAGGATTCATCTTTCTTCAAGAGAGCAAACGTAAAAGATATCAGGTCGATGTATGGCAATAATTGGCACTAATAAGGAATTTTTATCATCGGTAAAGAGCTAAATATATAGAGAAATGCAATGTAAGGCAATCACTTTTAATTATTTTTAATAGAATTACAGTTAGTAAAGCTGTGGGAGCTATCTGAAATTTGGTTTTATTTACGCCAAAAAATGAAGGAGCGGGCCGTTACTAATGCTTGTTGCAGAGGATTTATTTTGTCCGGCAGTGATAATTCTATCCATATATTCACCTGCCAGTTTGAAGGCTGTAACTACATCATTTTCCAGACATAAGTAAGATGCCAGTGCTGAGGAGTAGGTACATCCTGTACCATGAAGATTTGGATTTCGGATTCGTCTGCGTTTTGATTCGCTGATGATTTCACCGGGCTGTACCAGAAAATCACAAATATTTGTTTTTGACTCCTCAAGATGTCCTCCTTTGACCACAATTGCCTTCATTTGAGGATATTTGTTGAGTAAGAGTCTGGCACAGTCAATGGCATCACCCCTGGTAGTGATTGATTTGTTACTGATAAACTGTAATTCCGATATGTTTGGGGTTAGATAAGATACTTCCGGTAAAAGTTTTTCTTTGAGGACTGAAAGGGCATCTGCTTTCAGCAGCGGATCTCCTGTTGTAGAAGCAAGTACCGGATCATAAACAACCTCACCGGCAAATGAATGAAGCAGGTTTGCAAGGCAATGTAAAATTTCTGCATTGCCGGTCATCCCTATTTTTATATGAGTAACATCGTGGTCTTCGAGAACGGCCCGTATCTGTGCCTGAACAAAACCCGCGGTAAGTGGTTTTATTTCCTGGACACCACCTGAATTTTGCACAGTAAGACAAGTGATGGCAGCTGCGCCATAAACACCAATTGCAGTCATGGTTTTTAAGTCTGCCTGAATTCCTGCACCGCCTGATGGGTCAGAGCCGGCAATACTCAAAAGAGTGGGTTGAATAAGCAAAAAAACACCTATGTTTAATGATTCTCTTATGTTCACAGTATGTCATTCCGTCTATTGCGGAATGGAGTAAAATGAAATACTATTATAAGGATTCATCATACTATTAACCATTAGAGAAACTTCACGCAACCCTCTTAACATGCAGCCAAAACCACCTGTTTACGACGAAAGTAAAGTGAAAACGCTCAGTTCTCTTGAGCATATCCGAAAGCGCCCCGGTATGTATATTGGGCGCTTGGGTTCGGGGACTCATCCAGACGATGGAATATATATTCTTCTCAAGGAAGTGATAGATAATGCCGTTGATGAATTTATCATGGGAGCCGGGAAAAAAGTAAACGTTTCCATCTCTGAAGAGGGGCGTGTTTGCATACGCGATTTTGGTCGTGGTATTCCCCTTGGGAAGGTGGTCGAATGTGTTTCAAAAATTAACACAGGAGCCAAATATTCAACCGATGTTTTTCAATTTTCCGTTGGCTTAAATGGTGTCGGTACCAAAGCAGTGAACGCCTTGTCCGAATATTTTAAGGTAACTGCTTTTCGTGAAGGGAAATTTGCTTCTGCAAGTTTTTCTAATGGCATACTTAATGATAAGAAAAAAGGAAAAAGCAGTGAGCCTGATGGAACCCTTGTTGAATTTCTTCCAGACTCTAACCTGTTTGCTGACTTTCGCTTCGATCAGGAATATGTTGATAAACGGCTTTGGCGTTACGCGTATCTCAATGCCGGATTGAAAATATATCTGGATAAAACCTGTTATCACTCCACCAATGGGCTTCTTGATTTACTGGATAAGGAACTTGGAGGGCAGGGTACCTATGATCCTATCTATTATCAGGATTCTACTTTAGAGTTTGCTTTTTCCCACACCGAAGGATACAGCGATACCTTCTATAGTTTTGTTAATGGAACCTATACCAGTGAGGGAGGAACCCATCTTTCGGCTTTTCGGGAAGGGATCTTAAAAGGGGTTAATGAGTTTTCCAATAAGAAATTTGCCGGGAATGATGTCCGTGATGGAATAGTGGGAACATTGTCTGTAAAAATTGTTGAACCGATCTTTGAATCCCAAACCAAAAATAAACTTGGTAACACTGATATTCGTGCCTGGATTGTAAATAAGGTAAAGGATGCGGTGTCTAGTGCCCTCTATAAAGATACAGCAATTGCTGAACGTTTACTTGAGAAGGTTCAGCGTAATCAAAAGGTGCGCAAAGAATTACAAAGTGTTCGTAAGGAAGCCAAGGCAAAAGCCAGAAAAGTAGCTCTCAAGATCCCGCAGTTAAAAGACTGTAAACATCATCCAACGCGGAATAAACCCTCTGCTAAGGATAAAGAAAACATGATCTTTATCACCGAGGGACAATCTGCCGCCGGATCAATTGTTTCTTCCCGTGACCCTTTAACTCAAGCAGTTTTCTCATTAAAGGGCAAGCCCATGAATGTACTTGGGCAAAAACTTGTGTTACTTTATAAAAATGATGAGATGTATTCCCTCATGCGCGCCTTAAACATAGAGGAATCCATAACAGATCTTCGTTTTGATAAGGTTATTCTTGCAACCGATGCGGATGTTGATGGACTTCATATTCGCAATCTATTACTTACCTTTTTTCTTCACTATTTCGAACCATTAGTGAAACGTGGGCATGTGTATATTTTGGAAACTCCAATTTTCAGAGTGCGTAATAAAAAGGAAACCTTTTATTGCTACACCGAGAAAGAAAAAGATAAAGCAACCCGCAAGCTCCAAGGTAGCGGAAAGGTTAAGAAAGCCGTTGAAATAACAAGATTCAAAGGTTTAGGTGAAATATCCCCAAAGGAATTTAAGCAGTTTATTGGCCCTGATATCATTCTCAAACAGGTGGAGATGGGGTCGGTTAGTGAAATGACAGAAGTGCTTTCCTTTTATATGGGGAAAAACACTCCTGAGCGTAAAGCCTATATTATGGAAAATCTTCTGTAGGAAAACAAGTGGACTCACAGCACGGAAAACTTCGACAGCTTTTTGAATATAATTTCCTCGAATACACCTCCTATGTCATTAAAGAGCGTGCCATTCCTGACATTAATGACGGCCTTAAACCTGTGCAGCGCCGTATTCTGCAGACGCTTTTTATTATGGATGACGGACGGTTCCATAAAGTGGCAAACGTCGTTGGTGCCACCATGAAACTTCATCCTCATGGAGATCAGTCCATATTTGCAGCTCTTGTAAATCTTGCTAATAAGGGATTTCTTATTGAGCGGCAGGGGAACTATGGAAACATTTTTACGGGTGATGCAGCTTCAGCTCCCCGTTATATAGAGTGCCGCCTGTCACCACTTGCTCGCGCAATCATGTTCAATAAGGATATCACCGAATTTGTTGACTCTTATGATGGACGGATGCAGGAACCTGTAACCCTGCCATGTAAAATTCCACTTTTACTGTTACAGGGAGCTGAAGGGATTGCGGTTGGAATGGCCACAAAAATCATGCCACATAATTTTTGTGAACTGCTGAACGCACAAAAACAGATCCTGAAAGGTGAAGAATTCACCCTCTACCCCGATTTCCCTCAAGGTGGAATGGTTGATGTCTCTCTCTATAACCATGGAAATGGCAAAATTCGTTGTCGTGCCAGGATGGAGGAGGCCAATGAAAAGACAATTCTCATTAAAGAAATTCCATACACCACCACTACGCAATCGCTTATTGATTCCGTAGAAAAGGCTGCCAAAGCCGGAAAAATAAAAATCATTTCCATTAATGATTACACGGCAGAAGAGGTGGAAATTGAGATTAAACTTGCCCGTGGAATATATGCAAAAGATACCATCAAGGCACTGTATGCATTCACCGACTGTGAAGTCCCTATAAGTCCCAATCTAACTCTCGTCCAGGATGGTGTCCCAAGAACTGCATCCGTCGAGGAAGTTTTACAACATAACACAAAAAAACTTCTTGCTGATCTTACCCGCGAGCTTGAAATTGATAAAAATCGCCTGGAAGATCGACTTCATGCCCGATTGCTGGAGCAGATATTTATCGAAGAACGAATCTATAAAACCATTGAAGAGAAAACAAGCTACAAAACAGTGCTCACAGGAGTGGATGAGGCCCTGGAACCCTTTATAAATGAATTGAAACGTCCGGTTGTCACTGAGGACATAGAAAGACTTCTTGAAATTCGCATTAAACGCATATCCCGTTATGATATCAATAAGCAAAAAAAGGAAATAAAAGCGATTCGCGGAGAGATCAAAACCATCGTCAATCATCTTAAGGATATGGTTCTTTTCACCACGAATTATATTGATAACATATTGAAGAAATATGGTGAAGAACACCCACGACTAACAGAAATAAAGGAATTCACAGAAGTTAGTGTTCGCAGAGTTGCCTTATCTAATCTTACGGTTTGCTATGACAGAGAGGAAGGATTTCTCGGACATCAGATCAAGATGAGTGGAGGAAAAACAGATTTTTCCATTTCATGTTCTGAATACGACAGATTGCTGCTGATCTATGAAACAGGTGTATACAAAGTTATTCAGGTAACGGATAAACTTTTCGTAGGTCATGATGTCCGCTGGGTTGGAAAGATGAAAAGGGGTCTTGTTTTTAATATGGTGTACAGAGAAGGTCGGGAAAACCTCTGTTATGTAAAACGCTTTGCCAGCCCAAAATTTATTCTTGATAAGGAATATAAGCTTTTTGGTCACCATAAACGGTCAAAGATTCTGTTCCTTTCTTTTGGCGAAGAAAAGAGTGCTCGTGCCAGCCTTATGCCATCACCCCGTGCTAAAGCAAATATAGTAGAAATAATTTTTGATGAATACCTTGTGAAGGGGCCAACTGCTAAAGGCAAACGTGTTTCTACAAGAATTGTTCGACGTGTGGTTGATGCTACCGGTAAAAAACCTAAGGAGAAGAAGATTAATTTATCACTTCCTGGGATGGAAACTCAAGTTCCAGATCAAGATCATGATAAGTAATTATCTGTCTGGTGGTGTCCACTTTTGCCTCGTAATATGCCGTTGAACTAAGCCGCTATGCGCCCCCCCCTCACACACAACTTTCCAAGAAGAGACGACAACTATCCTGACACAGGGGGGAAACCTTTGTTCGTAATAGTGTTAATTAACTCTATACAAACAAAGGTAACCATGTGAATCTCTGGTACCTGGGATTGTTTACAACCATTTAGAATGGTTGCATCACCCATATACCGCAAGGACAAGTGTCGGTACAGAAACCGCAAGCAATACATTTCTTATCATCGGAAACATACTCATATGATGCACCAAGACCGGATTCATACCCTTTGCTATGGGGGAATTCAAGTTCACGACGACTAATTGCACCTTCAGGACAGATTGTCTCACAGAGGTGACAATCACGACATGATGCACAGGAAAGACAGCGGTCTGCCGAGTTTCCCTGAGAGTGTTCATGCTCAACATCCGGTGTATAATGAGTAATAGTAAGTGCCTTCTGGGTGATAACTTCTTTTGTGAAGGGTTCCCACTCTTCACCTTTAAACTGAGCAATAATATATTCTGCAGCAGTTTTACCGGCACCAAGTGCGTGTGTGGCAAGGCCAGGTCTTTCAACATCACCGATGGCAAGAACTTTGGAGTCAGTGGTGAGGTGTGCCTTATTTGTTTTCATCCATGCAGCGCCGCCAACCGTGAGTGTTTCAACTGAATCAGGAAGAAACTTCAGTTCGGGTACATCGCCAATGGAGATGATAACCGTTTGTGCTGGGATTACCTCACCGCTATCCATAACAAGACCTTCAGGCGTGACCTCTTTGGTCATCACCGGCCAGCGGAATTCAGCTCCAAGAACCTCGGCTGCTTCCTTTTCTTTCCCAAATGCAAGAGGTTTCTGGATATCCACCAGAGTAACCTTTTCAGCACCAAGACGATAGGCTTCACAGGCAACATCACAACCAACATTACCGGCACCGATAATTACAACTTCCTTTCCGACCTTATCAGGGTTTGAACCCTTGGCTCTCTTAAGAAAGTCAAGTGCTGGTAGTACAGCTTCATGTCCTGGGAATGGTATTTTACGAGGTTTATGAGTTCCGACTGCCACGATCACATAATCAAAATCGTCTTTGAGTTTGGCAAAAGTCTCTTTACTCATATCCACACCAAGGTTGGTATGAATATTTGGAGTATTCAGAAAACGTTTTATCTCCTGGTCCCAGATGGCTTGAGAAAGGCGTTCCCATGGAATAACCTGAGCAAGCTTTCCGCCGATAAATTCATCCTTCTCAAAAATATGCGCATCAACTCCTGCATGTGCCAGCTGCCAGGCAGCATTCATGCCAGCAGGGCCACCCCCAACGATGGCTACTTTTTTCCCTAGAGATGTTGCAACTTCAGGAGATTTAGCACTGCCTACGGAACGACCAAGAACCTGAACTTCAATGGGGTCATCCACCTCTTGACGGGAACAGTTATCCATACAAAGATTAGGGCATACAGCTCCACAAACAGAGGCAGGGAGTGGTGTATAATGAAGCAGCATTTCATAAGCTTCGTCAATCTGACCTTCGCGGATCAAGCGCAAACGATCAACTGTGGGTATGTGTACAGGGCAGTAATAGGTGCAGGGTGCTGCTGATTCCCGGTTGGCCCAGAAGGGTTTCTTGCGCCGCATGTCACCTGTCGGAACGGCTCCAATTGGGCTACGGTCAAGACCTGGTGCAAGATCACGAAGGGGATCACCACCTCCAAATGCCCGGTTCCAGTGTTTGTTGCGGAATTCAGCCATGGGCATGGGACCTGAGAATAGTAACGCGCGTTCCTGAGGGGATACAGTATTAAGCACCTTCCATTCATCACGAATAAGAAGTGAGCTTTTCAGATCATCACGTGATATTTTTGTAAGATAAGCTGGCATGTTTTCTTCAAGCCATTGCCACTGCTCATCTGTTGGTGCTGCAAGTCTGGCATTGTTTCTGGAATAGGAGTCGTCGGTTTCTCCCCGAAAAAAGATTGTTCCCCCAACCATACCCACGCAGGGACGATAGCCGGTAACATTTTTAGGGTTTTTGGCCTCAACTCCACAAACAACACCTATACCGCCACAGTTGAATTCAGCAAAGGAATCGCCGGTAGATCCTAAAACCCATAGCTCTGGTTTTTCGTAAGCGGGATTCCATTTAGTCATGGTCAGTCCACGGGCACCAATGGAACCTGCGATATAGACTTTACCATTGGCCATAGCGCTACAGACACCATTGGTGGCATCACCAAGTACAGTGATCTCTGCTCCGATGTTTAAAAATCCAACATCATCAGAGGCTGCACCATTGCAAGTGATGATCGTTCCAGGCATCCCCATACAACCAAGTCTCTGCCCTGTGGGCCCTGAGACTGAAATGGACAGACCGTCAGTATGCTGCAATCGAATACCAAGGTTATGTTGCCCCATGGATTCAACTTGGATAGTATTGCTTGTTTCAGCAGCTACCCGCACCATGGTCTCAAAGTCCATGGAACTGATTCTACGGCCATTCTTATCCAGACCTTTTACAACAGTAGTACTCACAAAAAACTCCTTATAAAAAAGTTTTCAGTTTTCAGTTTTCAGAAAAGACATGTACCGTCTATATATTGAAAATTGATCGCAGAAAAGTTGAAAACTATTAACCAACTAAGGAACGTACACTAAATAACTTAAACATCTTACTTGCCCTTTGTTCCGCCACCTGTACTTGAAAAAACGTTACATACTGGTAGTATGCAAAGTTTTTGCAAGTACAGGTGACGAAAAAATTGCGGCGTAATATGTTCAAGTTATTTAGCTCCCGTTCCTAACATACATATTTAATATTCAATCTATCCGCCGCATCCTTATCGGCTATACCAAGCGCATCAGACATACCAACCGGAAGGGACTGCGAGCGTCCCAGCGGTGCCATGATTTTCTTCATCTCGGTGCGTATAGACATGAATACATCACCCACACGCTCGGCGACCAGATCTGGATCAAGGCGGCGGTACAGTTTTGGGTTTTGGCTGGTGATACCCTTAGGACAGATACCAACATTACAGACATTACAGCGGTTCTTTTCGTTACCAAGACAACCTGCCGCAGCCTGCATGACGTATTTTCCGATATGAACACCGGATGCGCCAAGCATGATAAGTGCAAGCCCGTTTTGGGTTACGTTTCCGTTTTTACCAATTCCGCCTGCCGCAAAAATTGGGATTTCGTTTTGCTTACCCTGCTTAACCAAATCCAAATAACACTCACGAACATTGGACGCAATAGGGTGTCCTGTCGCATCCATGGAAACATTGTAAGCTGCTCCTGTTCCACCATCAATACCATCGATTAACAAACCGCCGGCATAAGGGTTACGTACCAGATTGTTTAAAACTGATTTTGCACTGGTTGAGGCAGAGATTTTCGGATAGACCGGAACCTTATGGTCAAATGCAGTTGACAGGGTCTGGATCATTTTCATCACCGATTCCTCAATGGAATACAGCGTCTGATGAACAGGTGGTGATGGAAGGTCAACGCCTTCCGGCACACCACGTAAACGAGCAATCAATTTGGAAACCTTAAACCACATAAGCAGTCCGCCGTCACCCGGTTTTGCACCCTGACCGTATTTGATTTCAATGGCAGCAGGATCACACTGCATGTCGGGAATGGCTCGAATGATCTCATCCCATCCAAAATAACCGGAGGCAATCTGGAGCACAATGTACTTCAGGTATGGGCTTTTCAAAATCCATGGTGGACAACCACCTTCACCAGTACACATCACAACCGGAATACCGAGCACTTCATTACAGTAGGCAACACCTTGTAACAGACCCAACCACATATTTGGAGACAGTGCACCAAAAGACATGGAACCAATGACAAAGGGAAAGATTTCTCTTGTTGGAGGAATCCAGCCGCCTTCCCTGGTACGTTTCAAAAATTCTACCGGATCAAGAGTACGACCAAGGGTGGTTGTAATATTGAATTCATGGCGGCCGGCATCAAGTGCCGGATCGGTGAGCATTGAAATGCGGTTAAACATGATCTGGTCAAGGAGTGTGGGGCCGACACTATTACGTCGTCCCCCGCGTTTCATGGGCTCGCCTTTCTGGTTGTTAAAGAAGAGTGTCCGATGCTCGTTGGTGTTGGGAACGGGCTGGATGGCCTCATTGGGACAAACCATGGAGCACATGGAACAACCGATACAGGCGTTAGCCATGTTCTTTTTCTGGCGGATACCTACAAATGTTCGGTATTCGTTGCCGCGTTTTTTCTTGAGGACATCAAGTTTTGGCATCCTCTGTCGTCTATAAGCGAGGTAGATGGCCTCTTTTGGGCAAACTGCGGTGCAATGGCCGCAGAGGGTACATCTATCTTCGCGATGCTGGATTATCCAGGGCAGGTCAGTGTAGCTTAAGCTGCCTGGCCCAACGGATACGGATCGTGTTGAGACCATATTGTCAGTTCCTTTCGTTCTGGTGGTACAATAATTGTGTGTTCACGCATGGGTTGGAAATCAAGTGTCGGATCACGGTCAGGAACCATGGCATCTACACCGCACATTTCAGATGCGAATGCCCAGGAACCTGGCCTTCCGCCCACAGTAGCAGGCCGTAATTTTTTCTGATCCATGACCAGCAGGCAGGTTTCATCAGGTAACGTTCCGATTACCGCATTGGGGCCGTCAATGATGAGACGGCGACAGGAATCACGAAGACCTGTAAGGAATTCTCCCTGCGGATGATTGGCTAGTTCTTCACCTCGAAGAGGAGTGATGATATGCTTATAGGCCTGAAGTGGAAGCTTGAGCTGTTTCAGTGTGTAATGGAGGATATGGGTAAATGTCTCCGAGTCACTCTGATAACCTGTATAACCGGGGAAATGCTTGCCTAACAACCAGTCACGGATGGGAACAAAAGCAGTGTTCTCACCGTTGGTCATGGTGGCAATACCCTGAATAAAGAAGGGATGGCATGCATAAAGATTAATTCCGTAATTGGTATTCTGTCGACCTTGCGCCATGCATACCCTGGATTTAATCCGGTTGTCGGATAAATTGAGGGCATCACCGATTTCAAGTGGCCAGCCAATTTCTTTAATGCATGCAACATCGGGCCAGAAAGAAAAGGCAGTCAGATCATTGCCATGATTTTCACCATCTTTGCGAAGTGCAAGGCGGGTAAGCATCAGTTCGGTTTCGATTTCGTCCTTTGTTTTTTCGGCTAAAGAGACAGGCATCTTATATGCACGAAGGAAATAACGATACCGATCCTTGGCTTCAATCATCTCGGGTCTGGTCTCAAACTCATGGTCATATCTGAGTTCAAAACCTCGTTTTTCCATGAAAAGGTTCAGACGATGCCAGGCTTCCTCGGTATGGGCAATACCTGAAAGGATGGGGAACTTCGAGTTATACTTAAAATCCTCGAATTCAAGACCGCGCAGAAGAAGTCCGAGACCGGAGCCATCGTAACCTTCCTGCATAGCCTCCATCCCTTGAAGCGCTTCATAAGGAGAGAAGGCTTCACTGGCGGTTTTCAGGGCTATACGACACATGCACTACTCCTGATTAGTTAAAAGAGATCTGTTGGTTTGAAAAGACAACAGGATTATTTACTTGTTGTATTAAAGATTCTTTTTTCCATATTTAAAAATAAGATAAAAAAAAGAATAGGCGAACCCCAATGAATACAATGTAAGCTGTTTTTTGTCAAGATGAAAGGGCATCGGCACTAGTAACAATTTGTTGAATTTGCGATACGAACCAATAAGGTTCTTTTCCAGGAAGCTTTTCTGGAGAAGGAGCAATGGCCACCGGTTATAATGAGTAAATGGATGCAAGGCAAGGGGGGGGGCAGGTAAAAATCAACCCTTCACGGATCAGCACGGATGCGTCGGGCAGAACGTTCTAAAACACCGGCTGGCCATGGATTTAGCGCAATAGTTGAGCGAGAGACAATGATAGATAAACATCCGAAAACCGGACGTGTGAGCCAGTCGGGTGCATTTTTTTTGTTCGGCGTCTTTTTGCCGTTTCTTTTTATCGTGGTCTGTCCCCGATTGTTTTTCGTACGGTTTCTGCTTTGTGGGTCTTTTTCATTGCTACAATTTGGTTCGACATTGTAACCTCCATGTAAGTCATTATTATCCTTACAAAAAGGGAAAAATCCCATCTCGCTGATATGTCAAGGAAAAAAGTTGGTTTTGCTAATATTTTTCATAATGTTTACGAAGACTAATGTAACAAACAATGCTATTGCTAGGTTTCAGGTCGTCTCGGGAATTGCTGGTCAAGTATTGCTAGTATTTTGGTTTGCCATATAAGAATTAATTGCAACTATATATTGATTGGTAAGTTCTTGTGTTTCCTCCACAGCTGTGTCCATAACAGGGTCTCTAGTTACTTCTTTTTTGTTACGAGCCGTCCCCCAATCCTTTTCAATAAATATCCGGTTAAACTCACTCACTTGATCTGTAAAGTGGTTAAACATATCGGAAATATTCTCTGAACTTTCCCCTTCAATAGATTCGGAATTTTTGATTAATATTTGGAAATAATTTTCTACTCCAAACAAACCATTTTGAGAGTGTGAAATGCTTTGTTGTAACTCTGTATTAATCTCAAGCCCCTCTTTCAGAGCCTGGATTTCTTCCTTTATAATACCCTCAAACTGAGGATAATTTTGGATTTTTATCTCTTGTTGATCAATGTAATCCGAATTTCGTTGATTTTGAAACGAGCGAACTTCAGAGAGTAAATTACTGAATTCTTCTTTTAATCCATCACTCATGGGCAACTTTGAAATGGCTTGTTCAGCTACCTCATAGTCATAATTCGTTCTGAACAGGGCGTAGCTTGAATTGAGATCGTTCCTGGAAGCGTCAATCGCTCTACCCATTGTTCCAGTCATCGTAGCAAGATCTTGTTTAGAAAGCTTCTTGGCTGCCTTTGATGTGAGCTGATCTAGTTGATTTGTTAAATGATCGGTTTCATGAATGTCACCTGATCCTGAGATTTTATGGAAATTCCATTGACCGATAAGTGTTGGACCAGAGTAAAGAACAGTCAGTTCCTGGTGAACAAATCCTTCTTTGCCGATGATGCTTGATTCCATCTTTTCTCGTGTTTCTGGATCAATTCTGAAAATGCCTTCTTTAGTAAAAGGTGAATCTCTTATATGTTGTACGAAGTTTTCGTCAAATATCTCATCGCCAGATTGTGCAATCCCGTCAGCAAATTGATTCCTTTCTTCATCTGCTAGAGTATGAGAATATGTTTGTAGATTAAACAAGAATTGAGCTCTAGAAGAAAAATTAACGGTATCTCCAGATTCAGTTGCTGCTTTGCTATCAATACGATCAAAAATTTTTTTATCAAACTTTACATCGTTTGACACTGCTGAATTGTCAAATTTGGGAAGATAAGGGCCAGTTGCTATGGTGGTGTTGACAGTACTCATCTTTATCAGTCCTCCATGACTTTTTAGTAGCATTGCTTGATATTTCATTTACTAAGCAGCAATAAACCAATAGGCTGAAAGTGCTTTGTATCAAAATATATCGGCTATTACATCGGAAAATTTAGTGAATATCAGGGGCTCGCTTAGGGATAACCATGGCTGACCAAGGGGCACATTTATTAGACATGACGATTGGGTAGTGGGTGAAATCTGTTATTTTGCATGAATGTCCAACCCAAATTCGACTTTATTAATCAACAGGCCTATGACTGTGTCGTGCATTCTTTCCAGTTTCGAGAAGCAAATAGTTTTACGTGTAAGCCGTTTGATCCATGTTCTGAAATTTAGATTTTTTCGCTCAATTTTTTGGGTATTTCGTTTACCAACTTGATGTTTGTCAGCCTCAAGATTACGTTCGTAAGCACCCCAGTCGTCAGTGTAATAACGTGTAATATTAAATGGTTCAAGCAATGCTTTTAGCTCTTTAAAAACAATGTCCTTTCGTTTTCCAAACACGTAGGCGAGTACCGTGTTGCTTGCATGGTCAATGGCGTGCCATAGCCAACGTGGATTTGATTTATTCCCAACTTTGTATCCTACTATATCTTTTATGCAAATATTATTGCTCGTCATTATGCTAACCAGAAGGCTAGAAATATGACCAAAAAAAATTCTGCCGTAGAGATAACCATACTCCAAAACACATATCTCACCCACTACCGTTTGCTGGAAGTGAATTCCAATGGAAACAGCAGTGCCGATCCAGGGGAAAAGTAGTAAAAATCCCCACCAACCAATGCCTACATACAATGAAACACCAATAGTAATACCAATAATTATGGGCAAAAATTTTATTATCAACAGTGAAAACCTTGCCCTCTGGGCAAGGTCATAGATCAGAGGCTTCGCCTTTTGATCAGTAATTTGTTATTCCAAGGCTGAGTTGCCTCGACAACAACCACAGCCAAGGAGTAACAAATGAGTAG
>JAFLJO010000125.1 GCA_022712975.1 Desulfocapsa sp.
TACAAAAAGGTAAAAAATCCTATCTCGGTGATATGTCAAGGAAAAACGTTGGGTTTTCTAATATTTTTCATAGTGTTTACGAAGACTAATTTAACAAACAATGCTATTGCTAAGTTTCAGGTCGTCTCGGGAATTGCTGTACAAAATAAACAGAAATAGCACAAAAACTAAAATGCTTTGTTTTTTTGTTTTTTATGGCGGCTTTAAGGTATCAGCACATAGTATTATTTAGATATAAAATTGCCTAACAAAAAAATCAACATTTGTAAATTTACAGTGTTTTTAGTAATTCATTTGTTTACAAAGATAATTTATAGTTTGTTAAGTATGATTTTGGAAGTTTCAAAACGCAGTATTACAATAGGAGATAAATAATGTTTGAATTTTTAAAAAGAAAAAATTGTGATTTTCATATCAAACAAATGGATAAGTGTTTGAATTCCGTGTTGGAAAACTATAAAAGGGCAGACAAATATTTATCGGGCGAAGGCTTTGGAGGTAGGGCAATGCAGGTGCAGTCAGCCAACGGGGCAATAGGTAGGACTACAAAGAAAATACAGGAAGCATATCTCAATTATTGCGATGGCATAAAGGATAGTGCAGGTGATTATGATAAAATGGGATTAGCAAATGTTGTTACAAAATATAGCGTGCTTGTGAATGTATATGCCGAGTTCGATACAGATGATATTCGTGATCAATGGGTTCAAAACATGGAAGACTTTGATTCCGCATGTAAAAAGGTATTTGACTACAATGAATTAGCAGATTAAAAAAAACGGCAAAAAGACGCCGAACAATGGTATGCAGCCGACCCCAAGCAGCGCGGTTTTCCATATGAAAATCGCAGGTTACTCAAGCTCACAGCTGCGAATCACCATGGTCGGTTAAATTGCTTGGGGCTGGCTGATACCGGCCGTTCGGCGATGAAAATATGAGCAAGGTTATCAGGAATAGTCTTAACCTACGTCTCATACACACCTCTTACCATTGCCATTGGCTTGTTCTTACAGCCCTACTTCTCACCAATCACTGCCAAGCAACATAAGCAGAAAAAAAGAAGTCTTAGTTATGACGAAGCCTTGAGTTCGTTGTCTGAGCCTGAGCTGATGGAACATAGCAGGGTGTCAATTTCTAAGCACTACCTCAGTGACTGGAACACCAGTATAGGCATTTTGACTATTTTTCAGGAATAGATACAAATATAGGTATATTTACCGATGCACAGAAATATCCACCATGTTAAAAAAGTAGTATTCATTCACAATTCTACCTAGGAGGGAGAAATGAAGAAACAATTAATTGGTTTAGGTGTTGCTGTTTTATTGTTTGGCGGTGTTGTCAGTGCCAATGCAAACTTGATTACTAATGGCAGTTTTGAAGGAGGACCTTCATCTTTTTTCCAACAGCACAATGCAATATCCACAGGCATATCTGGTTGGACTGTTACAAGTGGGAGCATCGACTGGATAGGTAATTACTGGGAAGCTTCAGATGGAATTAATAGCTTAGATATGAACGGTGGTTCCGCTGGAACAATCTTAAGCGATTCTTTTGCCACTAGTATTGGAACCGAATATGTCGTGACCTTCGATATGGCTGGCAATCCAAATGTAACGGGAGTGATGGATTTATCTCTAACTATCAACACTATACAAAATCTATTCTCATTTGATACAACTGGCCACACTACGACTGACATGGGATGGAGTAGTGTTTCAGCCTCTTTTACTGCGATAGCAAATACAACGCAACTTCAGTTCTCTAGTTTGGAAATTGGAAACGGAGGGGCAGCGCTTGATAATGTAGTTGTAGGGCTAGCAGACCCAGTCCCAGAACCAGCAACAATGCTCCTCTTCGGAACAGGTCTAATTTGCCTTGTCGGCTCCAGACTTCGTAAAAAGAAAAAGTAATTCACTCCTGAAAAGCTTTCTTCGCCTAAGGGCAGGATCATTCATTTGATTCTGCCTTCTCTATTTTCTACCCTCCAGTGTGAATAGCCAGTGATAAGGTCTCCCGTTTCACATATTCCTTAATAATTACATGCTACTGTACATTGAAGAACAAAATAAAACGGCAAAAAGACGCCGAACAAACGCATACACTCTGACCGGTTCACACGCACGATTTTCAGTTGTTGACCAGGCATTTTGCCACGCTCAAAGTTCACGGTAATTCTATGGCCGGCAGGTGATGCAAGACGTTCGAAAGATAATATAATAGACTTTTAATACAATTTTCAGAAGTTAGGAGAACCCCAAACTTCTATATTTGCTGTTGTTCCTGCGGCAGAAAACGATAATAAAGAAAAAGGGGACAGATCTATTTTACAACCGCTCCGTACTTATTTTCATGTAATAATATTTGAGGGGGTAGTCGGTTAGTACCCCATACAGGTTTAATGATGCAGAAGCATTAAATATTAGGTACACCGCTTCAAGTTCTTTGTGGATAAAGCACATTATAACAGGTAGTTGTTACGCATGACCTTTTCCTTTATTTCTGGTA
>JAFLJO010000041.1 GCA_022712975.1 Desulfocapsa sp.
CTCGTCAGTGATTCGACGATCACCAATGCGTCAACCTTGAACATACTCTCTGAATCGTCACCAATCATTCGATCACTTGCGGTTAATGTTGGAGCTGGGGCAGTTGCTGTTACTGTCAGTGTGCTTGGTAACATGATTACCAGCGATACTACGGCAATGATCAAAGACTCTTCTACTGTAACCGTCGCTGGCAATATCACCGTCTCTGCACAAGATAAAGCACCAGACGATACTATTCCTGCATGGATTATCCCCACTCAGTACCAGAATGATCTGGATGCTATTCTCATTGATTCCCCCGTCGCATTGGATGGCAATATCCTGTCGGCTACTGTCAATGTAGCGGCTGGTGGTGCGGCTGTTAGCGTTAACTTAGTCGGTAACCTCATTGAGAGCACCACCGTTGCTTTGATTGATAACTCAAATGTGACATCAACCTCTGGCGATATTGTCCTTGATAGTGATTCGGCTTCTGGAATTGTGGGCTTGACCATTGGCGTTGCAGGTAGCGCCGGCGTGGCGGTGAATGCCACCGGATACGGTAATAAAATTACCAACACCACTTCTGCTTCGATCATGGCTGGCTCCACCGTGACCACTGAGGGAGTTGCTGGTGATATCCGTTTAACTGCCGATGATACTTCGCAAATTAGCTCGGCGGGGATTAGTGTCGCAGCTTCGGCCGGTATTGCAGCAGGGGCATTGATTGGTGCCAATGTTATTACTAATAGCACGATTACTCAGATCGATAGCTCCACGGTGGACAGTGGTGCAACCCTTGATCTGTTAGCGACCAACAATGCTAGTATCCTCGGTTTGTCAGTCGGTATAGCGGCCGCTGGCACTGGTTCTGCTGTGCTGTCCTTATCGGGAAGTGTCATTGCCAATACCACGGCCGCTAAAATAACGGGAGAAGCTCGTCGCTCCGATATCGATGCCGTAGCTGATGTGACGTTGGCGGCTACCGATAGCTCAGAGATTAACACCTTAGCTATTGGCGTCTCGGCGGCGGGTGGCGGTGCTTTTGGTGCCGCTTTGGCGGTGAATGCCATCACCAATACTGTAACAACTGAGGTCGACAATAGCGATTTTAATACCCTTGCCAGCCTATCCATTACCTCCCATTCGGCGGCAATCATTCGTAGTCTAGCGCTTGGCGCATCGGGTTCGGGAACTATCGCCGTGCAGATGACGGGAATGAAGAACATAGTTTCAAATCATGTTTCAGCAACAATCAGTGATTCAATTGTAACTGCTACCGATAGTATTACTTTGAGTGCTCAAGACCTTGCACCCACCGCTGATTCATTTATGTCGGCCATCTCTGGGTTTATCCCTGACGATGATGCTGATCCCGATTCTGGCGATACCACAGAAGATAATCTTGATGGTGCGATAACCGATTCCGGGTTGGTTTTTGACCCGAATGCGAATGTTGTTTCAGTCCTGATTGGCGTGGCAGGGAGTGGTGGTGTGGCAATTAATGGCACACTTTCGGAAAATAGTATTACTAATGTTATTACCGCCAGCGTTGCAGATGCCGAGGTGACATCATTCAACGGTGGTGTTGCTGTTAATGCTCAGTCTGAAGCTGGAATCACTAGTTTGACGGCTGGTGTTGGCGTTGCTGGTGGCGTTGCTTTGAACGCATTGGTATCGAATAATACCATCGAAAATGATATTACCGCCATGGTGTCGGGCAATTCACTGCTCTCTGCCGGAGCAGACATTCACGTGGATGTTGTGGATGACAGCGAAATTGATTCGGTCTCTTTTAGCTTGGCTGGTGCCGGATTTGCCGCTTTGGGCGGGGCAGTTACGCACAACCGAATTAGTAATGACTCTGAAGCGGCTATCATTGGCACCGATGCCAGCGGCAAAGTTCGGGTGGTCAAAGCGGGGACACTGTCTGTCTCTGCGGATTCATCTGCCCAGATTGATGGCTTAGGTTTGGGGGCAAGTATCGGTGCTGTGGCTGGTGGAGCTACGATGAATTTTGCTACGGTAAACGGTTCAACTAAGGCCTATGTTGGATCTTATGTCGATATTGGCAAAGCGGCTGATACCGTTACTTCGATCGACATTTCGGCAACCTCCGATGCTCAAGCCAGCTCAGATGTTTACGGTATTGCAGCAGGGATTGGTGCAGGTTCGTTCAACTGGGCGAAAGTCGAAATTAATCCAACGGTTGAGGCGTATGTTTCTGGTGCTGATGTCGAAATAGCTGGCACTCTCACCATTCTTGCGCAAGAGAATGATCTTGCCGAAGCGAATGCCTTTGGTGTCAATGCCGGGGTGTTAGCTGTCGGTGCTTCGAAAACGGAAACCTTACTCGATGCAACTATCTCCGCAACGGTTGGTGGCGATATTGTAGCTGATGCTGTTTCGGTCACGGCTGAGCATAAAAATCTTAGCGGCGATTACGCCGCTTACGCAAGTTCAACCGGTTCAGCGGGTGCTTTAGTTGGGGTTACGGCAACCAGTAGCAAATCAATCAACAATAGCGATGTCACCAGTAGCATCGCTGCTGGTTCTACTTTAACCATCGCTGGCAACACTTTAATTCAGGCTCAAAGCGATGTCGGACAGGTCGCTGATGCAACCAGTAATTCCGGCGGTTTGGTTGCTGTAGGGCTGTCAAGTGCCACCGCTGCATCAGATACAATATTAAGTGCCACCATTGGTGCGGGTGCGGAGGTAACCAGTGCGAATGTGGCAGTTATTGCAACTGGTGAAGACGATAACTTTGCCTCAACCACGGCTGGTAGTGGTGGTCTGATTGCTGGTGCGGCGGCGAAATCGACCACAGTAAGTACAAGCGATACTGCTGTTGTTATTGGTGCCAATGCTCAAATTACGGCAACGGGTGATGTGCAGTTGAGTGCTGAGCATACAGCAATCTTTGACGGTACAACTGATAGCACCTTGGCAGCCCTTGTCGGGGCAAGTGGTGCTTCGGTTGTCAACACGGTTACAGCGGACGTAGATGTCTCTATCGGTTCCGGGGCGGTTTTAACTGCGGAGGGGATTGATATTGATGCTCATAATGTCATCAATAAAAATGTTGATGGTGAAAATGGCTACAATGTTTCCGCCGCTGCCGGTGGCATCGCCAATGGTGCCGCAGCATCGAGTCGCAGTGATATTGATAACACTACCTATATTACCGTTGCCGATGGTGCTCAGATGGTTACCACGGCGGATACCAAGACGCTGAGTTTGACCAGTATGAATGAGATTGTTGCCAAGGATCTGGTTAAACTCGATTCTGGTGGGGCGATCTCATTGGCTAAGTCGGAATCGACGATCACTAACGATACAAATGTGAATGAAATTCGGATTGGCGCTGCAACGTTAACCAGTGCTGGCAACATGGAGCTGGTGTCGTTGACCAATGCCAAGATTGAAGCTCATGCCAATGCGAAAACCTATGGGTTGTCTGGTTATGCGCAGGGTGATTCCAATGCTTCGGTGACTGCCGCTAACGATGTTGTCATTGAAACGGGTGCGACTATGACTGCCGATGGTGATCTCGCCTTGATGGCGGGTCAAAATCGCAATGGTGATGTTAACGATTACACTGTTTCTGCCCGTACCGAATTATGGAATCGAACCGTTCTCCCGGTTAAGACCGATCCGCAAGCCACAGGTGTCCTCATCCAAAACAGTACCGTAACGATTGAAACTGGTGCTTGGGTCGGTAGTGGTGGTGACACCTATCTGGTTGCTGAGATGGGTGAAATTGATGTCGTTGGTAAAGGGACTGGAAAGGACCTTTATCGCGAAGCGCTAGAAGCGTTAGGTGAAGTGTTTGGTGGCGACTTATCTCTTGCGATTGAGGGTGGCAACGGCGGAGAACAATCTGGTAGTGCCGATGTTATTGCGGCGGGAACCGTTGAAGTGGGAATCCATAATAATCGTGCTCTCCTTGTCAGTGATGCTTCAGGTGCTTGGCCAACCAGTGACTTTAACCCCGAAATTGATTCTGCATTCACCATTATTACCTTGAGTAGTGGAGTTAAAATTGCCACGACCAAGGGGATTGATTACACCATCAATAGTGGTAGCAGTCTCATTGCAGCTATTGGTGAGCGGATAACGTTGATTACCGAGATTCGCGAGTCATACTTAGACACTTCTCAGTATGCTGAATTTGATGCTCAAATAAATATTCTAAATACTTTGCTTGCCGACCTCGATGATGGAACTGTCGTTGATTTTATTAATGTCGGCAAGATCGAAGCCGCATCGGGCGATATTATTATCACCGCTAATACCTTTACCGGTAATAGCACGGGTAAGTTGATTGCGCCGACCGATACCGTGATCGAAATCAACAATAATAGCGATTATTATTTACGTACCGACGATCTGACTATCCCTGAGTATGCTGGCGGTTATATCCATATGAATTTCCGTGAGTTGCGTGCGGCTGAAATTGCCAGTTTGACAACTTATGAGTCGGTTTTTAATTCCGCCTCACCAGATCCTTCGATAACAATTCAAAACACCGGTACCCCAAGTATTGAGATCAGTGGTGATATCAGCAATCTCAACGGTGAAGTGTCGGTCTATACCGAAGGAAATATTTATCTGTGGAGCAGCATAGATGATCTTGAAAATGGGATCTCCGTTCGTGCCGAGCTGGTCGATTTTTATGCCGGTGGTGATTTTGTTCAGGCCAGCGTACCGTTTATTCAGAACATTGGTGGTGAGCCGGATAGCAGCTGGGATGATGTTGCCGATTTGGCTGGACAAAATACCAAGTCGAGTCCCAACGATGCGACCAATATTAGAATTACTGTGACCGAAAACCCCGACGGTACTCTGAGCCACACATCTTCAGGTATTGGTAATGTCACCGCTATTGTTAATGCAATTGACGCAGTAGATAGCAGTGAAAGTGGTTCGTTGATTGCTGGCAATAAGGTCTTCATCAGTGCCCAACACCTTAACATTAACGGTTATGTTCAGAGTGGGTTCCAGGATAAGAGCGTTACAATTGCCGCTCCGGGTACGGTTGCCGGTGATGATGTGCAACGGCAGATAGAGGGCTTTGAGCTCGATTATCACAATAAAATCGATGCCGGTCACTCTGTTAACCCACATTACTTTTTAGACCTCGGTGCAAATGCAGTCAATGTCGGTAACATTACCTACTACAATGCGTTAGATAATTGCATTGAAATTAGAGATATCACCATTCAGGGCGGTTTTATCCAGCTCTATGGCGATATTGTCAATACTGGGAGTGGTACTCTGCAAGCGTTGGATGGCTATGGTCAAATTGCGATTGAGAACAACAGCAATTACGAAGTGGTGATTAATAACCTCAATGCCGGGCAAGAAGTCGAGGGGGTTATCAAGATTATTGATACCGCCAAAGATACCACTACCTTCTATCGCCATATTGGTGATGATATTGTAGTTGAAACCATTGATTCAGTTGGTAATACGGCAGAAATTACAATTGCCGATACTTCAAATACCACCTATCAACCCAACGCCGGACAGCGCTACACCTGGGTGACCGGTCAAGCTAAAACGGTAGTTGAAATCTTTAAAGATTGGGATAACTCTCTTAATTTATTTTTGTTCACCATCGACACCACTTCCACCGACTTTTCAACCTGGCAAAGCAGCGAATACTACACCGATCCAATGGCCCTTGAAGAAGGGGTATACTATTCAGTTGACACCTCGGTTGCTAATTTTGTTTACGAATATTCTTATGTGATTGAAGAGGGGGGTGCCCAGGTCAAGGTGCCCAACCTACAACTTGACACCCTTGAAGATACCATTGGTATCAATTTGCAGAATAAAAATCCTTATCAAGAGGATGACACTTTCTGGCGTTGGGAAGATCATGGCGGTGATGTCTGGACCCCTTTCGGTGATGTTTATGTCCCTTTCTGGGTTTATGTTCCCGTCCATCAATCGTATGCCGAGGTGGTGATGTGGCAGCAGGTGAAAGATATCCGCACTAACACCATTGTTGCTGACAATCCGATTAATATCCAGTTTAGTGGTTACGATTCTGGAAAAGTAGAGATTATTTCACGTGAAGATGTGACTTTGCAGGGGAGTATTCTCAACGATGATGGGGTCACCATTATCCGTAGCGATGGCTCGATTGAGCGCGCTGCAAATGCCAGTAGTGCCATAATCAATACCCCTGATCTGCAACTTTATGCCGGAACCGGAATTGGTACTGAGCAAGCACTGTTAACCAAACTTGAAGGGGGGACGATCACCGCTTTTAGCGCCAATGGTGATATTGCGATTCAAGAGTTGTTGGGTGATATGACGGTGCGGAATGTTGAAATCCCATTCTTCGACCCGTTTGCCAGTGCCGCTGAAGTTTTGGAATTTATTCCAACGGAAACCGTGGATAGTACCAATTATACGATTGAATTTGCTGCGGCTCACGGGTTAGTTACCGGTGATAGTGTTCGTTACTCAAGTGGTAGCGGCAACGTAATTTCTGGCTTGACTTCCGGAACCAACTATAGGGTGCTGGTGGTCAATACCACCACGGTGATGCTGGCAGCCGATAGCACTGCTACCATCGTGCTGGAAGCTGGTGCTGAAGCATTACAGAATGATGGTGTCCGTGCGGTCGAGCACTTGGTGATCCACATTAATACAATCAGTGCCACTGGTACCAGCCATTCATTAACCCATGGTGATGGCGTTGCCGATAGCGTTACTGCCGATACCGGTGCTGGTGCAACCATCACCTCAGGGGTGATCACCTTTATTGTCGATCACGGTTTTATTAGTGGTCAGGCGGTGGTCTATAGCAGTAATGGTGGTACCGTCATTCCCGGCTTGGTTGAGGGTGAAACCTACTATGTGTCGGTTGTTGATGGGCGCAGCATCCGTCTTAGCGGTGATCGAGATAGCATTATCTCATATCTGCCCCCGTTGGTAGCACTTGATGGTGACACGGCAAGTGGATTTGACCACTCATTTGAACTTAGTGATGGTGGTACGGTCGTATCGATCAATCCATTTACTTTAGCCCCCAGAAGTGAGCTGACGATTGGCAGTGGTGGTAGTTTGAATACCGCCACTGAAACCATCGATCTTGGTTCTGCCCACGGTCTGACAACCGGTGATTATGTCACTTATGTCGAGGGTAGTTCTGTTCTTGCGGGACTCTCTGATGGTAACGGTTATTACGCAATTGTTACCGGTACCGAGAGCCTGCAACTGGCAATCAGTGCTGCTGCTGCAAGCGCCGGAACCGCAATCAATATCAACGGTTCAGCGACCGATTTCACTCTGCTTGCTGAGCAGCAGAAAGAGACCGAATCATTTAGTTTTGATCCGGCAACTGCGATCGGTGGCTATGCTTCAACGTTCATTTTTACTAGTGACCACGACTATATTCAGGATCAACCTGTTGTTTATAGCGATAGTGATGATGGTGATTCAATTGCCAATCTGGTGCGTGGAGCGACCTATTATATTGATGTTGTCGATACCCGAACCATCCGTTTGACCGATAGTGTCGGTGGTGCGGTGATTGAGATAGGGGTTCCGGTTGCTCTGGCAACCAGTTACACCTTTACTTCAAGCAAAGATCAAAGTGTAACCTTGGCGGCAGCGGCAGGTAAGGTTGCGGTGTTTGCACCGCAAGATTCAAGCTCCGCTGCAACCGGTTGGTTAAACCTTGGTGCAAATCACGGTTTTGCGACCGGTGACTGGGTTACCTACGAGCTGTCTACACAAGGGGCAACGGCGGTTTCAGGATTAACCTCGGGGAACCGATATTTTGTTTACGCTACCAGTTCTGATTCGGTTCAACTTTCTAGCAGTGCGCAAGCTGCCGATCAATTAACCATTGATGTCAGTGCTAACACCGATACCTCGGGACATCGACTAATCCGCACCACGATTAATGATCATAGCTTTAATGCCTATAATGGCTTGGTTGATATTGTGGTTGATGACAATGTTGAGACTATCACCATAGCCGATCAGACAGACGGAACTACCATCTCGGTTGATGCCATTTTTGCCGATCGTGAAGTGATCTATCACAGTGGTTATAATGATGCCATTGGCGGACTTGGTAGCGGCACCGATTTTGTTGTTGAAGTGGTTGCCGATAACACGATTCGATTAAGTTATGAGCCAGGTGACAGTGCTATTTCTTACGACTTCTCAACCACTGAAGAGAATTCTACCCATCAGTTAACGATTGGCAACGATGTTGTTGACCTCGTGACGCTGAATCAGAGTCAGTACCTTGTTTTCGATGCCGCTCACGGTTTAACGGATAGCTCAACACTGGTGTATAACGGTGCTGGTATCGGTGGCTTAACCACTGGATCAACCTATCTGGTTAATGTTCTTGATGATCGTACCGTTGCCTTGGCCCTGGATGATGGAACGCCCGAAGCGGTAAGATTTAATTTTTCCGTAGCAACAGGAGTTCACTCCTTTACTGATGATGGTGGCAATGCCGTTAGTGTCACCGTTGCCACTCAGCAGAACTATCTGTTCCTTGGCGATGATAATAGCCGTACCATCGCCAGTGGCGAAGATGTCAGTTACGACCGCAACGGTTGGACCCCGATCTCCTCCCTTGAAGGGGTTGATGGCTACTCAGTGATTAATGTTGCTGAGCGAACCCTGAGCCTTAAACATGGAACAACTGGTAATCCGATTGAGCTCGATTTTTCAACTGCGACAGGGGCTAACCATAGTTTGTCTGGTTTGAGTATTGATCGAACTACGCAAAATAATTATGTCGTACTGAATGCTGCTCATGGACTGACTGTGGGCTCTCAATATGAAGTTGAGTATAATGCGACGATAGTTCCTGCTGTGGGTGGTTTAACCACGGCAACGATGTATCAACTTACTGTGGTTGATGCTCAAACGATTAGTCTTGCTCCATCTGGTGGTGGTGCCACTATTACCCTCAATTTTAATACCGCATCCATCGTTGGTCACAGTTTAAGTTATGATGACGGTGGCGATGGTAGTACCAATTTCATCTTGTCTTTCAATCCAACTATTCAAGATGAGTACATTGTCTCGGCCGGTGCTCACGGCTTTAGCACCGATGACACAGTGATCTACTCCTCTGGTACAGCCGTCGAAATTGGTGGTTTAACCAATGGCAACCATTACTTTGTGGTTGATAATGGCGATAGTACGTTCTCGCTGAGCAATAGCGATCAAGGGGCAGCCCTTAATCTCACCTTTAGCAGTGCTGACAGTGCAGAGCATTACTTGAGTAGCAGTGAGGAGATCTCTGCGACCCACCAGTTTACCAATGGTCAGCAGGTTGTGTTCCATACCTTGAGTGGTTCCGGTCAAGCTGATAGCGGTCTGGCGACGTTGTTTGGGTTGACTGAAGGGACTGCCTACACAGTTGAAACTCTGGCAAACGGCAATTTCCGTTTGCTTGATGGTGGTTCGGTCGTCTCGCTTGATATTGATCCTGGGCAACTGGAGGATAGAGACCAGTATAAGCTCTCCTCTTTAAGCGATCTGATTTTGTATGATGCTGCCAACCTGGCAGATGGGGAGGTGGTTCTTTATCAGAGCGGTAGTGATCTTGGCGTTGATGGATTGGTTGATGGCTCGGTCTACCATATCCGTTCCATTGTTGGTAACGTGGTTACCCTCTCGGCAACGGCAGGTGGTGCTTTGATCACCGTTGATCTATTTGAGACGATTGCCAATACGGATAAGGGTAGCGCCAGTTTAACCACCGATTTCCATCTTGTCTCATTGCATAAGCTCGATCTTGGCATTGAGCATGGTTTCACTGATGGCGAGAGCATTGTCTATCACTCTCTCGGTACCGATATCGGTTTGGTTGATACTGCCGCCTATACCGTCGAGATTGTAAATAGCACCACGGTGAAACTGAGGGATGTTGGTAACAACTATGTTCAGTTTGATCTTACTGATTACGCTGGTAGTGATCACCGTTTCAGTTCACCACTTGAGCGTACCATTAATGTCGAAAATGAGATTAATGACAGCCAGGTAGTAATCGATCTAGGGGTTGAACATGGTTTGGCAACCGGTGATCTGGTCACCTACCATCAGGGCACTGATACTACGGCAATTGGTGGTTTAGAGGACGATCACAACTACTATGCCGATGTGGTTAATGATACCTCCTTGCGATTAGCTTTGACCCTCGATGATTTAACGGCGGGTAAATTCGTTGAATTGGATACCACGGGGGTGACAACAACCGATCATCGCCTTGGTGTGGTTGAGACCCAGAGCCTTAATACTGCGGCTGATGTGGTGAGCAGTAATACTATTGAGGTTGGCTATGCTCACGGATTTGTCACTGGTGACAGCATTATTTATCACAGTGGCAGTGGGGATGTGATCGGTGGTTTGGTCGATGGGACAACTTACTTTGTGATTGTGGTCTCGCCAACATCGTTCCAACTTACCGCACAACTTGATGATATTTTGATTTCAAATCCAGTGATTGAAAGTATTGGTGATACCACCAGTGGGCAACATACGTTTATCGAGGCCGAAAGCGATAGCAGTGCCCTTGGTGATGTCACCTTAATTGCCCAGGGATCGATTCTCTCTTACGATGCAACATCGGTCATTAGCGGTGGCTCGATTGACCTTCGTTCCGGTGGTACCTTGGGTAGCACCAGTCAGGCATTACAGCTTGATACCTCGACCTCATCATCAAGTGGTTTGAATGGTTTAGCCAATGGCGATATTTACATTGAAGAGATCAGCGGTGACTTGAATTTGGTTCAGCTTAAATCCCAAACAGGTGATGTCACAGTTACTGTTGCCGATGGTGATTTACGTGATTCAAATCGCAATGAAATAGCGGATGAGTTAACCGAAGGGGAACTCCTTAGCCTGTGGGCAGGTATGAACCTTACAGGTGCCGCTGCCGCAACTGCTGCCGATGAGATGGTGGATGCGTATCTCTCCATGCGTGATTTGGAGTACCAGAACTACTGGACTTATCGCAATGGTCAGGCGGATCCAGCGCAGTACGACCCAACCTTTATTTTTGAGTTTACCGATCGGCAACGTACGGCATACGCCGAGTATTATACTGAACTTGGCACTGAGCAGGGCAAAACAGGTGCGGATCTTGATAGTTTTGTTGCCGATGCTCTGACAACCATCGAGAACAAACGTACCGACGAATACCACGAACTGCATAGCCGTTACGGATTATTTGGCGATAGTGAAATTGACAATTGGAGCTATGAAACCTCCATCGCTTATGAGCCTGAGTTTGATGTTACAACCGCTGTTGATGATGCGGCAGATCATATCACTATTGGTAGTCACATCTTCGCGACAGGCCAGGGAGTGATGTACCGCGTTAATGGTGGTACGGCAATCAGCGGTTTAGAGGATGGTGCGATCTATTTTGTGGTTGCGGTTGATTCATCGACCATTCAATTAGCTGTTAGCCAAGAGGATGCTTTAGCCGGAACACCTATCGTGATCGATATTGCTGGAGCTGGTGCAAGTGGTATTCATCACCTCTCTGAAGTCGAAGCGATCCGTGAGGGTGCCGTATGGTCAGAATCGCAGCTTAAATATTCCATTGGTGGTGGTTGGATCAAAGAAACCTCAGATACCACCACTCGCATCGAGAATCCCAACATCGTTGCGAATAATGTAGTGATTACTGCTGCCAGTGTCGGTTCTGATATGGAAGAGGTGGTGATTAATCTCAGTGAGGGAATTACCACCCTGACTGAAAGTCAACAAATCACTTTGGCCGCCGCCGAGCGCAGTGACATGGTGATTATTGATGGTGACGAGAACTCTATTACTTTTGGTGTCGGGCATGGTCTCGCCAGCGGTGATGAGGTGATCCTCTCTGAACAATGGCAACTGTATAATATCGACGGTATCAGCGATGGCGTAACCTATTATGCGATTGTCGTCGATGGTTTTACCATTCAACTGGCGACAACCTACGACAATGCTGTTGCGGGTAGCTTTGTTGATATCGTCAGCAACGAAGCGCGTATCTCCTCACGTGAAGATATCGATATCGCTGCAACAGGAACCATCAATGTTACCGCTACTGATTTTATTTATCTCGGCGCCGAGCAAGATTTGTATATAGATCAAATTCTTGCTGCTGGTTTAGTGGTTGTTAAGGTGGATGGTTCTCTGATTGATGCACGTAGCACGATGATCGGTGGCATTGAGAGCAGCAATGTTATCGCTGGTGATCTTCTCCTCGAAGCGGCTCGCGGCTCGATTGGTGGTGTTGGTGATACCGCAGACTTCGATGTGACCCTCACTAATGCTGGCTTGTTCACAGGTCGTGCCGAGGATTATATCTACCTTACTTCCGTTGGGGCTGATTTAGCCCTGGATGTTGTGTATGCCAAGCAGAGTGTCACCCTCCGTGCTGAAGGGGGTTCCATTGTTGATGGTTACCAAACCGATAATACCAATATCTCGACCCTTGATCTGAATCTGTATAGCGATCAAGCAATTGGTAGTGCTGAGAACACCATTGATATCGATCTTGATGATGCGGGTGCAGTGCATGCCCAAGCTGTTGGTGACATCGCTCTCTACGAACTTGTCGGTAATATGAATATCGATCAAGTATTGTCTGCCACAGCAGATATCACCTTACGAGCAGCGTTCTCAATCTTGGGTCGTCCCAATGATATAGATGCCGATGTTTTGGGGCGTAATATTGATCTTGAAGCCATAGGTGGCGCAATTGGTGCAGCTAACGGTGACGATCTTAATATTGATTCGGCTTACGCTGAGGCAGGAACATTAACATCGCAAAGTGAGTACAACACCTATCTCCGCGAAGCCGCAGGCGATTTGACTTTGTACACCGTTGGTAGCACCTTAGGCACGGCGTTTCTTGATAGTTCTGCGGCGATTTATAACGGCAATGTCGGTGGTAGTAATGTCACGTCGGGTAAAACACGCCTCTACGCTTCTGGTGATATTGGAGCTAGTGATAACCAGTTAGAAACGGTTGTTGGTCATATGGAGGGTCGTTCTACCAGTGGTGAAGTGTATATTCATAATACTGGTCATTTAATTGTTGGTGGTGTGAGTGCTGGTGCTGATGGATTTGTCGCTGCCGGTGAAGTGGTTCTGATGGCAAGTAGTCCTGTTACCATAACAGAAAGTATCAAAGCGGCAGATATTCATATCGTTGCAATGGATGACGATATCGACGGCACGGCGGCAACAAACGATGATTTGATTGTTGAAGATGGCGTTGTTCTTAACGCGACCGCTGGCAACGTGACTCTATGTGCTGGTGATGATCTGCTTGTGAGTACCGGCGCAACATTGATGGCAACAGGCAATATCATCCTCACAGGTGATTGCGGCGATGCCGATGATGAGGGCAGCACGATTAGTTTGCTCGGTACAATCGAAGCGACAACTTTGATTGTGAATGGCAACGGTGATGATGATACCATCGTGATCACCCACCTTGCCGAGAATACCCCAGCATTTATCAATCTTGGCGATGGTGATGATCAACTGTTATTAGGTAGTAAGGCTACCCCATCATCTAACGAGGGTGGGGTAGCGGAAGGGATGTTATCGCTGCTCACCGTTAATGGTGGAGGCGGTATCGATACCCTGAGCGTGGATGACAGTGGCGATATAACAGACCAAGTCGCAACGGTGACCAGTACATTTATCACTGGTTTAGGCTTGGCCGAAGGGATTGCTTATGCAGGCATTGAGCGGTTGGATATTGCCTTGGGCAGCGGTAATGATTTAATCAACGTTCAGAGCACCCTCGAAGGAACGACCACGACAATCACCAGCAACGATGGTGACGATACTTTTAATATCAGTTCTGATGCTCCAGCGAATCAAGGCACCTTGGATGGTATTGCTGGTGAGCTGATTCTCGATGGTGGTCAAGGTGATAATATCTTGAATATCAGCGACCGTGGTAACGATGCCGGGCGTACCGGAATTGTCATTGATGAGAATGGTATCAGCGGCCTTGGTGGTGCAACGGGAACGGGAACCATTCAATACACTGCCAGTGGTACTTTTGCTGGCGGCCTGAATTACCTCCTTGGTGATGGTGATGATGGTATCACCATATTGGGAGCGAGCGACAACACTGTCACCACCCTGCGTACTGGTGGTGGTGATGATAGCGTAATTTTACGAAATGAGAGCAGTGATGAAGATGGCCTGGTTGTCATTTTTGGTGAAGCAGGCAGTGATAGCTTCGATGGCCATGAGTGGGACAATGACCTCATCCTCTTTGGCGATGAAGGACAAGCGATCTACTCAGGCTTAATGCGGCCAGAAAACTTAACGGAATTGTTATCACAACCGGGTAGCGACGATGGTCACGACACCCTGATTGGTGGTACCGGTGACGATCTCATTATCGGTGGCATGGGTAACGACGAACTTCAAGGTGGTGATGGCAACGATCAACTCATTGGTGACTTAGGTCGAGCAAATTATAGTGCCGGAGAGCTGATCCAAATTGAAAGCACCGAGCTAAACATAGGTGGCAACGATCGTATTAACGGCGGTGCAGGAGATGATGCCATCATCGGTGGTATGGGAGCCGACAAACTGTATGGTGCCGCAGGTAACGATGCCATCATTGGTGATGCCGGACGAATTATTTACCAACTCACCGAGCTATACCAGGTGGAGAATACTCAGCTTTTTACAGGTGGTGACGACCTCCTCGATGGTGGCAATGGCAATGATATCCTCTTTGGTGGTTTTGGTCATGATACCTTCTATGGCACATTTGGAGAAGATATTATCCTCGGTGAGGAGGGTCGCTTAACGCTAAACACAGATGGCACGATTGATACCCTCATTCGCATGGGACAAAGTCCTCAAGGTCTCATTGCCAGCAGTCAAGAGCGTTTGTATACCATGGCGCAACCACAGCCCGATTCAGCTCAAGACACGATCACTACAGGCGAAGGAGTTGCTGCCGTGTCAACTGAATTAGCACAACTGAATATTACTGTTGATCCTCAATCAAAGCACAGATATCATCACGCTGGATCGCATGTTGTTCCCCAGCAGCAAACAATAGCTGAGGAAGATCAGGATGTAGTGATTGATGCGGAGAATCAAGACACAGTTATTGAAGATAAAGCACCACATGCTTTAGAGGCGCAACCTCTTGAGCCAAAAGAGACTGCACCCGAAGCACCGATACAACCCGGCGCACCAGAGAAAGACCAACTGGATCAAAGCAAATCCCCCGTGGAAGAGAATGAAGATACAATCCTCAATACCATGCACGGTGCGGTGCTTGGGCTTACAGGATGGGGCGTTGCAACAGGAGAACGAAAGGGCAGCAAAAAACGGTTAGAAAGCGATGCACTACATCGTTTTGGCCAACCTCAAGCACGCAGTTGGCGTTGGCAACAGGGGCGTTTACAGCAAGAGGGCAAAGTGCAGCACCCTGATTGGAAAAAACCACTTGTACAGATGACAACATTTAACACCCAAAATGAACCCGTTGAAACGCAGCAAAACTTATAATTTACCGAAATATTAACCATTTAGTTATTTAACCTGTAGGAGAAGCAGATGGCGAACAAAGAGACAAAAGCAGTTGAGTCAAATACAGAAGCTCAAGACAATGCTCCAGATCAAGACAATAAAACCACCATCCGTTGGGATGGCTCAAAAATGGCGAGTAGTTACGCAAATATTTGTAATGTATCCAGTAGCCGTGAAGAGGTGACCCTATTGTTCGGCACCAATCAAAATTGGCATGCTGGTCAAAAAGAGCTCACCGTTGAACTCTCAGATCGCATTATTCTCAACCCCTATGCCGCCAAGCGCTTGGCTGTATTGTTATCAAATACCATGGAAGAATACGAAAAACGTTTCGGTGAACTACAACTTGAGGTTCCCGAAGCGGCAAAAGATTAGTCACCTTTGTTCAAGGTACTTATACCTCTCAAGGGGGTACTAAAAAGAGTACCGGCTTATCGTTCATCGCCGGTGTTAGCGTACGTTCCTTAGCTAATTGATACCGACGTCACCTTATGGTGGTGTCGGTTTTTTTTATCCTTGTAGTGAATATATGTTGAGCAATCATATCGTTACCTCTACTGTAGTGTGGTTGGCATTCCTTTTACCTATTTAAATCGTTGTGCATTTAGCATGACTTGCAAAGATAGAGATAGAATCTATGGGCACTGTTGAAAATGTGATGAGTGATGAGGTAAATCAGGTTTCACCTGAATTGTGGGAAACCTTTAGCGGTGCTTGCAATGAAGATGATTATTATCGTGGCTGGCTCGGTCTGCAAAGTGGCTTGATCGCTGGTGCAGTGCAAAGCTTGCTGGTCGTTTGTAACGAGCAACAACAATTTAATCCTGTGGCAAGTTGGCCAGAAGAGGGCAGCGATCCTGTGCGCTTATCTGATGTGGTAGAGCGGGTGTTAGAGGAACAGTGTGGTTTGTTGGTTGAGATTCGAGATTCAGACAATTATGCCATCGCTTACCCGCTGCTTATTGCTGGCAATCTACATAGTGTTGTGGCTCTAGAGGTTGGTTTTGCCACTGAATCCCAGTTGCAACGAGCGATGGAGCAAGTGCAGTGGGGGATAGCGTGGCTCGAGCTGCTAGTGCTGCGGCAACAGGCTGATATTGATCAAGAAACCCTTAAGCGTTTGACCGCAGCTGTTGATCTCCTCGCTGTGACCTTAAGTGAAGAGCGTTTTAGTGCTGCCGCTATGGTTTTGACCACCGAACTTGCTGCCGCAAGTAACTGTGAGCGGGTGAGCCTTGGTTTTATGCGCAATGATCACGTAAAGCTACAAGCAGTCTCTCATAGTGCCGAGGTAGGGAAAAAGATGAACCTGACCCATGCCATTGAGCAGGTGATGGAGGAGGCTATCCTGCAGCGGCTAGAGGTGGTGTATCCGTCTCCAGCCGGTGAAGTATTGATTTGCCGCGAACATGAAGCTTTGTCACGCCAGCAAGCGATGGCAAACATTGTTACCTTTCCCCTTTATCATCAGGGCCAGTATTACGGTGCAATTACCTGTGAACGGGGTGCTGATCAACCTTTTAGCACTAGTGATATTGAATTTATCCGAGCCATAGCCGCACTATCAGGACCTGCATTAGAGAATAAACATGCCAATGACCGCCCCTTGCCGGTGAAGGTGAAAAATGCGGCACAGCAACAACTTGAACGCTTGTTCGGCACTGGCTATCTCGGGCGCAAATTTGCGCTGGTGGTGGTAGTTTGTCTGGTTTTGTTTTTAAGCTTTGCTGTCGGAGAGTATCGTTTAACCGCTGATACTTCTCTTGAAGGGGCGATTCGCCGTGCCATTGTTGCCCCTTTTGATGGCTATATCGATCAAGCGCCATTGCGAGCTGGAGATTTGGTTAAGAAAGGGCAATTGCTTTGCTCACTCGATGATCGTGACCTGCAGTTGGAAAAACTGGTGAAGGTGAGTCAATACCAGCAAATATCACGGCAATATCAAGAGTCGGTGGCTAAACGCGATCGCGCCAAAGCGGGAATCATTAAGGCACAAATGGCACAGACTCAAGCGGAACTTGATCTGCTTGAAAGTAAGCTTGAGCGTACCCGGCTTACTGCTCCGTTTACAGGGTTACTGGTTCGTGGCGATCTTAGTCAACGTTTTGGTGGTGCGGTGGAGCAGGGTGAAGTGTTATTTGAAATAACGCCACTCGATGCTTATCGGGTAATATTGAAAGTGGATGAACGGCGGATTGTCGATGTTAAGATCGGTCAACGTGGTGCTCTGATATTAACATCGTTACCGCAAAAGCCCTATCAATTTACGGTTGATCTAATCACCCCGATTAGCAATGCAGAAGAGGGGCGTAATTATTTCCGGGTTGAAGCCCACCTGACCTATATTGATGACAGTCTCCGCCCCGGTATGGAGGGCGTTGGTAAGATTTCCATCGACCGACGTAAATTGATTTCGATCTGGAGCCGTGATTTGGTGGAATGGGTGAAGTTAACTCTGTGGAACTGGTTGCCTTGATGAGAGCTTTGCTTCCGATAGCTTTTCCACTGCATAATTTTAATGTTTCTGTAGCTTGGTGTTGTACTGTCCAAAGAAAGGATAACTCCATAATAACAGTGCTGAACAGCTACGGTTAATCATGAGTGAATCTCTTTTTAGCCAATCATGGTATCGGGTTGCCCCACTTAAACCACGATTACGCAGCCATGTGCAGATTCACCGTCATCGCTACCGTGGAGAAGATTGGTATATAATACAGGATCGCTTCACCGGTAAGCACCACCGATTTTCCCCCGAGGCGCATCAACTGATCGGCTTGATGGATGGGCGACGCACCCTTGGTCAAATTTGGGAAACGGCTTGTGCCGTTCTGGGGGATCATATGCCCACGCAGGACGAGGTGATCGGTCTGTTGGCACAACTGTTTCGCTCCGACTTATTGCAAACCTGTGCTCTGCCTAACTTTTCTGATCTGCAACAGCGTCAAAGTAAGGAGCAACGTAATCGATTGCTGACGCCGTTGAAATCTCCGATGGCGATCCGTTTTCCCCTCTTCGATCCCGATCGCTTTCTCAATGCGACCATGCCGCTGGTTGAACCGTTGCTGGGCTGGTTGACTGTTGTAATATGGCTGGTGGTGGTTGGGGTTGCAAGCTTTTTAGCCATCATGCACTGGACCGATCTTAGCAATAATCTTAGTGGTCAATTGTTTGGCTTAGAAAACTTGGTGCTGCTCAGCCTGATCTATCCTTTGCTAAAGGTAGTACATGAGTTCGGGCACGCTTATATGGTTAAAAAATGGGGCGGCGAAGTTCATGAAATGGGGATTATGCTCTTGGTTTTTATGCCGATTCCCTATATAGATGCATCTGCTTCGTTGTCTTATCGGAACAAATATCAGCGGATGCTGGTAGGTGCAGCTGGCATCCTGGTTGAGGTGTTCATTGCAGCGCTGGCACTATTGGTGTGGTTGAATGTTGAGCCGGGAGTGGTTCGGGCGGTAGCTTTTAATGTCATGCTGATTGCCGGGATCTCGACGGTGTTGTTTAACGGCAACCCATTGCTTCGTTTTGACGCTTACTATGTGTTGGCTGACTTTTTGGAGATTCCAAACCTCGGTCAACGTAGTAGTCGCTACGTAGGCTATCTGTGCCAACGCTATCTCCTTGGAGTACGTCAGGCTGTATCCCCATCCACTGTGCCGTCAGAAGTTGGATGGCTGGTGGTATATGCCGTGGTATCATTTATGTACCGAATGTTTATTGCGGTGCAGATTATTTTGTTTGTTGCGGGGCAATTTTTCTTTATCGGCTTGTTGTTGGCATTCTGGGTTGGTGTTACCATGTTGGTAATGCCAGTGTGGCGCGTGATAAAATATCTATTCAAGGATGGTCACATGCAAAGGAAACGATTGCGAATTACTTTGGTGGTTCTTTTTCCTTTGGCTCTATTGCTGTTTGGTTTAATCTTTGTTCCGGCGCCGTTTTATACCATTTGCGAAGGGGTAATTTGGGCACCGGAGGAATCTAAAGTTTACGCTGCTGTTGATGGCTTTGTTGCCGAGATTCTTTGCTCCAGTGGTACGACAGTGACTAAAGGGACAGCGCTGTTGCGTTGTGAAGATGTTCAGTTGGCTACCCGGGTTCGATTGATTGAAGCGCGGCAGAGGGAGTATCAGGCACGTTACACTCTCAGTCTACAAACCGATCGAACCGAGGCTGCACTTTTAAAAGAGGCGTTGGCTCGGATTGCCGCAGAATTGGATCGTGCCAAAGAGCGACAGCAGTCCTTAGTAATCCGTAGTCATAGTAGCGGTGTGTTTGTCTTGCCGCAGGAGGAGAATCTTGACGGTCGATTCATTCGACGCGGAACTCCATTAGGTTATATTCTCGATCGCCATAAAATGCTGGTTAAGGTACTTGTTACGCAAGCCGATATCGACCGGGTTCGTGCCGATACTGGTCGAGTTCAGGTGTGGTTAGCTGAGGATATTGGTCGTACTGTTGCTGCAACGGTGGTACGTGAAGTTCCTGCTGCAAGTCATGAACTACCAAGTTTGTCTTTTAGCCTTGATGGTGGTGGCCGTTTTGCCCTCGATCCCCGTTACCCTGATCGACTTCAGGCTTTAGAGCAGTTGTTTCAGTTCGATATTAAGATGGCTGAAGCATTAACTGAGCGGATTGGGGGACGGGTGTATGTCCGTTTTCAACATCAACCGGAGCCGTTGGCTTGGCGCTGGTATCGAAATCTTCGGCGTCTCCTTTTGAGCCGTTTTTCCATTTAGGAAAACAGGAAATTTTGAAGTGCAATTAGACTCAAATGGTTAACAGCACCTCCAAGGCACTTATCCTGCGATACTAAAACGTTTTCCGACTTGTCGGGTTAGGTGTTTATGAGCTCACAATTACTGCATAAAAGGATTCCACCAGCGACCTACGATATGCACCCAGAGCGACCCGACCAGGTAAAAAATTGTTTGGAGGTGTTTGCTCATCGTATCAGCGGTCAAATGGGCAAGCTGTTTAATGGTCGCAGACAGATCAACCGCATGGTCGCTGAGATTGAAGGCAATAGTGCGGCTTTTGCTGAATTGGATAAAAAGGAACTGACCCAACGGCTAGCACGTTTGCGGGTTGATTTCTACGCCGATGCTTTGGCTCCAAAGTTGTTGATTGTAAGTTTTACCATTATTCGAGAGATGAGTCGTCGTACCATCGGTATGTACCATTATGCCAGCCAGTTAACGGGTGGCTTGGTGATGTTACGGGGGATGGTTGCTGAAATGGAGACCGGTGAGGGAAAAACTCTAACCGCCACCCTATCGGCAGCGACTGCTGCCTTGGCCGGCATGCCGGTTCATGTGATTAGTGTCAATGACTATCTTACTGCCCGTGATGCCGAAAATATGCGTCCGCTCTATCAAGCTTTGGGGTTGACAGTAGGCTGTGTTGTTCATGGACAAACCCCATCTGAGCGTCGGCAAGCGTACAGTTGTGACATCACTTATGCTACCAATAAAGAGTTGGTGTTCGATTATTTGCGTGATCGTTTAACCCTTGCCGAACGACTCGATCCATTGTTGTTGCAAACCGAATATCTCCATGCTACGGATCAACGGAGCAAGCGGATTTTACTGCGGGGGCTCCATTTTGCCATTGTCGACGAGGCCGATAGTATTCTTATTGATGAAGCTCGAACGCCGCTGATTATTTCTGGTGGCGAAGGGGGTGATGATGAACGGCAGTTTCTCCAGCAAGCGCTTGATATTGCCTATAAATTAGAGTCTGGTTGCGATTATAACCTTGATGAAGATCGGCAACAAGTGAGTTTAACCGAGGTTGGAAAACAGCGGGTTGAGCAGGAGGTTGAATCGTTTGGCCCGCTGTGGAATGGTCATGTCCGGAGGGAATCGACTTTGCAGCAAGCATTGACGGCGATCCACTTTTTTCAGCTCGATGAGCAATATTTGATCCGTGATGGTAAAATTCAGATTATTGATCAGTTTACCGGGCGGGTGATGGCTGATCGTACATGGGAGCAGGGCTTGCATCAGTTAATCGAACTCAAAGAAGGGTGCGAGCTGACGCAAGGGCGTGAAACTTTAGCGAAAATCAGCTATCAACGATTTTTTCGTCGTTATCTCCACTTATCGGGTATGACCGGGACAGCAAAAGAGGTCGCCGGTGAACTGTGGGCAGTGTACCATCTTCCCACTATGCGAGTTGCAACCCATCGTCCGGTTATTCGTCAAATCATGACCGATCAGGTGTTTGTCGACCAATCCCAGAAATGGGAAGCGGTGGTGGCACATATTTCGAGATTGCATAAACAGGGGCGACCTGTTTTGATTGGTACTCAATCGGTTGCTGCTTCGGAACAATTATCATCACTGGTGGCGCAGGCGGGGTTGAAGCATCAAGTTCTCAATGCCAAGCAAGATGAGGAAGAGGCTAGGATCATCGCTGCGGCAGGCAATACCGGAAGTATTACCATTGCTACAAATATGGCCGGTCGAGGTACCGATATTTTGTTGGGTGAAGGTGTCTGTGCTATTGGTGGATTGCACGTGATCGCCACTGAACGGCATGAGGCAGCACGGATTGATCGGCAGTTAGCTGGCCGTTGTGGTCGGCAGGGTGACCCCGGTAGCTATCAAGCGCTACTGTCATGTGATGATCTGTTGCTTGAGGGTAATCGTGGTGGTATTTTGGCACAATGTGTGAAATCGCTGGCGGGTAAGGTTGGTGGTTATATCCCTCTTTGTGGGCGCTGGGCGATCTATTTAGCTCAGTTGCATATGGAAAAGCACAATGCTCGAATTAGGCATGAATTGTTTAAACGTGATCAGGCTCAAGGGGGATTGCTTTCCTTCACTGGTAGACTTGAATAGGGTTGAATTGATGAAAATATTTTTGTTGAGTTGCTTACTGTGTGGGGCTTTGCTTTCAGTTGCAGTTGCAGAACTTCCCCCACTCGAAGGGCTGATTGAGCCAAGTGAATTGGTTCAATTTAGTAGTCAGGTTCCGGGGATATTGGAACAGGTCAATGTTGAACGTGGAGCCATGGTGCATCGTGGTCAAGTGCTGGCGCAATTGAAGTCGGGGGTAGAGTCTGCGGCGGTAAAAGTGGCCGAAGCCCGGGTTGAGTTTGGTAAGCGTAAAGCGATGCGAAATAAAGAATTGTATATCAAGCAGCTGATCTCGATTCACGATAAAGATGAGTTGAAAACAGAAATTCAATTAGCAGAACTTGAACTCGAAGAGGTTCGAGAGCGACTCGCATTGCGGACGATTATCAGTACGGTTGATGGAGTGGTAGTTGAGCGAAGTGGTGCGCCGGGAGAATACGTGGGGGAGGAACCTTTTTTAACTGTCGCCCAGCTTGATCCACTGAATGTAGAGCTGGTTGTTCCGGTGGAGTATTTCGGGATGATCAAACTTGGTGCGACTGCGCAGGTACAGCTCGAAGCTGCGGTAGGTGGGGTGCATCACGCCAAGGTGGTGATTGTCGATCAGGTAATTGATGCAGCCAGTGGAACTTTTGGTGTCCGTTTAGAGTTGCCCAATCCGCAGTTAAATCTCCCCGCCGGATTGAAATGCCAAGTGGTGTTTTAGCCATACTTTTCTGTTTTAAATTTCGAACCTATCCACTAAACAAAGGCTGAACACTGTATTTGATACCGAGTACCCTCTGCCCGCAGGGCATCATGTTCTTCTCATATAACACACAAAACCGTATCACAGCAAAAAACGCAATGAGTTGTGCATCAAGTGAGCGTAGCTTGTGCAAGGAAACATGAGATTCATATTGACATAGCCTTGAATTTACTGTATTGCTCTCAGGTGCATAATAATCCGTTAGCAACGGCAATCAAACAGCAGAGTACGCTATGCAAAAATGGCACAACGACACAGGTTCGGCAGTATCGGTTTTTGGCTGTGGTAACATGCTTATTGGGGGTGACGGGTTTGGGCACGCTGCTATAGAGGCTTTCCAATCCAACCATAATTTTCCTTCAACCAGTACCGCACCGTTAATTTAGTCTAGAAGATCGTTGAACATACCTGTGCTTCTGTTTATATAACTGCTCTCATTCCTTTGTCATCAAGCATGTGGGGTGACATAATCATGATTGGTGAATCTACAAGGACTGAAATGGAGGAGGAAGTTCGGTACCCACCACTATACTATCCGAAACTGGCTTAACAGTGGTTCGATCAGGGAAGAAGTGGAAGCAAAAGAAGAATAACTGACTTCACTCTACAAATTATTTTGCAGGTGGGTCATCAGCGGAATATTTTAGTGTAAAACCACAAAGCGGCAAAGGTATGGATCTTGGTTTAATTCCTGCTGATAACAATCAACCTTCCCGTGTATTGAATGAATAATCATAAAAAAAGCTGGTTTGCCGAAACATTCAAGCCGGTTTTTCTTGATAAAAAGCACAGAGAAAATAGTTTATTCAAGCAATTGCTCAGCTATAAAAGATTGTACCGATTAAGCCTCTTGGTTATGGTATGGCTTGCTCTTGGCCCCTTAATCGGCATGGCAATAATTGGCCATCTTGTCACAAAACGAAATGTCGATGAGCTGAACAGGTGTCAGCTTTCTCACACGGCAGATAGCATCAGACAGGAAATTTCCTTCTATATTGAGCAGCGAAAAACAATACCTGATCTGGATGTAGACACCTACACGTCTGATGAGATAAAGAAAAAAGAGCTTTTAAGCGATAACTTGCTGGATGACTTGAGGGCTGAAACTCAGGATGCAGGAATGCATGATGCGTACCTTGTCGATCGGGACGGTTTTATTCAGGCTCGTTTACATCAAAGGAAGGATGAGCAGGTGAAAATAAAGCTGCCTCCACAGCTTTTTCATGACTCTGACATTCGAATACTGAAAGGGGTAAACAGCACTACCGGTGAGAACATGGTCAAGGTGTATGCTGATATACCCGCCACCCCTTTTGTCCTTGTGTTGACGAAGCCGGAATCTGTACTGCTGCAGTCCTGGTACAGGGATCGTCGAATTGTCTTCTGGTTTTTGGGTGTCAGTTTGCTCTTTATTGCTGTTCTTGTTTATGCCACAGCAACAAGGCTCGTGAATGAGGTTTTTAGTGCCGATCAGCAACGCATCAGAACCTTACGAAAAATTGAGCATTCAAACAAATTGGCTTCAGTTGGTCGATTGGCTGCAGGTGTGGGGCATGAAATAAACAACCCTCTTGCCATAATCAACGAAAAAGCCGGGATGATACAGGATCTACTTATCTTTGAAGAAAAGTATAAGGGTGACGAACAACTTGCGGGTCTTACGAGCTCAATTATTACAACAGTTAAACGATGCAGTACCATTACCAAGCGCTTACTTACGTTTGCCAGGCATCTGGATGATAAAATAGAAACGGTAAACATTAAACAAATTGTGGAGGGAATTCTTGATCTTCTCCATGAAGAATCAGAACATCGAAATTTTACCATTACTATTAGGGAAATAGACTCGCCTCCTTCCTTCAAATGTGATCACGGTAAGCTGCAACAGATTTTTTTTAATTTAATCAATAATTCCTTTGCTGCCATGCAGAACGGAGGAAGGCTTAGTATTACCATCAGGTATCTTCGTAGTGCAGTTGTTGCGGTGTCTGTTCGTGATGATGGTTGTGGTATAGCAGAAGAAAATGTTGCTCATATTTTTGAGCCATTTTTTTTCACCATCTCTCAGAGTGGAGGGACAGGGCTTGGACTTTCTGTTACCTATGCCCTTGTTCAGGAAATTGAAGGTTCAATTGAGGTCAGCAGTGAACTAGAGAGAGGTACACAATTCATCGTGGAAATTCCCACGAAGAAGGGGGAGGTTTGAATACCGACTGATCTAGGCAAGAGGATGTCGGAATATATTAACGCAGATCATAAGAAAGCCTGGACAGGGCGAAAACCAAAGGAGGAAAGAACAGATGAGTTATACCCGCAGCATCATACTTATAACTATGGTCTTGTTGCTTTTGCAGGGATGTTCCACACAAAAAGAGTGTCAGCAACTCATTGAAAGTAAGTGTGTCAGTTGTCATTCCATACAAAAGAGCTGTGAGCAGTTAGGGAAAAGTAAGCAATACTGGGAAAGCACGGTGGATCATATGATTAGACTCAATGTTTCAATATCTGACTCTGAAAAGAAAAAACTGGTCCGGTGTCTTCGCAATAGTTCAAAAAACCTGAGGGAATTATGTGAGTAGTGAAAGGCCTCAATCATGAGTGATAGATTGCAGTGCCTTTTGTTCAAAAAACAGGCTTTAAGGGAAGCCGCAAACCCATTAAAGGGGGATATATGAATAATAAAGATTTTAAACGTGTTCAGGATCGACTAGGCGGAGTGTCCCGCCGTGATTTTATGAAGCTCTGTTCGACGCTTGCAGCAACAATGGCTTTATCGACAACAGTTGTCCCTGATATTGCCAACGCAATTACCAGTCCTACGCGTCCTCCAGTTATCTGGCTTCACGGTTCCGAGTGTACCGGCTGTACCATGTCGCTCCTTCGTTCAGAGCATCCAACCCTTGAAACCTTACTTTTTGATATGATCTCATTGGACTTTCACGAGACATTGTCAGCAGGTGCCGGTTATCAGGCTAAGGATGCCATGTATAAATCCATCTCTGAGAATGTAGGGAAGTTCATACTGGTGATTGAAGGAGCAATACCTCTGGCAAACGATGGAACGTTCTGTCGGATTGCCGGGAAAAACTTTGTGGACATGGTCAAAGAAATTGGGGAACAGGCGGGAGCGGTAATTGCTATAGGTTCCTGCGCTGCCTGGGGCGGTGTCGCTGCCATGGAGCCTAATCCTACCGGATGTGTGGGCGTGAATGAAGTATTGCCTGATACTCAAGTTATCTCTCTACCTGGGTGTCCGCCAAATCCTTATAATCTTCTTTCTACCGTTATCCACTATTTGACTTTTAAAACCTTGCCTGCACTTGACGATGAAAACAGACCAAAGTTTGCCTACGGGCGTCTGATTCATGAACACTGTGAACGCAGGCCTCATTTTGACAATGGCCGCTTTGCTAAAAAATTTGGTGATGAAGGGCATCGACTTGGCTACTGTCTCTATCATCTCGGCTGCAAGGGACCTGTCACCTATGGGAACTGTTCCACAAGTCAGTTTGGTGACGCTGGATCAGGATGCTGGCCCGTTGGAATTGGGCACCCCTGTTTTGGTTGTTCGGAAAAAGGTGTCGGATTCAACATCCCCCAGTTCACGCTAAGTCCAGTAATTCACACCACACCGTTTGCCGGGCATACCCCAATTACAGTTGAACGTGGAGAAGGCGCATCGGCCGGTTCTGCGGCTCTAATGGCTGGATTAGCCGGGGCAGCAGTAGGTGCTGGAGTTGTGTTTACGGCTAAACTCGGAGGAAAGGAGAACAAAAATGAAAATAAAGAGGCG
Organism: Desulfocapsa sp.; assembly: GCA_022712975.1. GTDB lineage: Bacteria > Desulfobacterota > Desulfobulbia > Desulfobulbales > Desulfocapsaceae > Desulfocapsa. The sequence continues at coordinate 26,954 of JAFLJO010000041.1, forward strand.
TGATTTCCTTAAAGGTGCAGCCGGTAGCATGGCTCTGCTTGCGCTGGACGGGCAGGACGCCCGAGCATTAACTGCGCCGACTTTGTCACCAGAAGCCCTGGGAATTCTTTTTGATTCAACATTATGTGTGGGCTGTAATGCATGTATGGCTTCCTGTAAAGATGCTAATGATATGCCACCGGATTTTACGGAGGGGCAGGACATCTGGGACAAACCGGTGGATCTATCCCCTAATACCTTAAATATAATTAAAAAGTTCACAAGCGGAACCGGTGAGACCAAAGATGCTGAAAGTGACGGATATGCATTTATCAAAATGCAGTGCCTTCATTGTGTCGATCCATCCTGCGTAACTGCGTGCCCGGTTTCGGCTCTGCTGAAAGATAAGGATACCGGGATTGTAACCTACCACAAGCATGCCTGTATTGGTTGCCGTTACTGCCAGGTTGCCTGCCCTTATAATGTCCCGAAATTTGATTTTAATCATATTTATCCGGTGATTGTCAAATGCCAGTTATGTGATCATCTCATTGCCGAGGACAAAACTCCAGCATGTTGTTCAGTATGTCCAACGGGGGCAGCACTCTTTGGCAAGGTAGTAGATCTCAAAGTTGAAACCGAAAGGCGTCAGCGGATGGTACCCGGAACAATATATAAATATCCAGTAAAATCCCTCGATTCCGGGTTAACACTCAAGAACGCTGCACCTGAATATGTCCCCCATGTGTACGGGGAGAAAGAATTGGGCGGAACGCAGGTTATGTTTATGTCTGCGGTGAGTTTTGATAAATTTGCTTTACCTGATTTTCCCGATAAATCTTTTGCGTCCACGTCAAATAGCATCCAGGGTGCGATTTATACAGGTATGATCTTCCCGCTAGCGGTTCTTGCAGGACTGATGTTCATTGTGAAAAAGAACACACAGCAGGAAGAGACGAAAACTGCTGAAAAGGAAAAAGACAACAAGGAGGAGAACCATGAGTAAAGCTAAAGCGTTGGGTGGCAGAATTTTCACCCTGACCTTTTCAGTCTGTTTAATGTTCTCAGCAGTAGCCCTCTATTTCACCGCTAAAAGGTTTATTTTTGGTATAGGATCGGTTTCCAATCTCAATGACGGATACCCTTGGGGAATATGGATATCCTATGATGTTGTTGTCGGTACCGCTTTTGCTTGTGGTGGTTATGTGATGGCACTGATGGTTTATGTACTTAATAAAGGTGAGTATCATCCACTGGTACGACCGGCGCTGCTTGCATCGATGTTTGGATATACCTTGGCGGGTGTTTCTGTATTCGTCGATATTGGTCGTTATTTACACGCCTACAATCTCTTCCTTCCCTGGCAGATGAATTTTCATTCCGTCATGTTTGAGGTAGCCATGTGCATAACTACTTACATTCTTGTGCTCTGGCTGGAGTTTGCTCCGGCCTTTGCCGAAAAGTGGAAGCTGGTTAAATTCCGAAAATATCTGGACAAAATTATTTTTGCTCTGATCGGGCTGGGAGTTCTACTTCCAACAATGCATCAGTCATCACTGGGAACAATGATGTTGTTGGCCGGCTTTAAACTGGATCCTCTATGGCACACCGCCACCCTGCCAGTGCTGTTTCTGCTGACAGCCATTTTCATGGGTTTTGCCATGGTAGTCTTCGAAGCAACCATCACCACAAGAGTGTACCGTCTTGGAGATGAAACATCAATGCTGGCAAAAGTTTCTCGTATCATGTCTTGGATTCTCGGCTTTTACCTGGTTATTAGATTCCAGAACATTTTCATGAGAGGTGAAGTGGGAAGTGCTTTCTCCGGAAGTTTTCTTGGGAATATGTTTCTGCTGGAAAATTTGTGTCTTATAGTCAGCTTTTTTATTCTCACATTTTATAGGAAAGTTCTTACCCCGAGGTTGTTGTTTATTGCGGCCATTGCAGTTATGATCGGCGGCTCACTATACCGGTTCAACGTCTACATAATTGCCTATAATCCCGGAAACGGATGGACTTACTTCCCGTCCGTCCCTGAACAGATGATTACTTATGGTCTTATAGCTATTGAAATTGCAGCATACACACTTTTCGTTAAATATTTTCCAGTCTTTAGCGCCCATGAACCGGCAGTATCGACTAAATAAGGAGTTAGTATTATGTCTAAACAAATTGTAATAGATCCTGTCACCCGTATAGAAGGCCATCTCCGCATTGAGGTAGAGGTGGATGATGGTCTTGTTACCCAGGCTCGCTCTATTGGCACTATGTGGCGTGGCATAGAAACCGTTCTCAAAGGAAGAGATCCCAGGGAAGCATGGCTGATTGCCCAGCGAATTTGCGGGGTGTGTACCACTGTGCATGCCATATCCTCGGTCAGAGCTGTTGAGCATGCGCTGAAGCTTGAAGTGCCTGTCAATGCTCAGTATATTCGCAACATGATTGTTGGTGCCCATTGTCTTGCTGATAATATTATTCATTTTTATATATTATCTGCTGTGGACTGGGTTGATATTGCATCAGCTGCACTGAAAGCTGACCCGAGAAAAGCCTCTGCAATTGCATGTCAGCTGTCGCCTTGGAAGCATAACAGCTTCAGGGAATTCAAGCAGACCCAGGATAAGCTGAAAAAGCTTGTTGAGTCAGGACAGCTGGGGCCATTTTCCAGCGGGTACTGGGGACATCCTGCAATGCAGCTTGAGCCTGAGGTAAATCTGATTGCCGCCGTTCATTACTTTCAGGCGCTGAACTACCAGCGCAAAATCAATAAAGTGGTGACAATTCTCGGCTCTAAAACCCCTCACATTCAAAATCTTGCTGTTGGTGGTGTTGCTAACCCTATCAATCTGGACAGCCCAGCTACACTGACCATGGAACGTCTATTCTATATAAAAACATTGATGGATGAGGTGAATGACTTTGTTCAGCAGGTTTATATGACTGATGTCGCAACCATTGCTGCTCTTTATCCGGAATGGAGCAGCTACGGAAAGGGAGACGGAACATTCCTCTCTGTCCCGGAAATGCCACTGGATGCAAAAGGAGAAACATATGCTATGCCGGGTGGCTACATCACGGAAGGTGATATTAAAAACTTCAGACCTATCAAAACATTCACCGATCCATTTTTTGAAGATAACGTCAAAGAGTCTGTCAAACATGCCTTCTACAAAGGTGACTGGAATCGTCACCCATATGTGTCTGAAACCGTGCCTGAATTTCACGATGGTACCGGAGAAAAATATTCCTGGGTAAAAGCACCCTCTTTTAATAATGAGCCCGCTGAAGTAGGGCCTGTAGCCAGTGTTCTTGCCATGAATGCTGCTGGCTATGGACCGGCAGTGAAACATACTGACTGGATGCTTGAAAAAATCGGATCTATTAATTCCACTAAACAGGATATGAGTATCCTTCCTTCGACCATGGGGCGTCATATTTCCAGATCTATACGGGCGGCTGTTGTGCAGGATGCCATGGTTGAGCAGTGGGATGCACTTATCAATAACATCGCTTCAGGCGATTACACCACCTGCAATGAGGTGCATTTTCCAAAAGGTGAGCAACGTGGAGTAGGACTCCATGAGGCACCACGCGGAACGCTCTCCCACTGGATTGTCATCGAAAACGGTAAAATCCGTAATTATCAGGCGGTTGTGCCTTCCACATGGCTTGCAGGTCCACTTGGAGCCAAAGGTGAGCCAGGATATTATGAACGTTGTCTGGTTGGAAATCCGGTGGCTGATCCGGAAAAACCACTGGAAGTCCTGCGAACTATTCACTCATTTGATCCATGTCTGGCATGTGCCGTACATATGGTTGATCCAAAAGGTAAGGAGTTTTCCAAGGTGAAAGTTCTCTAACAGATACTTCCACAAGCAGGTGAGCTTTATTTGTAGGGTGGGGCAGGGGCTCCACCTCCCCGGGAGCCGTCATAGCACGGCTTCTGGATTATTTTAAGGAGCGTACACAAAATAGGATGTTCGAGTTATTTCGTGTACGTTCCTTAACAGTTCATGGTAAATATGAAAGTAAAAAAAATCGGTATCCTTGGAATAGGAAATCTCCTTATGCGCGATGATGGCTTTGGAGTTCAATGTGTTGAACAGTTCACTCAAAAATATGAACTTCCCGAAAATCTGACAATTCTTGATGGAGGGACAGCCGCTATCATGCTTGCTCCGTTTATCGAAGGATTGGATAGCCTCTATATTCTCGATGCTGTTGATCTTGAGGAAGAGCCAGGCTCTATCCACTGTTTTTCTGAGAGTGATGTCCAGTCTGGAGACATCCAGACCAGAATGTCACCTCATCAGGTTGGGCTGCTTGAAATCCTTGAACTGTGCAAATTGCGTGACAGAGCGCCAGAGCAGATAGAGATGATAACCGTGGTACCTGAAGATGTGACCCTTGGCCTTGGATTGTCTCCTCGAATAGAGCCTGTGGTTAATGAAGTACTTGATATATTAGTTGATAGACTTGTGTCGGATGGTATTGTCCTGCAGAAAAAGGAAAACATTACAGAATGCACGAACTTTCTCTTGCTCAAGGCCTGATTAGTCAGCTAAAAGAGTTGGCCGGAGAGAATAAGGCCACACGTATTATGACTGTACGGGTCAATGTCGGTACCATGGCAGGTATTGTTGTTGATTCGTTCGTCTTTGGCTTTGATGCAGTCAAAACCGAAACAAACTGTGTACGTGATGCTCAGCTGGAAATTACAGAGGTGGACGGGGATGAGCTCATTCTGGCTCAGGTAATAATGGAATAACAGCCTGGTTCTCCAGGAAGTAAAATAATTTTAATATGTGGAACTTATACTATGTGTAATGCATGCGGATGCCATATCAGTGATGACGCAAAAGGAAAGATTGTAGAAGTACATCAAAGTCTGCTGGCTGCAAATCTTGAGCAGGCCCAAAAAAACCGACAACATATTGATGCTATGGGAGCAGTTGCCATCAATATGATTTCAAGCCCCGGTTCCGGAAAAACAACGCTACTTGAGCATACAATAGATTATATTGGTGATAAAATCCGTATTGGTGTTATCGAAGGGGATATTGAAACCGAACGTGATGCCGACCGAATCAGGGCAAAAGGTGTACCCGTGGTACAGTTGACAACAGGTGGCGCCTGTCATCTTGATGCTCCTTTGGTACACAAAGGGCTGCATGCTCTGGAAAAGCAGAGCAAAGACGGAAAATTTGATATTATTTTCATCGAAAATGTAGGTAATCTTGTATGTCCTGCCTCTTTTTATCTGGGTGAGCATAACAGGATCATACTATTGTCAGTTCCTGAAGGGTCTGATAAGCCGGCCAAGTACCCAACCACCTTTAATGGTGCTCAGGCATTGATTATTACCAAGACTGACCTGCTGTCCTATTTTGATTTTTCCATGGAAGAGGCTGTCAGGGAAGCCCTGCGTCTCAATCCGGATCTGACTATTGTGGAGTTATCTGCCACAACGGGAGTGGGGATGGAAGCTTGGATTGCTTATTTAGATGATGTTCTTGTGAACAGGTAAAATGTGATTCCCTCTTAAGGGGAAAGAAACTTTTTGCAGTGGAGGTCACAAATGGAAGGTTTGAAAAGGTATCACGACATGACCAAAGCTGAGTTGATCAGCGAGTTACAACGACTCCAGCAACCAATGGCTGAGCTCACCTCTCCCTTGGGAATAACATGCTGGCTGAATGTACTTTTCATCGGTGGCGGCAAGGGATGCCATGATTTCCTCAAACTCCTCCACTCTTATACCCCTAAGCATATCACAGTCAATATACTTGGTGTGGCCGATCCATTGCCGGATGCACCGGGGCGAAAGTATGCAGAAGAGAGAGGGATTCCGACCAGTTCAGATTATCTGGATTTTTTATATGATAACAGGCTTAACCTTATTATTGAATTGACAAATCAAGAGAAAATCCTTGATACAATTTTTGAAAAGAAACTCCCTAAAACAAAGGTCATGGATCATATGGGGGCTCTTTTTCTGTGGGAAGTAATATCGCTCAAAGAAAGCCATGATGAAATTTACAGGAGTCTGGAGGATACTGTGGCCTGTCTGGCTAAGACCACTGAGACAAGAGATCCTTATACTGCCGGTCATCAACAGCGGGTGGATCGCCTTGCCTGTGCCATTGCATTGGAACTTGGGCTTGAGCAGCAGCAAATCTCAGGGTTACACTTTGCCGCTGTTCTTCACGACATTGGGAAGCTAGCCTTGCCTGCGATGTATCTGAGTAAACCAACAGCACTTTCCAGTGAAGAGAGGGCGATTATAAAATGTCATGCCGAAGTGGGATTTGACATTTTGAAAAAAATTCGTTTTCCCTGGCCTGTTGCAGAGATTGTTTACCAGCATCATGAGCTTCTGAATGGCCAGGGATATCCCCGTGGCTTGACTGAGAAGGATATCCTTCTGGAAGCCAAAATTTTAACTGTGGCAGATGTTTTTGAAGCCATGTCGGCTGATCGACCTTATCGTCCATCACTTGGAGTTGACACTGCCTTGGAAGAAATACAGGCAGGCAAAGGGGTTCGTTATCATTCTGAAAGTGTTGACGCCTGTGTCGCTTTGATTACGGAAAAACATTTTAACTATCACTAGGCATACTATGCAAATTGCTTTCCTGTAACATTGTTGTGCAAAATGTTTGAAAAATAACAAAACAAAGGACTTAAGCCGTACGGCCTAAGTCCTTTATACGTTTGGTGGAGCTGTGGGGGATCGAACCCCAGACCTCATGACTGCCAGTCATGCGCTCTCCCAGCTGAGCTACAGCCCCCCTATATTTCAATATCTAGAAATATATCGTGTTTCTTTACCAATCTTTTTTTGACGTGTCAATCATTTTTAATGATTTCTTTGGAGGGAATGGTCCATATTTCTTGAAAATGGCAAAAAGTTTTGGTAGAAGTTAAGACTTGGTATGTCAATAGTCTTGAGAGTTTTTTCTCGTTGCTGTTTCCATGGCTTCTTCGGCATGTTTTGTGCGCCGGAATCTCCGGTTATTTTGTTTATATAATCTTTTTAAAACACCTTACATCGGTGTTGAATGGTAAGCTGGTACTCTTTTCAGTACCCTTGAGGAGAAGTACCTTCACCAAATTTTTCCGGAGTCTACGTATATCTCAAAAACACGAGATAAGCGCAGACTCCGAGAAATTATTCTGTAACGTATTAAAATGTTGTATTATAAAAGGAAAAATATATGTTTTCACCATTTAATTTTTTATTTGGCTGGTTGTCAAATGACCTGGCAATTGATCTTGGAACCGCCAACACTGTACTTTATGTCAAAGGCAAAGGTATTGTCCTGCGGGAACCTTCAGTGGTTGCTGTTCGTCAGGACTCCAGGGGATATAAAGTCCTTGCTGTCGGGCAGGAAGCCAAACTTATGCTTGGCAAAACTCCAGGTACAATCAAGGCAATTCGGCCCATTAAAGATGGGGTTATAGCTGATTTTGAAGTGACCGAAGCTATGCTTCGCTATTTTATCAACAAAGTACACAATCGACGTACTTTGGTACATCCTCGTATTATGATTTCTGTTCCTTCAGGGATTACTCAAGTTGAGAAGCGTGCTGTGAAGGAATCTGCTGAATCTGCCGGTGCCAGGGAAGTATATCTTATCGAAGAGCCTATGGCAGCAGCGATTGGTGCCGGCCTCCCCATCACTGAACCTACGGCCAATATGATTATCGATATTGGTGGTGGTACAACGGAAGTTGCAGTGATTTCACTTGCCGGCATCGTGTATGCCAAATCTGTTCGGGTTGCTGGGGATAAAATGGATGAATCCATCCTGCAATATATCAAACGGAAGCATAATCTTGCCATTGGTGAGCGTACTGCAGAGCTTATAAAAACCACCATTGGCAATGTTATGCCTGAAGAACCATTTGAAACCATGGATATTAAGGGACGTGATCTTGTTTCCGGTGTACCTAAAACATTGACAATCTCTGCCGATGAAATTCAAACCGCAATTCAGGAACAGATTGATGTTATTGTCGAGGCTGTACGCGTGGCACTTGAGATAACCCCCCCTGAACTGTCTGCCGATATAGTGGATCAGGGTATCGTGCTCACGGGTGGCGGTGCTCTGCTAAAAAATCTTGATAGATGCCTTAGGGAAGAAACAGGGCTGCCCATTATTGTGGCAGATGATCCTTTATCTTCAGTCGTGCTCGGTTCCGGGCAGGCTCTTGATAATATTGATATCCTGCGAGAAGTTACCATTGACTAAGAAACGTGTTGTTCATAATGTAGTATTCATGGAAGCTACTGTCCATGGAGGGTCGATTGTGTATGCTGGGCGGATTGTATTCAAATCCATCAGCCATTGTGTATTGCCTGTTTGTTTTGGTGGTTGAGAGAGAAAGAGTGAAAAAAAAAAATACTGACAGAAGGAAGAAGACTAGTTTCAGGTTTACCCGTCTCTGTCTTCTTTTCTCGCTCTTTTTTGCTCTTTTCTTACTCTTGCTAGGATCAACAACCGGTGGCAGATTCGGGATTTCACATCAACTAACTTTGGAAGCTCTCGGGCCTATTCAGACTATTTTTTCCAAAATTTCTCTCAGTACCATCAGTGTAAAGAATCAATATATTAGTCTTTGGAATTTACAGGAAGAAAACGATCAGTTGCGTAAGGAACTTGCTACGTATCATGCACAGCTCGATGAGTATCGTTCGGCATACTCTCGGAACCGATTTCTTGAAACTGAGCTTGCCTTTAAAAAACGTGAGAGTTTTCCATCTCTTATGGCAAGAGTGGTGGGTAAAGACCCATCTTTCTGGTTCCAGACTTTAATTGTTGATCGTGGTGGGAATGATGGTGTTGTTACAGGGATGGTTGCACGAAATTCTCGTGGAGTTGTGGGACAGGTGATCCAGGTATCTGATAATTACTCGAAAATACTACTTGCCAATGCACCATCCAGTGCCATTGATGCAATTGTTCAGAAAAGTCGAGTGCGTGGAATTCTTAAAGGTGCAGGAGAAAAGGGTTATATCCTTCAGTATGTTTTGAAAAACGGAGTTGTCGAGGAAGGGGATACTGTCGTTACTGCTGGTATTGGTGGGGTTTTTCCGCCAGGAATTACCCTTGGAACTGTTTCCAAAGTGTATTCAAAACGGCGCGGCATGTTTCTGGAAATTGAAGTGAAGCCCGCAGTTGATTTTTCCAGTCTGGAATTTTTTCATATCAATCTTTCTGAGGAGCAGTTGGAAATCGACAAGTTCAGTCGCTCCACCTCTTCTTTGGGAAAGTAGTTATGGTAACACTGTGTTTTCTTTTTCTTGGCTTTATTCTCATTGCGATTCAGACCACTGTTTTTCATTATTTTCCCCACTGGCTTGGACGTCCTGATCTTGCATTTATTTTATTGGTTTTTTCGGCTTATAAATTTAGCTGGTTTCCTGGATTACTCCTTGCTTTCCTCCTTGGCTGGCTCATGGATGTGAGTTCGGGGATTTTCCCAGGTACATATCCTTTGCTGATGTTGCTTGTTTTCTCGATTGTGAAATTCCTGTGTCAAAACAGTTCAGTAAATGAAAAGACTTTTCAGATTCCGCTGGTCGGAGTGAGCTATTTTATTGTGCAATGTATCTTTTATCTTTTTTTCTCTTTAACACAACCAGGCACTCTTCCACCCTGGTCCTGGGCAAGGGTGGTGCAGGAGACATTTATTCTTCTTGTTGCATCCATTCCATGTTTTCTCTTTTTCAGCTGGGTGTATGAAAAAATTGTAACACGACGCAGGGCTTCAAAAAGTTTAAAGAGAAGCGGCGGAAATCAATTTCGGTGAGTTTAAATAAATGAAGTGGTCTGGATATAAAAATCTTGAAGAGATAGATGAGCATGATGATGCTGAACTTGATTCGTTAAAAAAGCGAGTTCTTTTTGCCGGCATTGTTATTCTCTTTTTTGCAACCATTATTGTCGGACGGCTATGGTTTCTTCAGATCCATAAAGGTGATGAATACAAAAACCGGGCAGAAAACAATCGGGTGCGGATGCGTGAGGTTGCAGCACCGCGCGGAAGTATTAAAGATAAGATGGGAAGGGAGATGGTGACTAACCGCCCATCTTTCAATGTGGTTCTTGTTCGGGAAGATTCAAACAATATTGACGAATTGCTGAAAAAGCTTGCCACTGCACTGGATCTTGATATCTCGGATCTTTGGGAGCAGTTAAGAGATGCCGGTAATAAGCCCAAGCACATTCCTGTAAGATTAATGGAAGATGTTGATTGGGAAACCCTTGCATATGTTGAAAATCATAATCAGGAGTTTCCGGGAATTCGCATCGAGGTCATTCCTTCCAGGGTTTATCATTATGGTAACCTTGCAGCACATGTCATCGGGTATCTGGGTGAGATTAGTAAAAAGGAACTGGCGGCACGAGACACTGCTATATATACAGGCGGTGATTTAATCGGTAAGATGGGGGTTGAGCGTCTGCGTGAAGCTGATCTGCGTGGAGGGAAAGGGAGTAGCTCTTCCGAAGTAAATGCAAGAGGTTTCGAACAACAGCTTTTGAGAAGTATTGAACCACTTCCCGGCAATGAGATCCAGTTAACGCTTGATGCCGAGCTGCAAAAAGTAGCTGAAGATCTGATGGCTGCCGGGGGGAAAGCCGGTGCTGTTGTGGCCATGGAAGTAAAAACAGGCCGTATGCTTGTGCTCGCCTCAAGTCCCGTACTTCCCATTGATCAGTTCGTTGGTGGTATTTCTCATAAAAACTGGAACGCTCTGCTCGATAATCCCAAACACCCTCTTATTAATAAGGTGGTACAGGCAATGTATCCTCCGGCATCCGTTTATAAGATGATAACGGCAATGACAGGGCTTGTTGCCGGTGTCATCGATAAAGATACGGTTTATTATTGTCCGGGACATTTCTATTTCGGAAAACGACGATATCATTGCTGGAAACGGAGTGGACATGGTGCGGTGAACTTGACCAGGGCAATTGCCGAATCCTGTGATGTCTATTTCTATCAGGTTGGTTTGCGTGTGGGCGTTGACAAGCTTGCTGAAATGGCGAATAAATTCGGGCTTGGACATAAGTCAGGCATTGAAATGGAACATGAAAAAAAAGGTCTTACTCCCACAGAAGAGTGGAAAAAAAAGAGACACAAAGAGAAGTGGCAGGATGGAGAGACTCTTTCCGTTGCAATCGGGCAGGGTTTTAACCTTGTAACACCCCTGCAGGTATGTTTGATGACAGCAACTATTGCCAATGGCGGAAAACAATACCAGCCGCAATTGATCGAGAAAGTAACCGACCCTGACGGTAACGTTCTGTTTCAGTTTGAGCCGGTGCTGCTTGAGGAATTAACAAAAGGTGAAAAGAAGTTCCTGCCGCTTATTCGGACGGGCATGGAAGAGGTTGTTCAGGGGCAGCGCGGGACTGCCAGACAAATACGGATTAAAGGTTTGACCATTAGTGGTAAAACAGGTACAGCACAGGTTGTACGGTTGAAACAACATCAACATTTAAAAGAGGAAGATATCCCCTATAAGTTTCGTGATCATGCCTGGTTTACCTGTTATGCTCCGGCGGAAGATCCAGAAATAGCAGTAACTGTTCTTGTTGAACATGGTTTGCACGGCAGTGCAGTTGCTGCACCCGTTGCCCGTGCCATACTGGGAAGCTATTTTGCTGAACACCTGGCGTTGGCGGCAGAAGCAGAAGCAGAAGCAGAAGAAAATAAAGAAAAGGGAGAGTAGAGAAAGCAATGCTTCGTCTAGATAGAAGATATTTTTATAGTTTTGACTGGATTCTGCTGATCCTGCTGGTGGGCATCAGTGGAATGGCCTTGGCGAATCTTTATAGTGCCTCGTACCCCCCTTCTCCCTGGGGCATACCACCGTATATTAAGCAATGCTATTTATTTCTTTTCGGTGTATTGGCTATTCTTTTCATTCTCTGTTTTGACTATAAAAATCTTCATACTTGGAATTATCCCTTTTATTTTTTTATTGTTTTGTTACTACTTTTTGTGCTTTTTGCAGGAAATACTGCCGGTGGGGCGCAACGCTGGATTAACCTGGGACTTTTTAAATTGCAGCCTTCCGAGCTTGCAAAGTTGTCACTGGTTGTGAGTTTAGCCAGTTATTATACCCGTAAAGAAAAGACTGAAGGCTATGGGCTTAAGGAGATGGTTACTCCTGTTCTTCTCACTGGATTACCGTTTCTTCTAATTCTTAAACAGCCAGATCTTGGGACGGCATTGATGCTTGGTATCATCTTTGTATCGATGACTGTTTTTGCAAAAGTCCGTTGGCAGACCTATGCTTGTGGCATTGTGTTTGGCAGTGCTGCGGGAGTGTTTGCCTGGTTTTATCTTTTAAAAGAGTATCAAAAACGTAGAATTGAAACACTATTAAATCCGGAAAAAGATCCCATGGGACAGGGATATCAAATTCTTCAATCCAAGATTGCCGTAGGGAGTGGCGGAATTAGCGGGAAGGGATATCAGGAGGGGACACAGGGGCATTTACATTTTCTACCTGAACGGCATACCGATTTTGCTTTTGCAGTATTGGGTGAAGAGTGGGGATTTATAGGAAGCCTCGTTTTTCTCACTGTCTATTTCGGTATGCTTATCTGTGGATTATATATTGCTATGACTGCCCGGGATCGCTTTGGAGTATTTCTCTCTTTTGGCGTGGTGATGTTGATTTTCTGGCAGGCTGTGATTAATCTTCTTATGATACTCGGCTTTTTGCCAGTTGTCGGAATTCCACTGCCGTTGGTGAGTTATGGCGGGTCTTCTTTGCTTACTACGTTGCTCGGCTTGGGGATTTTACTGAATGTCGGGATGCGCCGTTTTCAGATAGGACAAAATATAGAAAAAATGAAATAATGGAGTTAGCTTTTCTGTTTGTTTCGCAGTAACTCTTCGGATTCTCCAAAAAGAGTGGCGATCTCATCTTTGCTCACTTTATTGTTTCGTTCTGGCCAGTGAAATGGTTGGATCTGGCTGTCCGTATTTTTTTAGATGTGCATTGCTCATTTGGCAAGGATCAATTCCTTCAGGCAGTTGATAAATGTTGGATTACAGTTAAGTGATTCACTGGATTTAAGCTTCATTCCAAGATCTCGTGCCTGATCGTGGTAAAGCATATCAATTTCATAGAGCGTTTCCACATGGTCGGAAACAAAACTTATTGGAACCATGAGAATATTCATACATCCGTCTTTTGCCAGACTTTCAAGCATATCAGGGGTGGATGGAGAGAGCCACTGAACCGGGCCTGATCTGCTTTGGAAGCAGAGTTTCCCCGGACGATTTGTTATTTTTTCCACCTGATTGATCGTTTCTTTTATATGATCGACATAGGGATCGCCATCTTCAATAAAAGAGACTGGCAGACTGTGCGCACTATACACAACCTGGGGTTGATTCGATCCAAATGTAAGGGCTGCTTTTTCAATATTTGCGGCCAAAGTCTGGATGTAGCCAGGCTCGGATGGCCATGATTCGATAACTTTAATTAGATCAAAATGACTATTTGACCTGGTGATACTGCGTTTTAGCTCCTGCACTGACGACCCGGTGGTTGCACAGGAATAGTGAGGATACAGGGTGAGAGCTATTATTTTGCTGATCCCTTTATCAGCCAGTTTTTTCAGCGTTGTATCAGTGTCCGGATGCCAGTAGCGCATGGCACTTACCACCGTATAGTTACCATGTTCCGTAAGCACTTTTTCAAGAGCGTTTCCCTGTTCACGGGTGATTCTGATAAGTGGTGATCCCCCTCCGATCAATTCATAGGTCTTCATGCTTTTTGGCGCACGTTTTTTGGAAATGTACCAGGCTAAGGGCTTTTGCATGAAGCTTGGGCCAAGGCGTATGATTTCTCGATCTGAAAAAAGATTATAGAGAAAGGGGCGTACGTCATCTAATTTTTCGGGCCCGCCCATATTTAGAAGTACGACTCCGATCTGTTCTGTTGTCATAATGGATACCATGGGGGTTGTTCCTGTAGCATTAAAACCTGCAAACTTCTTTATACCAGTTAGCATTGCCGCGGAAAAGGGAAATGATTCAAGGCTGGTTAAGAAAGGTTGCGGATTGCCGAAGTGGTCAAGATGGATATGCAGATTTCAGAGGGGAAAGTTGTAGGCTGTCGAAGACGGATTACAGTATAGTTTAAGTATAAACAAAAAAAGTGATTAAAGATCATTTAAAATGAAAGCACACTGTTTTAGGTGATATGACTTGGCTGCTCCTTTTGGCTGCAGTCTTTTTTGGGCTGTGGTAAAATTACAATTCACAATTGAATAATTAGTAACATATCTTGATTATCTGCATATAAACTATATAATAATAGAAAGGGTATGATTTAGCTGTCCGGCTGGAAGTACCTTGTGCAATGTGTGTATTACTACCAGTACCCGGAAGTCTTAAGTCGTGCCAGAGTGCGTGTCTAAGGATGCGTTTGGTGATGATGACAATATTGAATGTTATCATTGTAGCTTAATGGAGGAACCGTATGGATCTAAAGGTTGATACCCGAAATGTTGAGTTGCGGAAAAGCTGGCAGAAAAAAATTGATGAGGAAAGAGATAAACTAGTGCGACATTTCGCCAGTTTTGTTCTTCACCTCCGTGTTTCCATTGCGGGAACAGCCCACCATAAAGAAGGTGGTTACGAGTTAAAACTTGTTGCTTCTGTTCCAAGTGATACTGTTGTTGTTGCCAGAAAAGGGGAGAATGTCGGGAGCCTGCTTATTGAAGCTTTTGATGTGCTCACTCAGCAGATGAAAGAGATGCAGCGCAAGAAACAGCAATCTCAAAAGAATAATGGTGGTGAGGTTGATGAGGGAACTCAGTTTGGTGTGATCCGAAAAGTGTCGCCCTATGAATCCTATGGGTTCATTGTGAGCCAGGATGCCAGGGAAATATACTTTCATGAAAATGCTTTAAAGGATATTTCAATTGATGCATTAACTGAAGGTGACGCGGTTATCTACGGTGAAAGTCATGGAGATAAAGGGCCGCAGGCTTCATGGGTTCGAATGAATACTTAAATAGGATAATGGTTCTATTGTTTTTAGAGGCCCTGTGCAGAGGATTCTGTACAGGGCTTTTCTTTTGCAAAAGCATCATGCCTTGCTTGATATAAGCTCGTGGCAATGGTAAAAAAGAGTCCATCACAACCATTGTACATTAAATCATTTATTTTAAGGAACGAAGCCAGATGGTATTACAGCAGCAGGATTTAGGGGTTGAATATTACAGCCTTGAACGTGGAGAAATACTCGCTCGGATTACTAAGCGTAAGCAAGAGCTAGCAGATAACCTGCTGATCCTCTGTCATCATTATCAACAGCAGGATATTTTCCAGTTTGCAGATCTTGCGGGCGATTCCCTAAAACTTGCAAAAGAGGCCGCAGCCATCAGTGATCGTGAATTTATTATCTTTTGCGGTGTTCATTTTATGGCTGAATCTGCTGACATTTTGGCTCGTCCCGGTCAAAAAGTGATGCTTCCCCACCTTCATGCAGGATGCCCCATGGCTGATATGGCCACCGTAGGTGCAGTGAGCCAGGCATACAAAGAGCTTTTGAGTGTTGGGGTTATGGAACAGGAAAAAAATCTGGTTCCTGTCACTTATGTGAACTCATCTGCTGCCATTAAAGCCTTTGTTGGCGAGCGGGAAGGCTCTGTTTGTACATCTTCCAACGGTGAAAAGGTTTTGCAATGGGCACTGGATAAGGGCGAAAAAGTCTTTTTCTTTCCAGATGAACATTTAGGTCGAAACTCTGCTGCCGCACTAGGGATTCCAGATGGACAGATAGTGCTTTGGAGACGTGGAGAACTTCTTGGCGGCAATACGGTTCAGGAATTAAAACAGGCTAAAATTTTGTTATGGGATGGGTATTGTGAAGTCCATATGCGTTTTTTACCAGACCATGTCCGCCAGTGGAGACTGAAAGAACCTGATATTCAAATTATTGCTCACCCTGAATGTCCCAGGGATGTGGTGAGTATTGCTGACCAATATGGTTCTACTGAGACGATTATAGCTGCTGTAAATGACTCACCCGCAGGAAGCAAGTGGGCTATTGCCACAGAAGTTAATCTGGTTGATCGTTTAAAGCATAATCATCCGGATAAAGAGATTCACCTTCTTGCCCCCACAACCTGCCAATGTCCAACCATGGATTGCAACCAACCTGTGAATCTTCTCTGGCTCCTTGATAACCTTGCAAATGGTGAGGTGAAGAATCAGATTATTGTTGATCCTGAAACTGCAAAACTGGCCGCCAGGTCTTTGGAACAGATGCTCGTAATTTGTTAAAGAATCTGTAAGCGTCGAATAAATTGAGGAATAATTGTGACTGATGAAGTGTATCTTGTTGATGGAAGTGCCTATATCTATCGTGCTTACCATGCCGTAGCTCCGCTGACCAATAGTGAAGGCATGCCCACCCACGCAGTTTTCGGGTTTATGAATATTCTGCGACGTCTTTTAAAGGATAAAAAACCACAATATCTCGCAGTGGCCTTTGATATGAGGGGGCCTGTGTT
This sequence comes from Desulfocapsa sp., assembly GCA_022712975.1. Classification (GTDB taxonomy): domain Bacteria; phylum Desulfobacterota; class Desulfobulbia; order Desulfobulbales; family Desulfocapsaceae; genus Desulfocapsa. The sequence continues at coordinate 43,489 of JAFLJO010000041.1, forward strand.
TCGTCACGATATTTATCCTGATTATAAGGCGAATCGTCCCCCCATGCCTAAAGATTTAGCCGTACAAATTCCATATATCAAGGAACTGGTACGTGCCATGAATATCCCCTGTTTTGAGACTCAGGAACTTGAGGCCGATGATATTATTGCATCTGCTGCTCATCTTCTCAGCAGTCAGGGAAAAAAGGTTGTTGTGGTTTCAGGAGACAAGGATCTGCTGCAACTGGTTAATGAGCATGTTGTGATGTGGGATCCCATGAAAAATAAGGTCATGGATATTGCAGCCGTTGAAGAAAAATATCATGTAAAACCAGAACAGCTGCTTGACTGTTATTCGCTTATGGGTGACAGCTCTGATAATGTTCCAGGAGTTCCTGGAGTGGGCCCGAAAACCGCAGAGAAACTTATAAACCAATATGGAAGCCTTGAAGGAGTGTATGACGAGCTTGCGGGCATGAAAAAATCAAAGCTCAAAGAACGCCTTGAAGAAAACAAAGAAAAAGCATTTCTTTCAAGAGATTTAATTCGCTTAAAATATGATGCTGTTGTTCCTGTTGAGCTTTCAGGATACCTGCCTCAGAAAGCAGATGATGAAAAGCTGAATGACCTCTACACACGTCTTGGGTTCAGCAGTATGGTGAAGGAGGAAAGCAAGGCGATCCCTGTTCCCACAAAAGGGTTTAAGCTGGTACAGACTGTCGAAGAATTAAATAGCGTTGTAGAGCATATCAATAAGGCAGCCCTTCTTGTGATTGATACTGAAACAACTTCTCTCGATGTATCCAGTGCTGCTTTGGTGGGAATATCATTGTGTACTGATCTTGAATCTGCCTGGTATATCCCTGTCGGACATTGTGCGGAAGACGGTAGTCTGGTTGAAGGTCAGTTGCAGCAATCAATCGTGCTTGATACGCTTGCTCCATTACTTGAATCTCCTGAATTGCCTAAGTTGGGTCATAATATAAAATATGATTATTCGGTGTTGAAAAAATCCTGTAATTGCACCATGCAGGGCCCTCTGTACGATACCATGATTGCAGCATACCTTGTGCAACCTGGGAGAAGATCACTAAAGCTTGACGAACTCTGTCTTGAGCATGACTATATTCTTACCGCCTTTGATCAGGTTGTTGATGATCCCAAAAGTGAAAACTGTTTTGCATACACAGGGATCAGGCAGGCCTGTGATTATAGCTGTGAAGATGTGTACGGGACGTTTGTTCTCTGGCAGGCTTACGAACCACTTCTTAAAGAATCGGATCAGTATAAACTGTTTCTCGATGTTGAAACTCCACTTATTCCGATCCTTGCTGATATGGAACTTGCCGGAATAACCGTTTCCGAAGCAGTTCTTGATCATCTGGAAGAGGAGTTTCAAACAGAGCTGGATACTCTAAGGGAAGACATACATGAGCTTGCCGGATATAATTTTAATATTCAATCACCCAGGCAGCTGGGAGTTCTTCTTTTTGAAGAGCTGGGATTGCCCCATGGCCGCAAGACAAAAACCGGCTATTCCACGGACATGAAAGTGCTTGAAAAACTTGCTTCCAGGCATGAAATTCCTGCAAAGATTATGCGTTACCGTATCCTTGCAAAGCTACAGTCCACCTACGTAAAAAAATTGAAAAAGCTGATTAATCCCGAATCGGGTCGAGTTCATACATCATTTAATCAGACTGTAACTGCAACGGGCAGGTTATCTTCAAGTAATCCCAATATGCAGAATATCCCCATTCGTAGAGAAGAGGGCAATCGTATTCGGAAGGCCTTTATCCCTCGTGAAAATCTTCTGTTTCTTTCTGCTGATTATTCACAGATTGACCTTCGGGTACTGGCTCATTTTTCACAGGATGCTGCTCTTTTACACGCATTTCAGAACGGGGAAGATATTCATGCACGTACTGCAGCAGAACTTTTTGCGGTGTCCCCTCTGCTCTTAACTTCTGACATGCGGCGTGTAGCAAAATCCATTAACTTTGGCATTGTCTATGGAATGTCCAGCTTTGGGCTTGCCAATCAGTTGAATATCAGCCGCAAAGAAGCCAGTAGATTTATAGATAAATATTTCCATCTGTATGGCGGCGTAAAAGAGTTTATGGGTAAAGTTGTAGCACAGGCAGGAATTGATGGCTACGTCACCACACTGCTCAATCGGAGGCGCATGCTTCCTGAAATAAATGTAAAAAATAAAAGCAGAAGAGAATTTGCTGAAAGAACCGCAATCAACACTCCCATCCAGGGAACAGCGGCTGATATTATCAAACTTGCCATGATTAAAGTTGTTCCTGCTTTACAAAAAGAAAATCTTTCAGCCAGATTACTTCTCCAGATTCATGATGAACTTGTTTTTGAACTGCCCGAAAGTGAACTTGCAGCAACTCAAAAAGTAGTCAAAGCTGCAATGGAAGATGCTCTTAAGCTCGATGTTCCACTTGTCGTTAATTTTGAGATTGGTGAAAGCTTGGCAAAAGGCTGAACATGATGCCCTGCGGGCAGAAGGTATTCGGTATTCGGTATGCGGTTTTCGGCAAGCAACATAGGAACAACTCCCACAGAAACTTTGATTTTCCGATACATGAACATAATGCCCTGCGTGCAGCAGGGTATCAGTGTTCTGTTTTCGTTGCCATTAGTTGTTTAATTTCGTTCGTGGATTGGAACGAATCCACGTTTCTTGTAACCTGTATACACTTGGCGCGGTCTTCCGATTCGGTGATCGCCAGAACCATATGTCATCTCTGTCCAGTGGGAAATCCATCCTGGTAATCTGCCCATGGCAAACATCACAGTGAACATGTTAGTGGGGATACCCATTGCCCGATAGATAATGCCGGAATAGAAATCCACATTGGGGTAGAGGTTTCTGCTGATAAAGTAATCATCACTTCTGGCGATCTCTTCCAGCTCTTTGGCAATGTCCAGTAATGGATCATCCACGTTTAGTGCCTGAAGTGTTTGATCACAGGCTTGTTTAAGAATTGTAGCCCGCGGATCAAATGTTTTATAGACCCTGTGACCAAATCCGGAAAGACGGAATGGGTCGTTGCGATCTTTTGCTTTTTTGATGTATTTCTCAAAATCGTTATTGTCCTGATGGATGGCTTCAAGCATCTCAATAACAGCCTGGTTGGCTCCACCATGAAGCGGTCCCCAGAGAGCGCTTATACCTGCCGAGATAGATGTATAAAGATTTACTCCAGCACTTCCAACCAGTCTAACCGTAGATGTTGAACAATTTTGCTCATGATCGGCATGGAGGATCATGAGTTTATTGACGGTGGCAACTACTTCAGGTTGGACAACATAGGGCTTTACTGGTTTGTCAAACATCATATTAAGAAAATTACCACAGTAGGAGAGGTCATAACGTGGGTAAATCAATGGATGCCCCTCTGATTTCTTGTAAGAAAATGCAGCTATTGTCCTGATTTTTGAGATAAGACGGGCAGCAATAATCAACAATTCTTCATCAGAGTCACCGCTCATCTCCGGATAAAAATTATGGAGAGTGTTAACCATGGTGGAAAGTATGGCCATGGGAGGTGCATTAGGAGGGAAATGATCAAAAAAGTGGATCATGTCCTCGTGGATCAAAGCAAAGCGAGACAGGAGTGAGCGAAAGTGATCCAGTTGCTCACGGGTAGGGAGTTCTCCAATGAGCAAAAGGTAGGCGACCTCCACAAAGGAGCATTTTTCAGCAAGTTCATTTATACCATAGCCCCGATAGTTGAGAATCCCTTTCTCTCCATTAAGAAAGGTTATAGCAGAGTCGCAGGAACCGGTATTCATATAGCCGGAGTCGAGAGTGATATAGCCGGTTGCGTTGCGCAGTGTTCTGATATCGATGGCTTTGTCGCCTTCAGTTCCTTCGATTAGTGGAAGTTTGTAGCTTTTTCCTTCTATGGTCAATGTTGCATGTTTTTTTGACATCGTGTACCTATGTTTCTGTGCTCATATAGGAGCGTATTGTTGTTTGGCGGTTTTGTGCCATAACAGGGAGAAGGGGGTAGTAAGGAGGAAGGAGGAAATTCAGTGGCACGAACTATGATGTTCCGTTGTGCTGAACTTTTTTTGACTGCAATTATTTTCTTAAGTCATAGTGAAATGACTACTCCTACAGAAGAAGAAACCTAACAGAGAAAGGTTGAAAAAGCAAGTTTCGTGTTAATGCTCACAATGTTAGGTTGGAATATGATACAATAAAGGTAACCGTTCACCACAAGTGCTGATTTACAGTAAACTTGGTTTCGTAAGCATTCACCTGGTGAACGCTTACCAATAAAGGGAAAAATTATGGTTCGGATAGCACAGGGTGTTGTGAATAATCAGCTATATAAAAAACGTCTCAAACAGTTTGAAGATGAGGTCGGGGTCTATCCGGTGAGTTGTGAGAGGCTGGCTGCCGGTCGCAGTGATATGGAGTGGCTTGATCAGGTTATTGCGGGTGGTGCTAAAATTGTCCAGCTTCGTGATAAGGAGAGTTCTGATCGTGAGTTGCTGGCAAAGGCGCACTATTTTCGGGAAAAGACCCGTGAGGC